>CADDZD010000013.1 GCA_902812385.1 Clostridia bacterium | reverse complement strand
TCCCTGAAAAAAACAGGTAATTTAGGGAAAAGGGGTTATTTACACTCTTTACCAGGTGCTGTAGCTGGAAGCCTTGTGGCTGTTGAAATGTAGGGATGGTAAATACTGGGGGCGCGGGTTCTGCTTCGAGAAATTCTTGCTTGACAAAGCTTGGTGACTATGCTAGCATATTAAAATGTCTATTAATGTCCTATAGGTCAGGAATGTATTAATGTTTTCTTTTGGCAAGGAAGGGTTGGAATCCGTAATAGAAGGGAATAATGCTGGTAAATAGTGGGATGTTGAGGTTATTACCAAGTAAGAGGTGAGGAAGGCGCGATGGCTTATCCGACTCCGATACAGGCAGGACAGCACCAGCGATGGAGTTACGGGCGTATTAAAGAAGTTCTGGAAATGCCGAACCTGATTGAAATTCAGCAGCAGTCCTACCAGTGGTTCTTAAGGGAGGGGCTGCATGAACTGTTTCGTGATGTTTCCCCGATTCAGGATTTCACCGGCAACCTGACTCTTGAGTTTATAGACTACTCCCTGGGAGAACCCAAATACAGCGTTGAAGAGTGTAAGGAGCGGGATGTTACCTATGCCGCCCCGTTGCGGGTGAAGGTGCGTCTGACAAACCGGGAAACGGGTGAAATCAAGGAACAGGATGTCTTCATGGGAGATTTCCCTCTGATGACCGAGCAGGGAACCTTTATTATTAATGGTGCGGAACGGGTTATCGTCAGCCAGCTGGTTCGCTCACCCGGTGTTTACTATCATGCCGGCAGCGACGCAGGGAAAAAGCTCTTCAGCGCAACGGTAATCCCGAACCGCGGCGCCTGGCTGGAACTGGAATCCGATGTGCATGACGCCATTTGGGTGCGGGTGGACCGGACCCGGAAACTGCCCGTTACCGTTCTTGTCCGGACCCTGGGCTACTCCACAAATAACGAGATAATGTCCCTTTTCAACGATAATGAATTCATCAGGATCACTCTGGAACGAGATAGCAACCAGTCCCAGGAAGAGGCACTCGTGGAAATCTACAAGAGGCTGCGGCCCGGGGAGCCCCCCACCATTGACAGCGCCCGCGCCTTGTTGGAGAGCCTCTTCTTCGACCCGCGCCGTTATGACCTGGGCAATGTGGGCCGTTATAAGTTTAATAAGAAGCTGAAGCTGAATGCCAATGATCCTGCCCATGAGGGGAGATGCCTCTCCCGGGAGGACATTATTGCCGTAATTGATTATTTTCTCAAGCTCATGCAGGGGGAAGGCCAGATCGATGACATCGACCATCTGGGCAACAGGCGCCTTCGCTCCGTGGGTGAGCTCCTGCAGAACCAGTTCCGGATCGGACTGGCGCGGATGGAGCGAGTGGTCAGGGAGAGAATGACCATCCAGGATGTAGATACCATCACTCCCCAGGCCCTGATCAACATCCGGCCTGTGGTGGCGGCAATCAAGGAGTTTTTCGGCAGCAGCCAGCTCTCCCAGTTCATGGACCAGACCAACCCGCTGGCCGAGCTGACCCATAAGCGCCGGCTGAGCGCCCTGGGCCCCGGAGGGCTGAGCAGGGAACGGGCAGGGTTCGAGGTACGGGACGTGCACCACTCCCACTACGGGAGAATGTGCCCCATCGAAACCCCTGAAGGCCCAAACATCGGCCTGATCGGCTCCTTGAGCACTTATGCCCGCGTTAACCAGTACGGGTTTATCGAAACACCCTACCGGAAGGTGGATAAGGAAAAGGGGATTGTCACCAACGAAATCGTCTATCTTACCGCGGACGAAGAGGATGAATACGTTATTGCCCAGGCCAACGCCCCCCTTGACGAAGAGGGCCATTTTAAAACCGCCCGTGTCAACGCCAGGCGTGGGCGCGAGATTCTCGTCGTACCTTCTTCGGAAGTAGACTACATGGACGTTTCTCCGAAGCAGGTCGTCAGCGTGGCCACGGCATTGATTCCTTTTCTGGAGCACGATGACGCCAACCGTGCTCTAATGGGAGCAAACATGCAGCGGCAGGCAGTGCCCCTCCTGAAAACGGAAGCGCCGCTGGTGGGTACGGGGATCGAGCATCGGGTAGCCCTGGATTCGGGTGTTGTGCTCAAAGCTGCTCACGATGGTTTTGTGCAGAAGGTGACCGCCGACGAGATCGTCATCAAGTGCGACGACGGAACGATCGACAGGTTTCGTTTGATGAAGTTCGCCCGGTCCAACCAGGGTACCTGTATCAACCAGAAGCCTATTGTAGAGAAGGGGCAGCGGGTATCCGCAGGCGAGGTTATTGCCGACGGCCCCTGTACTGCAGGGGGGGAGCTGGCTCTGGGCCGCAACGTCCTGGTTGCCTTTATGCCCTGGGAGGGCTACAACTACGAAGACGCCATTCTGATCAGCGAAAAGCTGGTCAAAGATGACTACTTCACATCGATCCACATCGAGGAATACGAGTGCGATGCCCGGGATACGAAACTCGGGCCTGAGGAGATCACCAGGGATATTCCCAATGTGGGCGAGGACGTTTTAAAGGACCTGGATGAGAGAGGGATTATCCGGGTCGGGGCGGAGGTCAGGCCCGGGGATATTCTGGTAGGCAAGGTGACGCCGAAAGGCGAGACGGAATTAACCGCCGAGGAGCGGTTGCTACGGGCGATCTTCGGTGAAAAGGCCCGGGAGGTCAGGGATACCTCGCTGCGGGTGCCCCACGGTGAATCCGGCCGGGTCGTAGACGTCAAGGTTTTCTCCCGGGAGAACGGCGATGAACTGCCGCCTGGGGTTAACAGGCTGGTAAGGGTCTACGTGGCCCAGAAGAGGAAGATTTCCGTGGGAGACAAGATGGCGGGAAGGCACGGGAACAAGGGGGTTATCTCCCGGATCCTGCCCGAGGAGGATATGCCCTTTCTGCCGGACGGGACACCGGTAGAAATCGTCCTGAATCCCCTGGGCGTGCCCTCACGTATGAATATTGGACAGGTACTGGAGTGCCATCTGGGCTGGGCAGCCCATGAACTGGGGATGTATGTCGCCTCGCCGGTCTACGACGGCGCTCTTGAGAAAGACATCACCGATACCCTGGAGCGGGCGAACCTCCCCGTGCACGGTAAGACGGTTTTGTACGACGGGCGTACCGGAGAACCATACGACCATGAAGTCACCGTGGGCTATATTTATATGTTGAAACTCGCCCACCTGGTTGACGACAAGATCCATGCCCGTTCCACCGGGCCTTACTCCCTGGTTACCCAGCAGCCGCTGGGTGGCAAGGCCCAGTTCGGCGGGCAGCGTTTCGGCGAAATGGAGGTCTGGGCGTTGGAGGCGTATGGCGCATCCTATACACTCCAGGAGATTCTGACCGTAAAATCTGATGACGTTGTGGGGCGTGTCAAGACCTATGAAGCCATCGTGAAGGGTGAGAATGTTCCCGAACCGGGAGTTCCCGAATCCTTCAAAGTGCTGATCAAGGAACTCCAGAGCCTCTGTCTTGATGTCCGGGTGCTCTCCGAGTCGAATGAAGAGATCGAGATCAGAGAAGGGGACGAGGATATCAGCGAAACCGCCAAGGAGCTTGACCTGGATATCGGCGAGTCCCTTCCCCCCTCCGGGAAGGCCGGGAAGGTGAAGTATATTGAGAATGAAGATGAGGATAGCGAGGATGTGGAGGAAGATGACTCTGAGAAGCTGATCCCCTTTGAAGAAGAGGAGATGGAGGATTACGGCCTTTTGGACGAAGGCCATGAGGTGAAGGGAGCCTCGGAACTGGATGTCGATGAAGATGATGTGGCGAGGGAAATTGAAGATGAAGAAAAGGATGAAATGGAAGAGGAATATCACCGTGCGCGCCGGAGCCCCCGTGCCAAAGCAAAGGTAAGCCAACGACGCGGTCCTTTCTTCGATGAGCTGGTAGAGGAAGAAGAATAGTCAGGAGCTGTCGCCACCTGACAAAGCCTGTAGGAAGGGAGCGGGTAACTTTTGCTGGACGTCAGTAATTTCGAACAGATGCGTATCGGCCTGGCCTCCCCTGAACAGATCCGGGCCTGGTCGAGTGGGGAAGTGAAAAAACCGGAGACGATCAATTACAGGACCCTCAAACCGGAACGGGACGGGCTTTTCTGCGAAAGGATCTTCGGCCCGACCAAGGATTGGGAGTGCCATTGCGGGAAATACAAGCGCGTGCGGTACAAAGGGATTATTTGCGACCGCTGCGGCGTGGAAGTCACCCGTGCCAAGGTGCGGCGTGAGCGTTTGGGGCATATCGAACTGGCGGCGCCTGTTTCCCATATCTGGTACTTTAAAGGGATTCCCAGCCGGATGGGGCTGCTGCTGGACATGTCTCCCCGCTCGCTTGAAAAGGTCCTGTACTTCGTTTCATATGTTGTTATCGATCCCGGGGATACGCCTCTGACCAAGAAGCAGCTCCTGACCGAGTCGGAATACCGGGAGAACAAGGAGAAGTACGGAAACCGCTTCCGGGCAGGGATGGGGGCTGAGGCGATCAAGGAACTGCTCGAGGAAATCGATCTTGACAAGTTAAGCCAGGAACTGCGGAATGAGCTCAATGAAGCCACCGGCCAGCGGAAGGTGCGGGCGATCCGGCGCCTGGAGGTTGTGGAGGCTTTTCGGAAGTCCGGCAACCGCCCGGAATGGATGATCCTCGAAGTGATCCCGGTGATCCCCCCTGAGCTGCGGCCTATGGTCCAGCTTGACGGCGGCAGGTTTGCCACCTCCGATTTGAACGACCTCTACCGGCGTGTCATCAACCGGAACAACCGGCTGAAGAGGCTGCTCGACCTCGGAGCCCCGGATATCATTGTGCGGAATGAAAAACGGATGCTGCAGGAAGCGGTCGACGCTTTGATTGACAACGGCAGGCGCGGCCGTCCGGTGACGGGACCCGGCAACAGGCCGTTGAAATCCCTCAGTGACATGCTGAAGGGGAAACAGGGTCGTTTCCGCCAGAACCTGCTCGGGAAACGCGTTGACTACTCCGGCCGTTCGGTTATCGTTGTCGGACCGGAACTCAAGCTTCACCAGTGCGGTTTGCCGAAGGAAATGGCCCTGGAGCTTTTCAAGCCCTTTGTGATGAAGCGGCTGGTCAGCCAGGGCTATGCCCACAACATCAAGAGTGCCAAGCGCATGGTGGAGCGGGTGCGCAACGAGGTCTGGGATGTGCTGGAGGATGTCATCAAGGAGCACCCGGTTCTCTTGAACCGTGCTCCTACCCTGCACAGGCTGGGCATTCAGGCCTTCGAGCCGGTCCTTGTGGAAGGCAGGGCAATCCAGATTCATCCCCTGGTCTGTACGGGGTACAACGCCGATTTCGACGGGGACCAGATGGCGGTTCATGTGCCCTTGTCCGCCGAGGCCCAGGCAGAAGCAAGAATTCTTATGCTGTCAAGCCACAACATCCTGAACCCGAAGGACGGCCGGCCGGTGGTTGCTCCTACCCAGGATATGGTCCTGGGCTGCTACTACCTGACTATTGACGAGGAAGGGGCTAAGGGAGAAGGCAAGTATTTCAGGGATTTCAATGAGGCTTATTATGCTTATGAATCCGGGGTAATCGATCTCCACGCCCACATCAAGGTGCGGGTTAACGGCAAACTTGTGGATACCACAGTGGGAAGGCTGATCTTTAACCAGGTCATACCTGCGGAACTCGGTTTTATCAACGAGGTTGTGGGTAAGAAGATCCTGGCCGAGATCGTCGGCAAGTGTTACCGCAGACTGGGCTACGAGAGGACGGCTGCCCTTCTGGACGGGATCAAGAAGCTGGGGTTCAGCTACGCCACGAAGGCCGGAATCACGGTCGGCATCACCGATGTGGCGGTCCCGCCTGAGAAACCGGATATTCTCGCCCGGGCCGATGCCGAAGTGGATAAGGTGGAACAGCAGTACCGCAGGGGGCTGATCAGCGAGGATGAGCGCTATGCCAAGGTTACCGGGATCTGGCAGAGGGCGACGGAAGAGGTGACCGATTCCCTGTTAAAACACCTCGACCGGCTTAACCCGATCTACATGATGGCCAATTCCGGGGCGCGCGGCAATATCCAGCAGATCCGCCAGCTGGCCGGTATGCGCGGCTTGATGGCGGACCCCTCCGGGCAGATCATCGATGTTCCTATTAAAGCAAACTTCCGGGAGGGCCTGACGGTTCTGGAATACTTCACTTCGACGCACGGAGCCAGAAAGGGGCTTGCCGACACCGCCCTGCGAACCGCAGACTCCGGCTACCTGACCCGCCGGCTTGTAGATGTGGCCCAGGACGTGATCGTGCGGGAGGCCGATTGCGGAACCAGTGAAGGCATCTTCGTCGAGGAGATCAAAGACGGGGATGACGTGATCGAAAAACTGAGCGAGAGGATCATCGGGCGCTACACGCTGCTGCCGGTCCTCCATCCGGAAACCGGTGAGGAGATCGTCCCGGCGGACACCGAGATCACCGAGGAGTACGCCGAGAAGATCATCGAAGCCGGGATCAAAAAGGTGCTGATCCGGTCGGTTCTGACCTGCAAAACCCGCTACGGCACCTGCCAGAAATGCTACGGGCGCAACCTGGCCACCGGTTTTACGGTGGAAATCGGGGAGGCCGTGGGGATCATGGCGGCCCAGTCGATCGGCGAGCCCGGTACGCAGTTGACCATGCGTACCTTCCATACCGGCGGTGTGGCCGGGGAAGACATCACCCAGGGTCTACCCCGGGTGGAGGAGCTCTTTGAGGCGCGCAAGCCCAAGGGCCAGGCAATCATCGCCGAAAACGACGGGATCGTCACCATTCAGGAGTCCAAGGGGAAGAGGGAGATTGAAATTGCCGGGGACGACGAAAAGCGCACCTACCAGATTCCCTTTGGTTCCAGGATTAAGGTGGAGAACGGCCAGTATGTGGAGGCCGGCGAGGAGCTGACAGAAGGCTCGGTCAACCCCCATGACCTGCTTCAGGTGAAGGGCATTGCCGCGGTGCAGGATTACCTGCTCCGGGAAGTGCAGCGGGTTTACAGGATGCAGGGTGTGGACATCAACGATAAGCACATCGAAGTGATGATCAGGCAGATGCTGCGCAAGGTGAAGGTTGAGGAGTCAGGGGACACGGACCTGCTGCCCGGCGGCCTGATCGAGGTCTTCGATTTTGAGGAGGAGAATGCCAGGGTTCTGGCCGAGGGAGGGGAACCGGCCAGCGCCAAGCCGGTCATTTTGGGAATCACCAAGGCTTCCCTGGCTACCGATTCCTTCCTGTCGGCGGCGTCGTTCCAGGAAACCACGAGGGTTTTAACTGAGGCTTCGATCAAGGGCAAGATCGATCCGCTGCTCGGTTTGAAGGAAAACGTCATCATCGGGAAGTTGATCCCTGCCGGAACCGGTATGTCCCGCTACCGGAACATCAAGGTGATGAGCGAGCAGGAAGTGAGTGCCGCTCAGACCGCCGGGGAAGCTCAGGCGGAACAGGATGGTGCGCAGGCAGAGGTACCGGTGGCTGCTGCAGAAGAAGACACGGAGAAGCTGGAAGTCCAGAACATTAAATAATTGACAGGATTCACGACCGGATGATAAAATCATCATTGTGTGACCGCTCCGTCGACTCTTGTAACTCAAAGGAGTGAGGAAGAGAAGTGGAGAGGTTGGCTGCTGCTAAGAAAAAAACGGTGGGTACAAAGCAAACCCAGAGAGCCGTGGAAAAAGGCCAGGCCCGGGTTGTTTACGTCGCGAAGGATGCTGAGGAACGGATTTCATCTCCTTTGCTCCGTTTGTGTGCGGAGAAGGGCGTTGAGGTGGTGATGGTTGACTCCATGATCGAACTGGGAAAACAGTGCGGGATTAAGGTTGGGGCAGCCTCCGCGGCTATTATCGAGTAGAAAAGAGACGGAGAGCAAAGGAGGTGTTGATGTGCCGACACTGAACCAGTTGATCCGCAAGGGCCGCCAGAAGGCAAAAAAGAAGTCGACGGCTCCTGCCTTGAAAAATTCTCCTCAAAAGCGGGGAGTGTGTACGCGTGTATACACCACAACACCGAAGAAGCCGAACTCGGCCCTGCGGAAGGTGGCGCGCGTGCGCCTGACCAACGGGATCGAGGTTACCGCCTACATTCCCGGAATCGGGCACAACCTGCAGGAGCACTCTGTGGTCCTGGTGAGGGGAGGGCGTGTCAAGGATCTGCCCGGTGTGCGCTATCACATTATCAGGGGAAGCCTTGATACAGCCGGTGTTCAGAACAGGAACCGGGGCAGGTCGAAGTACGGGGCAAAACGTCCAAAGGTCGCCAAGGCTTAGAGTGACTGCAATGGAAAGGAGGGGTGTGGTTGCCGCGACGTGGTACTGTAGCAAAAAGGGATGTTTTACCGGATCCGGTATATGGAAGCAAGATTTTGACAAAGCTGATAAATAAAGTGATGTGGGACGGCAAAAAGAGCCTGGCAGAAAAGATCTGTTACAGGGCCTTGGATATTATCAGGGAAAAAACCAAGAAGGATCCGCTGGAGGTTTTCGAACAGGCCTTGAAAAATGTAATGCCAGTCCTGGAAGTCAAGGCCCGGCGGGTCGGTGGGGCCAACTACCAGGTGCCGGTTGAGGTGCGCCCGGAACGCCGGCTGACCCTTGGTATACGATGGATAGTGAATTATGCCCGGCTGCGGGCCGGTAAGAGCATGGAGGAAAAACTGGCGGCAGAGATCATGGATGCAGCCAACAACACCGGTGCTGCCGTCAAGAAGAAAGAGGATACCCACAAAATGGCCGAGGCCAACAAGGCCTTCGCCCATTACCGCTGGTAAGCAATCACCGTTGAAATATACTGCGGAAAGGGGGGAGAATGCATGGCGCGTGAAGTTCCCTTGGAACGAATACGTAATATCGGGATCATGGCCCATATTGACGCAGGCAAGACTACCACCACCGAGCGCATCCTGTTTTATACCGGCCGGGTCTTCCGGATTGGGGAAGTGGATGACGGCGCCGCCACCATGGACTGGATGATCCAGGAGCAGGAACGGGGGATTACCATCACCTCTGCTGCCACAACCTGTAAATGGCGCGATTTTACTATAAACCTGATCGACACACCAGGGCACGTGGACTTTACGGCGGAAGTAGAGCGCTGTTTACGCGTACTTGACGGAGTGGTTGCCATTTTTGACGCCGTTGCCGGAGTGGAGCCGCAGTCGGAAACGGTCTGGCGTCAGGCCGACCGCTACGGGATCCCGCGCATCGCCTATTTAAATAAGATGGATCGCCTGGGTGCCGATTTCTTCCGTTCCACCCGGTCAATCCGTGACCGGCTGGGCGCAAATGCAGTGCCGGTGCAGCTTCCGATCGGCAGCGAGGACACCTTCCGGGGTGTTGTGGATCTGATCAGGGATAAGGCACTTATATATAAGGATGAATTGGGGACCGAGTATGAAGTAACGGAAGTACCGCAAGATCTTGTGAAGGATAAACGCTTTTACCGGGAGCAGCTGCTGGAGGCCCTGGCGGAATTCGATGACCGGCTGATGGTTAAGTACCTGGAGGGAGAGAAGATCACGGAGGATGAAATTAGAGCGGCCATAAGAAAAGGCACACTGGCCTGCCGCATCGTCCCTGTTCTCTGTGGCTCCTCCAAACAGAATAAAGGGGTGCAGCCTTTGCTCGATGCGGTTGTCGACTACCTGCCGTCGCCGCTGGATATACCGCCTGTTAAAGGGGTGCACCCGGAAACGCAGGAGACGGTGGAGCGGCAGGCAGCGGATGACGAGCCGCTGGCCGCTCTGGCCTTTAAGGTGCAGACCGATGTCTACACCGGGAAGCTGGTTTTCCTGCGGGTGTACGCCGGGACCCTGCAGTCTGGCACCACTGTTTACAATGTGACAAAGGGAAAAAGAGAGCGCATCGGACGCCTTGTCAAGATGCATGCCAACCACCGGGAGGACGTTAACGAGGTTTACGCCGGAGAAATCGCTGCGGCGGTGGGGCTAAAGGAAACCACCACCGGGGACACCCTGGCGGCGGAGGACCGGCCCATCGTTCTGGAAGCGATGCGTTTCCCGGATCCGGTGATCTCGGTGGCAATCGAACCCAAAACAAAGGCCGATCAGGATAAAATGGGAATGGCTCTGCACCGCCTTGCTGAAGAGGACCCCACCTTCCGCAGCTTTACGGACCGTGAGACCGGGCAGACACTGATTGCCGGAATGGGCGAACTGCATCTGGAGATCATCGTGGATCGCCTCCTCCGGGAGTTTAATGTAGATGCCAGCGTCGGCAAGCCCCAGGTAGCCTATAAAGAAACCATTACTTCCAGGACCAGGGCGGAAGGCAAATACGTCAGACAGACCGGTGGCCGTGGCCAGTACGGTCACGTGGTCGTTGAACTGGAACCGTTACCCCCGGGTGAGGGATACAAGTTCGTCGACCGCACGACAGGTGGTATCATACCTAAGGAATTTATTCCGGCCATTGATACCGGAATCCGGGAAGCAATGGAAAACGGTGTGCTGGCCGGTTACCCGATGGTGGATATCCAGGCCACTCTGGTTGGAGGTTCCTTCCACGAGGTGGATTCCTCGGAAATCGCCTTTAAGATTGCCGGGGCAATGGCCTTCCGGTCGGCTGCCGAGAAGGGAAAACCGGTTCTGCTGGAGCCCTTTATGAAGATCGAGATCACCGTCCCGGAGGAATACCTGGGGGACGTAATCGGTGATTTCAACGCCCGGCGAGGCCGGATTGAGGCCACCGAACTCCGGGGCAACACCCAGGTCCTGCGGGGAGTGGTGCCGCTGTCTGCCATGTTTGGCTATGCCACGGACCTGCGTTCCATGACCCAGGGACGGGGCAGCTATGTCATGCAGTACTCCCATTACGAACAGGTGCCTCCGAGTATCATGGAAAACCTTTTTTCCCGCATCGGCGGGAATTATATGAGCTCTTAATCAATAACATCTATCAATAATTTTTTAAGGAAAGGATGATTTTAATGGCGAAGAAAAAGTTTGAGCGCACCAAGCCGCACGTCAACGTGGGAACCATTGGTCACGTTGACCATGGCAAGACAACGCTCACCTCTGCGATCACAAAGGTATTGGCGCAAAGAGGGTTGGCGCAGGCGACGGAATACGGTGAAATCGATAAGGCTCCGGAGGAACGTGAGCGCGGGATCACCATTGCCATCGCCCATGTGGAGTACGAGACCGACAAGAGGCACTACGCCCATGTGGACTGCCCGGGTCATGCCGACTATATCAAGAACATGATCACCGGTGCAGCCCAGATGGACGGTGCCATTCTGGTAGTATCGGCAGCAGACGGCCCCATGCCGCAGACCCGGGAGCATATCCTGCTGGCGCGGCAGGTGGGTGTGCCGTACATCATCGTCTTCCTCAACAAGGCCGACATGGTGGACGATCCCGAGCTTATGGAACTGGTGGAGCTGGAAGTACGCGAACTCCTTTCTGAATACGAGTTCCCGGGGGATGAGATTCCGATCATTGCCGGCAGCGCCCTGAAGGCCATGGAGTGCGGCTGCGGCAAGCCCGAGTGCGAGAACTGCAGCCCTATACTGAAGCTTTTGGATGCGGTTGACGAATACATTCCGACACCGCAGCGCGACACCGACAAGCCGTTCCTGATGCCGGTTGAAGACGTCTTCACCATCACCGGCCGCGGCACCGTGGTAACCGGCAGGGTTGAGCGTGGAGTAGTCAAAATGGGAGACGAAGTGGAGATCATCGGGTTGCAGGACAAACCGCGCAAGACTGTGGTCACGGGTGTGGAAATGTTCCGCAAGGTCCTCGACCAGGGTGAAGCCGGAGACAACATCGGTGTCCTCCTGAGAGGAGTAGAGCGCAAAGAAGTGGAGCGCGGCCAGGTTATTGCCAAACCGGGCTCAATCAAGCCCCACACCAAGTTTAAGGCCGAGGTATACGTTCTGACCAAGGAAGAAGGAGGCCGGCACACTCCGTTCTTCCAGGGGTACCGTCCGCAGTTCTACTTCCGGACCACCGACGTTACAGGGGTTATCAAGCTTCCTGAAGGCGTAGAAATGGTTATGCCCGGAGACAATGTGAACATGGAAGTCGAGCTGATTACCCCGATCGCCATTGAGGAAGGGCTGCGTTTCGCCATTCGTGAGGGAGGCCGTACGGTAGGAGCAGGCGTTGTTACCGGCATCGTTGAATAGATCTCTCTGGCTCTATAATGGAGCCCGGCGAGTGGCGAGGTCAGTTAAGGAGGGATGAGAGTGGCGCGCCAGAAGATACGCATAAGGTTAAAGGCTTTTGACCATAAAATTCTGGATCAGTCGGCGCAGAAGATTGTAGAGACAGCCCGACGCACAGGGGCCTCGATCTCGGGGCCCGTCCCGCTTCCTACAGAAAAGAGCATAATTACCATCTTGAGGTCTCCCCATGTGAACAAGGATTCGCGGGAGCAGTTCGAAATGCGCACTCATAAGCGCCTGATTGATATTCTGGAACCGACTCCGAAGACGATTGATGCCCTGATGCGTCTTGACTTGCCGGCCGGGGTTGATATCGAGATCAAGCTGTAATGCCTGGCGGGTCGGGATTGGGAGGTGAAGATGTTGCGCAAAGGCATTCTCGGACGAAAAATAGGTATGACGCAGATTTTCGACGAGGCAGGGAAAGCAGTTCCTGTGACGGTAATTGAAGCAGGGCCCTGTTATGTGGTACAAAAGAAAACTCCTGAGCGGGATGGGTATGCCGCCCTGCAGTTGGGCTTTGAAGAGGTGCGCGAAAGAATTCTCAACCGCCCTTTACGCGGCCAGTTTAGCAAGCAAAAGGTAAAGCCGCTTCGCTTCCTCAGGGAGATCCGTGTGGAGCCGGACGAGTTAAACCAGTTCGAAGTCGGCCAGGAAGTCAAGGTAGACATATTTAACTCTGGAGATTACGTGGATGTACGGGGAACCTCAAAGGGGAAGGGCTTCGCCGGAGGCATCAAAAGGCACGGGTTTCATAGGGGTCCGATGAAGCATGGTTCAAAGTACCACCGGAGGCCGGGCTCGCTGGGAGCAAAGGGGCCGGCCCGGGTGTTTAAGGGCCGCAAACTCCCCGGCAGGTTGGGTGGAGAGACCGTTTCAGTCCTCCACTTAAAGGTGGTGAAAGTGGACCCTGCCCGCAACCTCTTGATGGTACAGGGCGCGGTACCAGGGCCCCGCAGGGGTCTGCTTTTGATTAGAGATTCGGTGCGATAGCCGGAAAGGAGGCTACAGGTAATGCCTAAGGCTGCGTTATATAATGCGGAAGGAATCAGGGTTGGGGATCTGGAACTGAGAGACGACATCTTTGGTATCCCTGTACAAGAGCATGTCCTCCACCAGGCTGTTGTGCGGCATCTCGCCAACCGGCGCAGCGGTACTGCTTCCACAAAGAACCGCGGTGAGGTACAGGGCAGCGGTCGCAAGCCCTGGCGCCAAAAAGGAACAGGCCGGGCGCGGGTGGGAAGCATTCGCTCCCCGCTTTGGCGCAAGGGTGGAATTGTCTTTGGACCAAAGCCAAGGAGCTACAAGCAGGCGCTTCCCAAGAAGATGCGACGCCTCGCTGTGAAGTCGGCCCTCTCCACCCGAGTACAGGATGGAGACCTGATCGTGATCGAGGATATTCAGCTTCCCGAGCCGAAAACCAGAGAGGTGGCCAGGCTTTTGGAAAACCTGGAAGCAAAAAACACGGCACTGCTGGTGCTTCCGGAACGGGATGAGGTGGTGGAGAGAGCGGCGCGCAACCTGCCCGGAGTGGGAATTGCTCTGGCAGACCGGCTGAACGCCTATGACCTCCTGGCGGTGGATAAAGTAATCATGACCAAGAACGCTCTTGCCAGGGTAGGGGAGGTGCTTGCCGGTGCGTAGCCCACACGATATCCTGATCAGGCCGCTGGTGACAGAGAAATCGGTTAAGCTGGCACAGAAGGAAAACAAGTACACCTTTTATGTTGATAAAAAAACCAACAAGATCGAGATCAAGCGAGCAGTGGAGGAATTGTTCAAGGTAAAGGTGCTGGCCGTCAACACAGCAATTGTCAAAGGCAAGAGAAAACGGGTTGGCAGGTCCACAGGACTGACGCCCGAGCGGAAAAAAGCGATCGTGACCCTCCGCCCGGGTGACAAGATCGAAATCTTTGAAGAGCTGCTTTCATAAATATACAGGCAACCAGATCACTAGAGGATTGGCCGCGGAAGGAGGGAAACGGAATGGGAATCAAAAAATTTAAACCCACATCACCAGGGCGGCGCCAGATGACCGTGCTGACCTTTGAGGAATTGAGCGACGTCGAGCCGGAACCGTCCCTGCTTGAGCCGGTACGGAAGAAGGCGGGGCGCAACAATACAGGGCGCATTACCGTTCGCCATCGCGGCGGCGGGGCACGAAGATTCTACCGGATCATCGATTTCAAGCGGGACAAGGATGGAATTCCCGCCAAAGTGGCGACTTTAGAATACGATCCCAACCGCTCTGCCAATATCGCCCTGCTTCACTACAAAGACGGGGAAAAAAGATACATCCTGGCTCCACTCGGCCTGAAGGTTGGGGATACCGTTATTTCGGGTCCGGATGTGGACATTAAACCGGGCAACGCCCTTCCTTTAAGGAATATACCTGTCGGTACCCTCGTTCACAATATTGAGTTGAGGCCGGGCGGAGGCGGGAAGCTGGTCCGGTCCGCCGGTGGAGTCGCCCAGTTGATGGCCAAGGAGGGCGAGTTCGCCAACCTCAGGATGCCTTCGGGAGAAATGCGACTGGTTCACATCGACTGCAAGGCCACAGTCGGCCAGGTGGGCAACCTGGACCATGAAAATATTAATCTCGGGAAGGCCGGACGGAAGCGCTGGCTGGGAATCAGACCGACGGTGCGCGGTGTAGTGATGAACCCTGTGGACCACCCGCACGGCGGCGGTGAAGGCAAATCCCCGATCGGGCGGAATCCGGTGACGCCGTGGGGGAAACCGGCCTTGGGAGCAAAGACACGCAAGAAGAACAAGGCCTCGGATAAGCTGATCATTAAGCGGCGCAGCAAGTAGAGGGCGCCAAGGAGGTAAATCAGGAGTGGGCCGTTCTCTTAAAAAAGGGCCTTATTGCGATGAAAAACTCTTAAAAAAGATCATTGAAATGAACGAAAAGGGTGAGAAGCGCGTGATCAAGACCTGGTCGCGGCGTTCCACGATTTTCCCGGAGATGGTCGGGCACACCATCGCCGTCCACGACGGCAGGAGGCATGTACCGATTTACATTACCGAGGATATGGTGGGGCACAAGCTGGGTGAGTTTGCTCCGACCCGGATCTTCCGCGGCCACGGCGCCCACACGGAACGCTCGACGGCACTCAAATAGAAGGGGTGAAAACACGTGGAAGCAAGGGCTGTAGCACGCTACATCTGGATTGCTCCGCGCAAAGTACGGCAGGTAGTGGACCTGGTACGGGGTAAAAAGGTATCCGATGCCCTGGCGATCCTGCGTTTCGTACCGAAAAGGGCTGCGGTTCCCGTTGCCAAGGTTCTCCGTTCTGCTGCGGCGAACGCCGAACACAACTACGACATGAATCCGGATGAATTATATATCAAGCGGATCTACGTGGATGAGGGGCCTGTTATGAAGAGATACCAGCCCCGGGCAAGGGGACGGGCAGACCTCAGACGCAGGAGAACAAGCCATATTACGGTAGTACTAGAGGATCGAAAGGAGGGGTGAGCGGTGGGTCAGAAGGTTCACCCATACGGGCTGCGCCTTGGAATCATTAAGGATTGGGAATCCAAATGGTATGCCGGTAAGAATTACCGCGACCTGCTCCATGAGGATCTAGCCCTGCGGAAATATATAAAGAAGCGGCTCTTTCTTGCCGGCGTATCCAGGGTTGAGCTGGAGAGGGCTGCCAACAGGATCCGGGTTTCCATTCACACCGCCAAGCCCGGGATCGTTATCGGGCGGGGTGGGACCGAAGTGGAGGCCCTGCGCAAAGAACTGGAGGAACTGACGGGTAAGCAGGTAAGCGTCAACATCATCGAGATCAAGAAACCGGAACTCGAGGCGCAACTGGTGGCAGAGAGCGTTGCCGCCCAGCTGGAAAAGCGTGTCGCCTTTCGGCGGGCGATGAAACAGGCTGTGACCAGGGCGATGCGAATGGGAGCCCAGGGAATCCGCATTGCCGTGAGCGGCCGCCTGGCGGGCGCAGAAATGGCCCGCAGCGAGTGGTACAGCGAAGGAAAAGTCCCCCTCCATACCTTGCGTGCTGATATTGATTACGGTTTTGCCGAAGCGCAAACGACCTACGGAAAAATCGGTGTAAAGGTCTGGATCTATAAAGGGGAAGTACTTCCGGAAAAGCCGGCGGTAAAAGACAGGGAACAGGTTGAGGCGGAAGGAGGAGAGGGTTAATGTTAATGCCCAAGAGGGTTACTTACCGGAAACCGCACTTGCTCCGTCCTACCGGAAAGGCAAGGCGGGGGAATGAAGTGACATTTGGAGAGTATGGTCTTCAGGCCCTCGAGCCCGGTTGGATCAGCGCCCGCCAGATCGAGGCGGCGCGTATTGCCATGACCAGGTATGTCAAGCGTGGCGGCAAGGTGTGGATCCGTATCTTTCCGCAGCAGCCGGTAACCGCAAAGCCCGCCGAAACCCGAATGGGAAGCGGAAAGGGGACACCGGAATACTGGGTTGCGGTGGTGAAGCCCGGCCGGATTTTGTTCGAGCTGGGCGGTGTAGCGGAAGATGTGGCTCGGGAGGCCATGCGTCTCGCCAGCCACAAGCTTCCGATCAAGAGCAGGTTTGTTAAACGGTATGAAGCGGGTGGTGAGACCGGTGAAGAAGGTTAAGGAACTGCGTGACTTAACAGACGAGGAACTGGAAAGAAAGCTTATTGACCTGAAGGATGAACTGTTTCGCCTCCGCTTCCAGCTGGCGACGGGACAGTTGGAGAATCACATGCGGATTCGGGAAGTACGCCGGGCTTTTGCTCGAGCCAAGACCATCTTGCGGGAGCGCGAGATCATGCGCCAGCGTGAGCAGGTTCGGGCAGGTCAGGGATGATAGGGGGTGTCGAACGTGGAAGCACGGGCTCAGCGCAAGACGCGTGTGGGTGTGGTCGTAAGTGACAAAATGGATAAAACTGTCGTCGTTGCTGTGGAAACCATGGTCCGGCATCCTCTTTACAAGCGGACGATCAGAAGGACCAAGAAGTTCAAGGCCCATGATGAAACCAATTCCTGCCGGGTAGGGGACACGGTCAGGATCATGGAAACCCGCCCCTTGAGCAGGGAAAAAAGGTGGAGGGTTGCGGAAATCTTAAGCCGCGCTGCAGACAAAGGAATAGTTGTAGAGGAGGAAAGAGCCGATGATACAGCCGCAGACAATACTTAAAGCCGGTGACAATACAGGCGCCAAGAAACTCATGTGCATTCGTGTTTTGGGCGGTTCTTTCCGCCGCTATGCATCGGTGGGTGACATTATTGTGGCGTCCGTTAAGGAAGCAAGCCCGGGAGGAATGGTTAAGAAGGGTGACGTGGTACAGGCGGTGGTCGTCAGGACGAAAAAGGAAATCCGCCGGCCGGACGGTTCTTACATAAAGTTCAGCGAGAATGCCGCAGTGATCATCAACGACCAGAAAAACCCCCGGGGGACCCGGATCTTTGGCCCCGTGGCTCGCGAGTTGCGGGATAAAGACTTCATGAAAATAGTTTCTCTGGCACCCGAAGTGCTTTAGTGGGCCCGGAAGTGGAGGTGAGGTCAATGGCAAGAAATAAAGTTCACGTGCGGAAAGGGGACACCGTCCTGGTTCTCACAGGAAAAAATGCCGGTAAACGCGGCAAGGTTCTGCAGGTTTTCCCCTCCGCGCAGAGAGTCATTGTGGAAGGCGTAAATGTTGTCAAACGGCACAGCCGGCCCACCAGGTCTCTCCAACAGGGAGGGATTATTGAGAAAGAGGCCCCGATTGCCAGTTCGAATGTAATGCTGGTCTGCACAAAGTGCAACCAGCCGACACGAATTGCCAAAAAATTGGTTGATAACAAATACTACCGGGCCTGTAAAAAGTGCGGGGAAATTATTGATAAGTAGTCACGGATAAAGGAGGTGCGGTAATGGGTCTAAAGGAGCGCTACCGCCAGGAAATAGTCCCCCAGATGATGAAGAAGTTTAACTATAAGAACGTTATGGAGGTACCCAGGCTTGAAAAGATCGTCATCAACATGGGGGTAGGCGAGGCCATCCAAAACCCCAAGGCCCTGGAGGCTGCGGTTAACGACCTGACGCAGATCACCGGCCAGCGCCCGGTTGTAACGAAGGCGCGCAAGTCCATCGCGGCTTTCAAGCTGCGTTCCGGAATGAAGATTGGATGCAAGGTTACCCTGCGGGGGGACCGCATGTATGACTTTCTGGATAAGCTTGTCAACGTTGTGCTCCCGCGGGTGCGGGACTTCAGGGGCGTCTCTCCCAGATCCTTTGACGGGAGGGGGAACTACACCCTGGGCCTCAGGGAGCAGGTGATCTTTCCGGAAATCGACTATGACAAGATTGACAAGGTGCGCGGCATGGATATCACCATTGTCACCACGGCGAAAAACGACGAGGAAGCCAGGGAGTTGCTCCGTTACGTGGGGATGCCTTTCCGGGAGGCTTCGTGATGCTCAATACAAGGAGGGAAATAAGTGGCCAAAAAATCGATGATCGCCAAGCAGCAGCGACCCCCCAAGTTCAGGGTCCGGGCCTACAACCGTTGTCGGATTTGTGGCAGGCCGCGTGCTTATTTACGTAAATTCGGAATGTGCCGCATCTGTTTCCGCAATCTGGCCTATAAAGGACAGATCCCGGGAATAGTCAAGGCCAGCTGGTAGAGCGGCACAGCGGCACAAAGGAGGTCGAATGAGGTATGATGACGGACCCGATTGCGGATTTCCTGACAAGGCTCCGCAATGCCAATACGGCTTACAAGGATCGCGTGGAGGTCCCCGCTTCTAAAATGAAGAAGGGGCTGGCAGAGATTTTGAAAAACGAGGGTTTCATCCGCACCTACGAAGTGGTGGACGACGGCAAGCAGGGTATCCTGCGACTGTATCTGAAATATGGGCCGAATAAGCAGAAGGTTATTACCGGGCTCAAGCGGATCAGCAAGCCGGGCCTGCGGGTATACGCCAGGAAGGATGAAATTCCGAAGGTTTTGGGCGGTTTAGGGATAGCCATTATCTCTACCTCCAAGGGATTGATGACCGATAAGCAGGCCAGGAAAGAGGGCCTGGGCGGAGAAGTTATCTGCTACATTTGGTAAGGGAGGTGGCACCATGTCCAGAGTGGGACGCCTTCCGGTAATGATACCGGCAGGAGTTGAAGTAAAGATCAACGGAAACGTGATAGAGGTCAAGGGCCCAAAGGGAATCCTGCGGCGTGAGATGCATCCGGATATGCAGATCACCCTTGATGAGAACAGGGTGGTTGTGAGGCGGCCCTCCGACGAAAGGCAGCACAGGGCGTTGCATGGTTTGACCAGGGCGCTGGTTCAGAACATGGTAAAGGGTGTAACCGAGGGTTTTCAACGCAGCCTGGAGCTGGTCGGAGTGGGCTACAGGGCCGCAAAGCAGGGTAAGAAGCTTGTGCTGACCGTGGGTTACGCCCATCCCGTCGAGATCGAGCCTGATGACGGGCTGGAGATTGAAGTCCCGGCTCCCAACAAAATCACCGTGAAGGGGATCGACAAGGAAAAGGTAGGCGCCCTCGCCGCGCGCATCAGGGCCGTCCGCGAGCCAGAACCGTATAAGGGAAAAGGCATCAAGTACGAAGATGAGGTTATCAGACGGAAAGTCGGCAAAGCCGGTGTGAAGGGCAAGAAATAAGGGGTGTCAATAAATGCTGAAAAAGGAAACGCGTTCATTTATACGTAAGCGCAAACATCTCCGGGTCCGCAAGAAGGTTTTTGGCACGCCGGAGAGACCGCGGCTCAGCGTCTACCGAAGCCTGAACCACCTTTATGCTCAGGTGATCGACGATACCCGGGGGGTTACTCTTGCTGCTGCATCTACCCTGTCGCCGGAGATCCGGGAGCAGGTTAACGGTCGGAAGAACATGGAGGCGGCACGCATTGTCGGTCGCTTAATTGCCGAAAAGGCCAAGGCTCAGGGAATTACGAAAGTGGTCTTTGACCGGGGCGGTAACCTTTATCACGGACGCCTGGCAGCCCTGGCGGATGCCGCCCGGGAACAAGGCCTGGAATTCTAGGGAAGGGGAGGGAGTCATCGTTTGCGGATTGATCCCAATACTCTTGAACTGACAGAAAAGGTTGTAAGCATCAACAGGGTTGCCAAGGTCGTAAAAGGCGGCCGCAGGTTCAGCTTCAGCGCCCTGGTGGTTGTCGGCGACGGCCAGGGACACGTGGGTGCCGGTCTGGGCAAGGCGGGCGAGGTTCCCGAGGCGATCCGGAAGGGAATCGAGGATGCGAAGAAAAACCTGATCGAAGTTCCGATGAAAGGGACGACTATTCCTCATCCCGTAACCGGTGTGTTTGGGGCAGGTAAGGTTCTCTTGAAACCGGCGTCTCCCGGTACCGGCGTGATCGCCGGCGGGCCTGTGCGTGCGGTGCTTGAGGCTGCGGGTGTTCAGGACATACTCACCAAGTCTCTTGGTTCTTCCAACGCCCATAACATGGTGCACGCCACCATTGAGGCTTTAAAAAGTCTGAAACGGGCGGAAGAAGTCGCCAGGCTGCGCGGCAAGACGATTGAGGAATTGATCGGGTAGGAGGAGTAACTATGGAAGCACTGCGAATCACCCTGGTCCGGAGCCCGATTGGACATCCAAAAAAACAACGGGAAGTTTTGCGTACCCTTGGGCTGAAAAAACTGAACAGCTCCGTAATCAGGAGCAACGATCCTGTAGTCCAGGGGATGATCAAACGGGTTAGTCATCTTGTCAGCGTCGAGCCTGTAGATGAAAAGGGAAGGGAGTGAATTTGATGAAGCTCCATGAACTGGCCCCGGTATCGGGTGCGCGCCCCGAACGAACCCGCAAAGGGCGGGGGATCGGTTCCGGCCTTGGGAAGACTTCGGGAAGAGGGCATAAGGGCCAGAAGGCGCGATCGGGGGGCGGTGTGCGCCGCGGCTTCGAGGGCGGGCAGATGCCCCTTATCAGGAGAATACCCAAGCGCGGTTTTACCAATATCTTTGCCGAAGAGGTTTCAATTGTCAACGTCCGGGATCTTGCCCGGTTTTCACCGGGAACGGTGGTGACACCGGAGCTTCTCAGGAAAGAGGGGCTTGTGAAGGGCGGATGTATAATTAAATTATTGGGTAAGGGCGATCTGGATCGACCACTTACCGTGCAGGTGCACCGGGTGAGCAAGGGCGCGGCGGAAAAAGTAGCAGCTGCCGGCGGTAAGATTGAGGTGATTTAAATGCTTGAAACGGTGAGGAGCGCCTGGAAACTGGAGGACCTGCGGCGAAAGGTTGCCTTTACCCTGCTGATGTTTCTTATCTTCAGGATAGGAGCACACGTGCCGGTCCCCAGCATTAACCATGATGTTCTGAACAAGCTGCTGTCAGGGGCGTTTTTCGGAATATTTGACGTGATCTCAGGCGGGGCTTTCCGGAAGCTGTCGGTTTTCGCCATGAGCATCACACCGTACATCAACGCCTCGATCATTATGCAGCTGCTGACCATCGTCATACCCCGGCTGGAACAGCTCTCGAAAGAGGGGGAGGCCGGGAGAAAGATCATCACCCAGTATATCAGGTATGGTACTGTGGTCCTCGGCTTCATCCAGGCAATCGGTATGTCCGTGGCCCTTGGCAGGCAAGGGGCCATAAGCCACCCGGGGATCGGTTCGTACCTGTGGGTTTCCCTGACTTTAACGGCAGGAACCGCCTTTCTGATGTGGCTGGGAGAAATGATCACCGAGAAGGGGATCGGAAACGGGATATCACTGATCATCTTTGCCGGAATCGTATCGAGGCTTCCGGCAGGGGCTGTCAACCTCTTCCGCCAGCTTCAGGCAGGAACCATCGGCTACACGAGCATCATTGTTCTTGTTGTGCTCGGGCTTCTGGTAATTGCCGGGGTTGTTGCGGTAAACGAGGGGCAGCGCCGGATTCCGGTTCAATACGCCAAGCGGGTGATGGGGCGCAAGGTATACGGCGGGCAGAGCACCCATATTCCTTTAAGGGTGAACCAGGCCGGAGTTATTCCGATCATCTTTGCCATGTCTATACTGGCCTTCCCGGTACAGATTGCCCAGTGGATCAACCACCCGTGGGCGAAAGCGGTGGCGGATACCCTGAGGTTTGGAACCGCCTTAAACGGGTTTCTTTATGCCTTGCTGATCATTTTCTTTACTTACTTTTACACGGCGATCATCTTCAACCCGATGGATATAGCCGATAACCTGAAAAAGTACGGTGGATTCGTACCCGGACTGCGTCCCGGACGTCCGACAGGGGAATACATCAACCGCGTCCTGACCAAGCTGACGCTGGCCGGCGCCATTTTTCTGGCTTTGATTGCAGTCCTCCCCAACTTCATGATCGGCGTAACCAAGATACCGACCCTCTACTTCGGCGGCACCGCCCTCTTGATCGTAGTAGGGGTTGCCCTGGAGACGATGAAGCAGTTCGAGTCACATCTCCTGATGCGTCATTACCAGGGATTTATGAAATAGCTGGAGGGAGATAAGGTGAGGCTTTTAATTATGGGGCCGCCCGGGGCAGGCAAGGGGACACAGGCGGCGCGCATCGCGGAATACTGCAACGTTCCGCATATATCCACAGGTGATATCTTCCGTGCGGCCATCAAGGCGGGCACAGAACTGGGTAAGAAGCTGAAGGGATACCTTGATGCCGGGCAGCTGGTGCCCGACGCCGTAACCATCGAAGTCATCAAGGAGCGACTCAAGGAACCGGACTGCAGCGGAGGTTTTCTCCTCGACGGTTTTCCCCGCACCATTCCCCAGGCGGAGGCCCTGGACCGCCTGCTGGCGGACCTGGGCGTGCGGTTAAGTGCGGTTTTGAACATTGCAGTGTCACCGGAAGCGCTGCTGCAGCGCCTGACCGGGCGCAGGATCTGCCGCAAGTGCGGAACCCCCTATCACATGGTTTTCAATCCCCCGGCTGTTCCGGGTGTCTGTGACCGCTGCGGAGGGGAGCTATACCAGAGGAGCGATGACAGGGAGGAGACTGTGAAAGAGCGCCTGGATGTCTACACAAACCAGACCGCTCCCCTGCTTGAGTATTATCGCAGGCAGGGGCTTTTGAAGGAGATCAACGGAGAGCTTGGTATTGATGAAGTCTGGAAAGAAATCCAGAGCCTTTTAAGGGGTCTTTGTGGATGATCATATTGAAGTCAGCGCAGGAAATAAAATATATGCGGGAGGCCGGGAGGATCACCGCCCTGGCTCTGCACGAGTTGGGCAAAAGGGTAAGGCCCGGAATCACCACCGGAGAACTCAACAGGTATGCGGAGGACTTCCTGCAACGGGCCGGGGCGACACCCGCTTTCTTGGGTTATCGCGGATTCCCCGCCAGCATCTGCGCTTCGGTAAATAATGAGGTAGTGCACGGCATTCCGGGTTTAAGAAAACTGGAAAACGGGGATATTATCAGTATTGACATGGGGGCCGTGTACCACGGTTACTACGGCGATTCTGCCGCCACCTTTCCAGTGGGGGAGATCTCGGAGGAAGCCAGCCGCCTGCTGGAAGTCACCCGGAGGGCGCTTTTCGAGGGGATCTCCAAAGCGGTTGCGGGAAACCGGATCGGTGATATTTCCGCGGCCGTTCAGGCATTTGTGGAGGCGAACGGTTTCCATGTCGTAAGGGATTTCGTAGGGCATGGTATTGGGCGAGATATGCATGAAGAACCTCAGGTACCCAATTTCGGTAAACCTGGTCTAGGGCCGCGGCTGCA
Organism: Clostridia bacterium; assembly: GCA_902812385.1. Classification (GTDB taxonomy): domain Bacteria; phylum Bacillota; class DSM-12270; order Thermacetogeniales; family Thermacetogeniaceae; genus DULK01. Next base: position 21,981 of record CADDZD010000013.1, on the reverse strand, counting down.
AGCCGGAATGGCGCTCGCCATTGAACCGATGGTTAATGTCGGGACCCACGAAGTTGTTGTCATGCCGGACCGCTGGACTGTGATCACAAAGGATGGAAGCCTTTCCGCCCACTTCGAGCACACGATTGTGGTGACGGAGGGGCAGCCGGAAATTCTAACCCTGCTCTGAGATGCGGGTGAAAATAAATGAAAGAAAACAGTTTCACAATAGGCCAGCTTGTCTGTTCAAAATGCGGGCGTGACCGTGGCAATTTTTACCTTGTGTTTGAAATAATCAACGACTCTTTTGTGTATCTGGTTGACGGGTTTAAGCGCAGGATGGAAAATCCCAAGCGGAAGAATGTCAAGCACTTGAGAGGTTTCCCGGCTGTGGCGGAACATTTGGCGATGCAGTGGGAGGCCGGGCAGCAGGTGGCGAACAGTGAGGTGCGCAGAGTGATTGCCTGTTTAAAGAAGGCCCATGCTGACAAGGATTCCGAAACGAGGGGGTAGAGAGATGATATGCCCAAGTCTAAGCCAAATTTAATCGAAGTTGAGGGTACCGTGGTCGAGGCCCTGCCCAATGCCATGTTCCGGGTGGAACTGGCAAACGGGCACAAGGTGCTGGCACATGTTTCGGGCAAAATCCGGATGAATTTTATCCGTATTTTGCCGGGAGATCGCGTTACCGTGGAACTTTCGCCCTACGATCTCGCCCGGGGACGGATAGTCTATCGCTTTAAATAATGTAACCTGGATTCTTGAAATTAATACGTCAAAGACCTAGACCAAGGAGGACGCCGCCATGAAAGTGCGCGCTTCTGTGAAGCCGATTTGTGAGAAATGCAAGGTTATCAAGAGAAAAGGCAAAGTAATGATCCTTTGCGAAAACCCGAAGCATAAACAAAAGCAGGGTTAGGAATTGATTAAGAGAACGAGGAGGTTAAGTGATGGCACGAATCGCGGGTGTGGATTTGCCGCGGGATAAACGGGTGGAGATTGCTCTCACCTACATTTACGGGATCGGCCGGACGACCGCCCAGGAGGTGATCCGCCGAACGGGGATCAACCCTTCCACAAGGGTGAAGGACCTTACCGAGGAGGAGGTCGGGAAGCTGCAGGATGTGATCGAGAAGGAGTACAAGGTGGAAGGTGACCTGCGGCGGGAGGTTTCCATGAACATCAAACGGCTGATCGAGATCGGCTGTTACCGGGGCCTGCGCCACCGCAGGGGTTTGCCGGTGCGCGGCCAGCGGACGAGAACCAACGCCAGGACCCGGAAGGGCCCCCGCAGGACCGTTGGGGTAAAACGTAAGAAATAGTAAGAAAGGAGGAACAAAGTGGCTAAACGAACGGCAAGACCGAAACGCAGGGAGAGAAAGAACGTCGAGCACGGAATTGCACATATTAAATCAACATTTAATAATACCATTATCACAATTACGGACAGCGCCGGGAATGCCATTTCCTGGGCGAGCGCCGGCACCATGGGATTCAAGGGCACCCGGAAAGGAACCCCTTTTGCTGCCCAGATGGCGGCGGAAGCTGCCGCGAAGGCAGCTATGGAGCACGGCATGAAGCAGGTTGAGGCCTATGTGAAGGGCCCCGGCGGAGGAAGAGAGGCTGCCATCAGATCGCTGCAGGCGGCCGGTCTGGAAGTCAGCATGATCAAGGACGTCACCCCGATTCCTCACAACGGCTGCCGTCCGCCAAAGCGCCGGCGGGTGTAATTCTAGTTAAGTAAGGAGGTAAATTCTACATGGCAAGATATACAGGTCCTGTCTGCCGCCTTTGCCGCCGCGAGGGAATGAAGCTGTACCTGAAGGGTGACCGCTGCTATACCGAGAAGTGTGCTGTGGAGAGGCGCAACTATGCACCCGGCGAAAAGGGGCAGACACGGCGCAAGATGACAGAATACGGCCTGCAGCTCCAGGAAAAACAGCGGGCGCGGCGGATCTACGGAGTTTTGGAAAGGCAGTTCAGGCGCTACTTCGATATTGCGGAGAGGCAGAAGGGGATTACAGGTGAGAACCTGTTGCGGCTCCTGGAAAGGCGTCTTGACAACGTGGTTTACAGGTTGGGGTTTGCCGCATCCCGTGCGATGGCCCGCCAGCTCGTACGACACGGGCACATAACGGTTAACGGGAGGCGTGTCAGCATACCCTCTTACCTGGTGCGTATAGGCGATGAAATCGCCGTTGCCGAGAAGAGCAAGGAAATGCCTCTTTTTGCAGAGCTGGCCGAGGCCGCGGCACATAAAATGACTCCCCCATGGCTGGAAGTTGACCTGGAAAGGATGCGGGGGCGGGTTGCCGCCTTTCCGTCCCGGGAGGACATAGATATCCCCATCAAGGAGCACCTGATTGTCGAGCTCTACTCCCGTTAATGGTTGGAACCGGTTCAGGTGTTTCAGGATAGGAGGTTTTTGCGATGTTAGAGCTTGAAAAACCTCGCATCGAATATGTGGAAAAGAATGAGGCCGGGACTTACGGCAAGTTTGTGGTGGAGCCGCTGGGGAGAGGTTACGGAACCACGCTGGGCAACAGCCTGAGGCGGGTGCTCCTTTCTTCCCTGCCCGGAGCGGCCGTTACTTCCGTGAAGATCGAGGGTGTCTTGCATGAGTTCAGCACGATTCCCGGTGTCCGGGAAGATACCACGGATATCATCTTGAACCTGAAGGGGCTTGCCATCAAGATGTACGGGGATGAGCCGCAGACCATGCGGATCGAGGCCCAGGGCGAGGGGGAGGTAAAGGCGAGAGACATCATCGCCGGAGCCGATATCGATATCATCAACCCCGATCTCCATATTGCCACCCTGGAACCGGAAGGCCGGTTGTTCATGGAAATGACGGTGGAGAAGGGGTGGGGCTATGTCCCTGCCGAAAGAAACAAAAAGGGAGAGCAGATAATCGGGGTTATCCCGGTAGATTCTATTTTTTCTCCCATTCATAAGGTTAACTACACCGTGGAGAATACCAGGGTGGGCCAGGAAATGGACTATGACAGGTTGATCCTGGAGGTGTGGAGCAACGGCACGATCACACCCGAGGAAGCCGTCAGCACCTCCGCCCAGATTATTTCGAGATACCTCAAGCTGTTTATCGGCCTGACAGAGAAGGGACCAGATCCGGAGCCCGAACCCGATCAGCCTGTTGACGAAAAGAGCAAGATCCTGGAGATGCCTATCGAGGAATTGGAACTCTCGGTGCGTTCGTACAACTGCCTGAAGCGCGCCGGGATCAACACGGTGGAGGATCTGATCCAGCGTACAGAAGAGGATATGATCAAGGTCCGCAACCTTGGGAAGAAGTCTCTTGAAGAGGTGGATAATAAACTCAAGGAATTGGGGCTTTCACTGCGCAAGGCAGACGAATAGAAAGAGGTGATGGGGTTGTACCGGAAACTGGGATTCCGGAGTGATCACCGCAGGATGCTGCTGCGGAACATGGTTACTTCCCTTTTAAAAGAAGAACGCATTGAAACCACCGAGGCCCGGGCCAAGGAGGTCAAGAGCCTGGCCGATAAGATGATCACCCTCGGTAAACGAGGCGATCTCCATGCCAGAAGACAGGCCCTGGCTTACCTGCTGGATGAAAGTGTTGTTAAAAAACTCTTTGATGAAACCGCCCCCAGGTATAAAGAGCGCTCCGGCGGTTATACCCGTATCCTGAAGACGGGATACCGGCGCGGCGATGGCGCTCCCATGGTGCTGTTGGAACTTGTCAAATAGTTCCGGCGATGCGTTATATCAGGTTAACGCTGGAGTATGACGGCACTAACTTCAGCGGCTGGCAAAAGCAGACGGGCACCGGGCTTCGCACTGTGCAGGGAGTTCTGGAAAAAGCCCTGGAGAAGCTGACCGGAGAAAGGATAGCCACCTGCGGAGCGGGACGAACCGATGCCGGGGTCCACGCCCTGGGGCAGGTCGTGAGTTTTGGCACAGAAGCGAGCATCCCTGTTGCTCGTTTTCCTGCTGCCTTGAACGGTGTTCTACCGCCAGATGTGGTTGTAAAAGAGAGTGAAGAGGTGGATGCCTCCTTTCATGCCAGGTATTCCGCCATAGCCAAGCAATACCGCTACCTGATCTGGAACGGAAGGCTTCCTTCTGCTCTGTGGCGCAATTACAGCTATCATGTTCCACAGCCGCTCGACGAAAAGGCGATGCAGGATGGCGCCTGCTATTTTGAGGGCAGCCATGATTTCGTTGCCTTCTCGGCAACCGGCAGCAGTGTGAAAAGCACCGTGAGAAACCTGTTGTCTTTCCAGGTATCCAGGTGCGGTGACTGGGTTATCATGACGGTAACGGCGGAGGGATTCCTTTACAAGATGGTGCGGCTGATGGCGGGCACACTTGTGGCTGTGGGACTGGGCAGGTGTGCCCCGGCAAAGGTCGGGGAAATACTGGCCGCAAAGGAGAAGGGACGGGGTGGTCCCGCACTTCCGCCCCAGGGACTTTGTCTCATGCGCATCTACTACCCGGGAGACGACATGGGTTTGCAGCCTGATCAACCGGTCGCAACGCCGGTTGCCTATCCTTTCCTGTCTGGGGATGGGCTGTGAAGGTTGGATTTGCTTGACAAAGGGATGAGTGGTTACGTAGAATAAAAGCTGTTGAAGCCGAATTTCCGAATTTTAGATGGGTGGGCAGGACTGTGACGATAGGGAGGTTATTGTATGCGCACATATATGGCCAAACCTGGGGAAGAAGAGCGGAAGTGGTATGTGATCGATGCCGACGGTAAGCCCCTGGGCAGGCTGGCAAGCGAAGCGGCGCGCATTCTGCGGGGAAAACACAAGCCAACTTTTACGCCCCACGTTGATGTCGGTGACCATGTGATCATCATCAATGCGGAAAAGGTGAAACTCACCGGGAAAAAGCTGGAGAAGAAGAATTACATCTGGCATACACGCTTTCCCGGAGGCTTGAAAATGATGAGCTACGCCACGCTATTGAAAACGAAGCCGGAACGGGCTTTGGAAAAGGCCGTGTGGGGGATGCTACCCCATAACCGTCTCGGCAGGAAGATATTCAGGAAGCTCCGGGTATACAGCGGATCCAATCATCCCCACACCGCCCAGCGCCCGGAAGCTTGGGAAATCGGTAATTAAAAGGGGGTGGATTCGTGGCACAGGTAATGTATCAGGGTACGGGGAGAAGAAAGACTGCGATTGCCCGGGTGCGCATTGTACCAGGGGAGGGTAAAATCGTGGTCAACGGTCGTGACGCTGAGGACTTTTTCCCGAAGCGCTCTTCAATCGTTATGGTCAAGGAACCTCTGGAGCTTACCAAAAACGTGGGGCGTTTCGATGTCATCGCCAATGTCGAGGGCGGCGGTGTAAGCGGACAGGCGGGAGCAATCAGGCTCGGACTGGCGCGGGCCTTATTAAAGGCCGATCCCAGCCTGAGGCCTTATTTGAAGAAGGCGGGCTTTTTAACAAGGGATCCGCGCATGAAGGAAAGAAGAAAGTACGGCTTGAAAAAAGCCCGGAAAGCGCCGCAGTACTCCAAGCGTTAATGAAAGCAGTGACGGATTGGTTTTCTCCGTCACTTTTATTTTTCAGGATAATCTCGCCGGGATACGCATAACATTTTGGTTGGAAAAGGTTTTTCATGGGGGGCGGGTCCGTGCGGGGTTTTATTTTTTTTCGGGTTTTCAAACCAAATCACCGATTGATCTGGACCGGTTTGCTGGCCATACTGCTGGGGATGGCAGCTCATCCCTGGTATGTGGCCTACCGGGAGCGCAAGGCATTAGAGGCCTTATCATGGTCTGTTGCCAGCAAGGTGATCGTTGTAGACCCGGGACATGGGGGAGCCGACCCCGGCTGTGTCGGCGGTTCCGGCGTTCTGGAGAAGGATGTAAATCTGGCGGTGGCCAGGCGACTGGGTGCATACCTGAGCCAGGCAGGAGGGACGGTGATCCTGACGAGAGATGGGGATTATGACCTGAGCGATCCGGAACATCAGAGCAGCGCCATCGTTCGCAAAAGGGATGATCTTGAGGCGCGGATGGATCTGATCAAACAATACAGGGCAGACCTCTTCATCAGCATTCATGCCAACAGCATTTCATCCCCCAGATGGTGGGGCGCTCAAACCTTCTATCATCCTAAAGATCCGGAGGGCAAGAGGCTGGCCAGCCTGATCCAGGAAGAACTCTTGAAAAACCTCGGCCAGAGCTACCGGTGGGTCCGGAGCGAGGATTTCTTCGTCCTGCGCAATGCCGGGGTACCGGCGGTGATGGTAGAGATCGGTTTTCTCTCCAACCCCAGGGAGGAGCGGTTGATGTCCCAGCCTGCCCACCAGGGAAAAATCGCCTGGTGCATATATGCCGGTGTGGTCCGCTACTTCTCAGGTGAACCGGCACCCACCTGCCCATTTTAGAGAGTGGGGGGAGCGCCAGGGGGCAGTAATCCCCTCAATATGAGGGGAGGATGTCACTTATTGAAATTGGCTCTCCGAGAGAGTATACTGTTTTCGCTTGAGATGTTGTCTTATCGGCTGCCCTGAGAATACGTTTCGTTTATCCTTGCGCTTGCTCCCGTACCATAATCCCGTAGCAGGTGAATTTTAAGCAAGCGAGCGACCTGCGGAGGTTGTTACTTGCCCTTGACGAAGGAGCAGCTAACGGCAGAGTTTCGGTGAGTGCGGGGTCGCTGCGCCAGCAAGGATAAACCACTGTTATACGCCTCTTGCGACAAGAGAACCGTCCCCCTGTCTCTTCCCCCTGTCTCTATCGAGGGAAGTTGATTCCTCAGATATTTTGGGATAGAATGGAAGCTGTGAAAAAGGTAATTTTACTTGGGCGGTGGTCAGAAGATGCTTGTATTTGCTGGTCTATCTCCTCATCCCCCGATTATTGTTCCGGAAGTTGGGGGAAAAGAGTTAGAGAAGGTGGCGCAAACCGTTGCCGGCATGCGGGAATGGGCCAAAGCAGCGGCTTCCGCAAATCCTGAGACCCTTGTTTTTATAAGCCCGCATGGCAGTTTCCTGCGTGGAGCAATGGGATACCTGGGCTGCAAGGAATTGACCGGTAGCCTCGCCGCATTTGGCGCCCCACAGGTAGCCTTCAAAGCAGCCAATGACCTGGCTCTTGCCAGCGCCATTGCTGCCGAAGCTGACAAGGCAGGGGTTGAAGTAATTGAGGTGGTGCGCGGCAGCCGGGATGCCTGCCAGACAAAGGGGCTGGATCACGGGGTGCTGGTACCGCTGTACTATCTCAAGGAAGCCGGAGTCGAAGCATCCCTGGTTGCTTTCGGAATCAGTCTCCTGCCCTTTGAGGAGCTGTTTAAGTTCGGACAGGCCGTCGGACGGGCTGCCGCTCAGTCATCCCGTCGCGTAGGGCTGATCGCCAGCGGAGATCTCTCTCACTGCCTGATCCCGGGTGCCCCTGCTGGCTATACCCCCGAAGGAAAGGTTTTCGACCAGATTATCCGGGAAGCCCTGGAAAAAATGGATACCGAACGCATCCTCAACCTCCCCGAGGAACTGATCGAGCGGGCCGGGGAGTGCGGGCTTAGGCCGATCATCATGCTCCTGGGCGCTCTCCAGGAATATGACGTCACGAGCCATATTTATTCCTACGAAGGCCCCTTTGGGGTAGGGTACCTGGTTGCCGACTTCCGCATCAAGGAGAGACCAAAGGGAGTAAAAACAGACACGGGCTCCATCCCGGGAAAACAGGTTTCGCCTTTTGTCAGGCTTGCCAAGGCCAGTATCGAACATTACCTGCGCACCCACAAACTGCTGCCGGTCCCGGATCCGCTTCCGCCGGGGATGGAGGGAAAGGCAGGGGTGTTTGTTTCTCTGAAAAAACACGGCCAGCTGCGGGGCTGCATCGGCACCATTAAACCGGTGCAGGAAAACATAGCTGCCGAGATTATTCACAACGCGGTCAGCGCTGCAGTGCAGGACCCGCGTTTCTGGCCGGTCGAACTCAAGGAGGTTCCGGAGTTAAAGATATCGGTGGACGTGCTGAGCCCACCGGAACCCATCGCCTCAGAAAAGGAGTTGGACCCGAAGAGATATGGGGTCATTGTCAGGAGCAAGGGTCGTACCGGCCTGCTGCTTCCCAACCTTGAGGGGATTAACACAGTGGCTGAGCAGGTAGCCATCGCCCGCCAGAAGGCCGGTATCCGGCCTGACGAACCGGTGGAACTGGAGCGCTTTGAAGTCACCCGCTACGAGTGATGATGAAGATGCGTGAAGCAAAGTTTTACGAGGCAACCGCGAACGAAGAGGTCAGGTGCCGTCTCTGCCCCCATAACTGCCGTCTGCCTGAAGGCCGTACCGGGTTGTGCCGGGTGCGGAGAAGCGCCGGGGGGAAGCTGTATACCCTGAATTACGGGCGGGTTTCTTCCTGGGGAGTGGACCCCATTGAAAAGAAGCCTTTGTATCATTTTTACCCCGGCAGCCAGATCTTTTCGGTCGGCACCTTCGGCTGCAATTTTCACTGCCGCTTTTGCCAGAACTGGGAGATTGCCCACGGTGACCCGGTTACGGAGGAGGTCCCACCGGAGAGGCTCGTGGAGATCGCCATCAGGGCCAGGGACAACTCCGCATCCATCGGCATCGCCTACACCTATTCGGAGCCTCTGGTATGGTATGAGTACGTTTACGATAGTGCAAAACTGGCGCACGAGAAGGGGCTGAAGAACGTCCTCGTCACCAACGGCTCCGTGCACGAAGAACCCCTGCGCCAGCTGCTTCCCTACATTGATGCCATGAACATCGACGTCAAGGCTTTCACAGGGGATTATTACAAAAAGGTCTGCCGGGGGGGGTTAGAACCGGTCCTGCGCACCGTTGAGACCGCCCACGGCAGATGCCACATAGAGCTTACCACCCTGCTCGTGCCGGGCATGAATGACGGGGAGGAGGAGATCGGTGCCCTGGTGGACTGGGTGGCATCCCTTGATGAGGCAATCCCGCTTCACTTTTCCCGCTACTTTCCCCGGTATAAAATGGAGCTTCCTCCAACACCCCTGGAGACCCTCACCAGGGCCCGGGAATTGGCCCGCCGCAAGTTGAAATACGTTTATGTCGGCAACGCCTGGGAGTTGGGCGAGGATGTCAACAATACCTACTGTCCCGTCTGCCGAAACCTGCTGGTGCGCCGCGGTGGGTACCGGGTAACCGTTCCCGGACTTAAAGGGAGGAAGTGTAGGGAGTGTGGCACCAGGATCGAGGTCGTTGTTGATGATAATGAAGAGTGAGTTTTTTTGATCGAAGTATTAACCTCTTTGTCCGGCAGTTTCCGGGGTGATCGGCTGCTGGTTTTTTTTCAATTGCCGTTGCTCTGCCTTCATATTATGATAATCCTGGCACTTCTATTTCAGGCCTTCACCACCCGCCATAACGAACATTTTCGTCCTCATATTTTTTAAGCCAAGGGTAAAAATTTAATAGTTTTTGTTGTATGATTATGCATAGATATGTATAATAATGAAGTAACATTTAGTTTTCGATAGGGGAGAGGAGAATGGGCATACAGGTCGGTATTGTAGGGGTGACAGGATACGTCGGAGAGGAACTGGTGCGCATCCTGTGCAAACACCCCCATGTAACGTCAATTAAGGCAGCCGCGCGGGATTTCCCCGGTTCCACCATCGACCAGGTTTTCCCTCACCTGAGGGGCTATGTGGAACTGGAAATCAAGGACCTGGACCAGGTGCCGGAACTGATCTCCACTTCAGATCTGATTTTTCTCGCCTTGCCGCACGGCCTTTCCGCTCCTTTTGTCAAGGAGGCCCTGGGCAAGGGGAAGCGGGTGATCGATCTGGCTGCCGACTTCCGGTTGCCCGAGGCGGGCCTCTATGAAAAATGGTACCAGACGCCTCACGAGGCTCCTGACCTCCTGAAGGAGGCAGTCTACGGGCTGCCGGAGCTTTTCCGGTCTGCTGTGAGCGCAGCCCGGCTGGTAGCCAACCCGGGATGCTACCCTACCAGCGCTCTGCTCGCCCTGGCTCCTCTCTTGAAGCACGGTCTGATCGACCTGCAGTCGATCATCGTGGATTCCAAGTCAGGTGTGTCCGGAGCGGGCCGGACTCTGGCCCTGACCAGCCATTTTTCTGAATGCAATGAAAACGTCCGGGCCTACTCCGTGGGCTCCCACCGGCACACTCCCGAAATCGCCTACTATGCCTCCGTTCTGGCAGGAGGCAGGGTGGAGGTCACCTTTACCCCCCACCTGATCCCCATGACCAGGGGGATTCTCAGCACCGTTTACGCAAACCTGCTGCGGCCCTTTGACAGCACCTCCCTGCGCCGGATCTTCAGGGAATTTTACGCCGGAGAGGCTTTTGTCGAGTTCGCCGAAGACGGGGAGTGGCCCCAGACCAACTGGGTGCGGGGGACCAACCGGTGCTGTCTCGGCCTTACCGTCAACAGGGGGAGGGGCGTGATCGTTGTTTCGGTGATCGATAATCTGGTAAAAGGCGCCGCCGGTCAGGCGGTCCAGAATATGAATCTCATGTACGGTTTTCCGGAAACGGCGGGGCTGTCCGTTCCGGGTCTATATCTCTAACTACAGGAGGTGCCCTGGGTTGATGGAAAACGCAACGAAGTGGGATCTTGTACCAGGAGGTGTAACGGCGCCAAAGGGTTTTCAAGCGGCCGGGGTTGTGGCCCAGGTACGCAAAAAGGGAAGACGTGACCTGGCGGTGATTTACTCGCAGGTGCCTGCGGTAGCCGCTGCGCTTTACACTCAGAACCAGGTGAAGGCAGCCCCCGTTTTGGTGACGCAACAGCACCTGGCCGGTCAGACCGCCCAGGCGATTGTGGTCAACAGCGGCATCGCCAACGCCTGCACCGGGGAGCAGGGTTTGGCCGATGCCCGGCAGATGGCCCTTTGGGCCGGGGAGATGCTGGGCATAGCCCCGGAGCACGTGGTCGTGGCTTCAACCGGTGTCATGGGGGTGCCGCTTCCCATGCAGAAGATCGAAGCCGGGATTCGCCGGGCGGTCCGGGAACTTTCCGTAACCGGCGGGGGAGCTGCGGCGGAGGCGATCATGACGACGGATACAACCCCAAAAGAGTATGCGGTGAAGTTTATGTGTGGAGGAAGGGAGATTACCATTGGGGGGATTGCCAAAGGTTCGGGGATGATCCACCCGAACCTGGCCACCATGCTGGCCTTTATCACCACTGATGCGGCCATTTCCCCGGATGCCCTGTACGACGCCCTTCGCTGGGCCGGGGACCGCTCGTTCAACGCTGTCACCGTGGACGGTGATACCAGCACCAACGATATGGTGGTTTGCCTGGCCAACGGCCTGGCCGGAAACGAGCCGATCACCGGCCAGGGTTCGGGTTTTCTCCTGTTCCGGGACGCCCTGTTTGAGGTGTGCAGGGAGCTGGCGAAAATGATCGCCCGGGACGGAGAGGGGGCATCGAAATTCCTGGAGGTCCGCGTGAAAGGCGCCGCCTGCGAAGAGGACGGGCGCACAATCGCCCGGGCCGTTGCCGGTTCCAGTCTGGTCAAAGCCGCTCTCTTTGGCGAGGATGCCAACTGGGGCAGGATCCTTTCGGCGGCGGGGAACGCAGGCGTTCCCTTTGACCCGGACAGGGTCGATATCTATCTGGGAGACCTCCAGGTTGCCGCCCGGGGAACGGCACTCTCTTTCGATGAGGATCGTGCCCGGTCCATTTTAGAGGGCAGGGAAGTGATCATCACCCTCGACCTCAAACAGGGTGGTGCCGAGGCCATGGCCTGGGGCTGTGACCTTTCCTTCGACTATGTGCGGATCAACGCTCAATACCGAACCTGAAGGGGGGATCGGATTTGGTGCTGACTCCTTTAGAGAAGGCCTCCATCCTGGTGGAAGCCCTGCCGTATATCAGAAGGTTTGCCGGGCAGACGGTGGTCATTAAGTATGGCGGCCGGGCGATGGTCAGTGAGGAGCTGAAAAAAGGGGTGATCACCGACTGCATTCTGCTCAAGCTGGTGGGGATCCACCCGGTCCTGGTGCACGGCGGCGGAACGGAGATCGACACCATGCTCAGGCGTCTCGGCAAGGACTGGAAGTTTGTGCGCGGCCAGCGGGTGACCGATGAAGAGACCATGTCGGTGGTGGAGATGGTCCTGGCCGGCAAGGTGAACAAGGAGATCGTCGCCCTGATCAACAAGCTGGGCGGCAAGGGGATCGGTATCAGCGGCAAGGATACGAACCTGATCGAGGCCGGTAAGAAGACCCTGCCGGCGGCTCCCGGGGAGGAACCCGTTGACCTGGGCTACGTCGGTGAGATCATCAGGATCAATCCCGAAATCATCGAGACCATGAAAAATGAGGGTTACATCCCTGTGATTGCTCCCATCGGTGTGGGTAAAGACGGGGAGAGTTACAACATCAATGCCGACTACGTGGCCGGAGAGGTGGCGGCGGCGCTGGGGGCCAACAAGCTGGTGCTGCTCACCGACGTGGAGGGGATCCTGGCCGACAAGAACGACCCCTCCAGCCTGCTTTCCGTGGTAAAGGTGAGTGAAGTGCCCGAACTCATCCGGAAGGGGATTATCGCAGGAGGGATGATCCCCAAGATTGAGTGCTGTATGCAGGCCCTGAAGAAGGGAGTGGGCCGCGTCCACATCATAGATGGTCGAATTCTCCACTCAATCCTCCTCGAAGTCTTTACCGACGAAGGGGTAGGGACAATGGTTGTCAATGAATAGGGTGTCACATGCGGATGGCTTGAAATTCAATCTGAGAGGAATGGGCAAATGACGGGAGAAGAGGTTTTGAAGTGCGGAGAGGAGTACCTCATGCAGACCTATAGCCGGTCACCCCTTGTACCGGTCAAGGGACGGGGGGCGCGGGTTTGGGATGTTAGCGGTCGCTGTTATCTTGATTTTTTGAGCGGCATTGCCGTTAATTCTGTTGGCCACTGCCATCCCCGTGTCGTGGCGGCGATCCGGGAGCAGGCCGGGGAACTCCTCCACTGTTCCAACCTTTACTGGTCCGGCCCGCAGGTAAAACTGGCAAGGGAGCTTGCCCGTTTAAGCGGGTTGGACAGAGCATTCTTCTGTAACAGCGGCGCCGAGGCCAACGAGGCGGCCATCAAACTGGTGCGGAAGTACGGTTACGAGCACGGGAAAACGTGCCCGGAGATTGTCACCTTTACGAACTCCTTTCACGGCAGAACCCTGGGAACCCTGGCTGCCACCGGACAGGAAAAGTTTTCGAAAGGATTTACCCCCCTCCCAGGAGGTTTTCGCCACATCCCGTTCAACGACGTTGAAGCCCTTCGGGGTGCGGTAACACCTGAAACGGTGGCCATCCTGGTGGAGCCGGTGCAGGGGGAGGGCGGGGTTTACCCTGCCACACCGGAATTCATGGCAGCCCTGGGGGAGATCCGTGCCGCCCATGGGGTGCTGCTGGTTTACGATGAGATCCAGTGCGGTCTGGGACGGACGGGAAAGATGTTCGCCTTTGAGCACTACGGGGTGCGCCCGGATGTGCTCGTGCTGGCCAAGGCCCTTGGCGGAGGCCTCCCGATCGGTGCCATTGTAGCACGGGATGGGGTAGCTAACCCCTTCCAACCCGGGAGTCACGGTTCAACCTTTGGCGGAAACCCGGTTGCATGCGCCGCCGCCCTGGCAGTCCTTCAGGTTATCCGGGAGGAAAGCCTTGTGGAGAAGGCGGAACAGGTGGGCTGGTATTTCAAGAGGCGGTTGGAAGAGCTAAAAGGCAGGTTTCAGCTGATCAGGGAGGTGCGCGGGTGCGGCCTGATGCTCGGAATCGAGCTGGATCGCCCCGGCAAAGAACTGGTCGCTCTCTGCGAGGAGCGAGGCTTGCTGGTCAACTGCACCGCGGAATACGTCCTGCGCTTCCTGCCTCCGCTGATCATAGGGATGGATGAGGTTGACGAAGCGGTTTCCATACTGGCGGAGGCGTTGCAAGAGTTTCGAAAAGCATGTTAGGAACGGGTTTGGAAGGGGGGAATTGCATGCCCAAGCGTAAAGACCTCAAAAAGGTGCTGGTCATCGGCTCCGGCCCGATCGTCATCGGACAGGCGGCTGAGTTCGATTACGCCGGAACCCAGGCCTGCAAGGCCCTGCAAGAAGAAGGGATCCAGATTGTTCTTGTGAACAGCAACCCGGCCACCATCATGACAGACACCCACATGGCGGACCGGGTTTACATAGAACCCCTGAACCTGGAATCACTGACCCGGATCGTCGAGCGCGAGCGGCCGGATGCCATCCTCCCCGGCCTGGGGGGCCAGACCGGCTTGAACCTGGCAGTGGAGCTGGCCGAAGCGGGTGTATTGAAGAGGTGCGGGGTCGAGGTTCTGGGAACCCCGATCGAGGCCATTCAGCGAGCCGAAGGCCGCCAGCTGTTTAAAGAGATGATGCTGCAGATCGGGGAACCGGTGCCGCGGAGCAGCATCGTCACGGATCTGGCCGGGGCATGCGAGGTTGCCCGCAGCATCGGTTACCCGGTGATCGTGCGCCCCGCCTATACCCTTGGCGGCACAGGGGGTGGGATTGCCAGGGACGAGGAGGAACTCCGCCAGATCGTTCCTATCGGCCTGAAGACCAGCCTCATCGGGCAGGTGCTGCTCGAAGAGAGCGTGCTGGGCTGGAAGGAGATCGAATTCGAGGTGATGCGGGACGCCGCCGACAACTGCATCACCATTTGCAGCATGGAAAACTTCGATCCCATGGGGGTGCATACAGGGGACAGCATCGTGGTCGCACCCACCCAGACCCTGAGCGACATCGAATACCAGACCCTGCGCAGTGCTTCCCTGAAGATCATCAGGGCTCTGGGAGTCGAAGGGGGATGCAACATCCAGTTCGCCCTTGACCCCAGGAGCATGAACTACCGGGTCATTGAAGTCAACCCCCGGGTCAGCCGTTCCAGCGCCCTGGCCTCCAAGGCGACGGGTTATCCCATCGCCCGGGTTACGGCGAAGATCGCCGTAGGGCTCCGGCTGGATGAGATCGTCAACAAGGTGACAGGAGAGACGACCGCCTGTTTCGAACCGGCCATCGACTACGTCGTCGTGAAGATCCCGCGCTGGCCCTTCGATAAGTTTGCCGGTGCCGACCGCACCCTGGGCACCCAGATGAAGGCTACCGGTGAGGTTATGTCCATCGACCGCACCTTTGAGGGTGCCCTGCTCAAGGCGGTACGCTCCCTGGAGATCGGGCTCTACGGGCTCTACCTTCCGGAGACTGCCCGATGGACGGAAATGGAGCTGCAGGAGAACCTGGTAAACCCCACCGATATCCGCCTTTTTGCTATTGCCGAGGCCTTCCGGCGGGCCTGGCCCCTCCGGGAAGTGGCCAACTACACCAGGGTGGACCCCTGGTTCCTGGCCAAGATCAAAAAGCTGGTGGACCAGGAGCACCGCCTGAAGAACGAGAGTTTGACCCCTGAGCTTTTAACACAGAGCAAGAAAATGGGTTTTTCCGATTACCAGATCGCCAAGCTGACGGGGAGGGATACGGCGGAGATCCGCGCCCTCAGAAAAAAAGAGAAGATTCTGCCGGTCTACAAGATGGTGGATACCTGCGCCGCGGAGTTCGCCGCTTCCACGCCTTATTTTTACGGGACCTATGAATCCGAAAATGAGGCGTCTGTTCAGGAGCAGAAGCGGGTTGTCGTCCTGGGAGCGGGTCCGATCCGGATCGGCCAGGGGATCGAGTTCGACTACTGTTCGGTGCACGCCGTCTGGGCCTTGAAAGAGGCCGGGGTGCAGGGAATGATCATCAACAACAATCCGGAGACGGTGAGCACCGATTTCGATACGGCCGATAAGCTGTATTTTGAGCCGCTTGCCCCGGAGGATGTGCTCAACGTCATCGACCAGGAAAAACCGGACGGGGTCCTGGTGCAGTTCGGCGGGCAGACGGCAATCAACCTCACGAGCCACCTGGCCTGCTATCAGGCTCCGGTGCTGGGCACCAGTGTGGAGAGCATCGACGCCGCCGAGGACCGGCGGTTATTTGAAAGGCTTTTGAGGAGATTGAACATTCCCCAGTCCCAGGGGAAAACCGTCCTCAAGCCGGAAGAGGCCGTACAGGTGGCAGAGGAACTGGGCTTCCCCGTCCTGGTGCGTCCATCCTATGTCCTGGGGGGAAGGGCGATGGAGGTGGTGGAAAACACCAAAGACCTCCTTTCCTACATTGCCTCTGCGGTCAAGATCAGCCCCAAGCACCCGGTGCTCATTGACAAGTACATCAGAGGCAAGGAAGTTGAGGTAGATGCGGTCTGCGACGGGAAAGTCACCCTGATTCCTACCATTATCGAGCATGTGGAGAGGGCGGGGATTCACTCCGGGGACAGCACGGCGGTGCTTCCGGCCCAGACCCTGACGGAGGCCGAAACACGCCAGATCGTGGAGTATACCCAGCGCATCGCAGCGGCACTCCAGGTCAAGGGTCTCCTGAACATCCAGTATGTGATCTCCAACGGCAAGGCGTACTGCATCGAGGTCAACCCCCGGGCCTCCCGGACGGTGCCGGTGGTGAGCAAGGTAACGGGAATTCCCCTGGTCAAGCTGGCCACCCAGGTAATGCTGGGGAAGAGGCTGGCCGACCTGGGATACTCCGGTGGTCTTGCCGCGCCCCCTCCCTTTGTGGCGGTGAAGGCCCCCGTCTTCTCCTTTGAAAAACTGCTTCAGGTTGATGTTTCACTCGGCCCCGAGATGAAGTCTACCGGCGAGGTGCTGGGTATCGATCGAAACCCTGGAATGGCTCTCTATAAAGCCCTGATCGCCGCGGGGATCAGTGTGCCCCTGGGCGGGAAGGTGCTGGTATCCCTTGCAGAGCGCGACCGGCCGGAGGCCTTTCCGGTTATCGCCGGGTACGCCGACCTGGGCTTTGAAGTCCTGGCGACGGACGAAACGGCCCGGGAGCTTTGGGGGAAGGGCCTGCGGGTTAAGGCGGTGGCCTCCCTGGACTCATCAACAAAAACGGGGCTTAAAAACGCCATGGAGCTCATCCAGAAGGGGGAGGTCCAGCTGGTGATCAATACCCCGACCCGGGGGAGGATCCCGGAACGGGCAGGTTTCAAACTGCGGCGGGCGGCCACCGAATACCGGGTGCCGTGCCTTACTTCTCTAGACACGGCAAGAGCCCTGCTGGAAGCCCTGCGGGCCAAGCGGAGCGGGGCGTCTCCCGACTGCCTGTGTTTGCAGGAATACCTGGCCATGAAGGAAAGGCTTAAGGAAAGAACCTGCGGGTTTTTGATAAATTAAAATTAAATCGAAGGAGATGACAAGATGGCCGGAGCTTACATGAGCAAAAAGCTTAAAGGGCGGGATTTTCTGACCATTGCCGACTTCACGAGCGAGGAGATCAGGCTCTTTCTGGACGCCGCCCACGATCTCAAAAAAGAGTTAAAGGCGGGCATTCCCCATCCCGTCCTGCAGGGAAAAACCCTGGGGATGATCTTCACCAAGCCTTCTACCCGCACAAGGGTTTCCTTCGAGGTGGGGATGTACCAGCTCGGAGGCTACCCTTTGTTTCTCAACGCCAATGATATCCAGCTTCGCAGAGGGGAGTCGCTGCCGGATACCGCCAGGACCCTGGAGCGGTACCTGGACGGGATCATGATCCGCACCTTTGCCCAGGAGGACGTAGAGGAACTGGCCGAATTCGCCTCCATTCCGGTGATCAACGGCCTGACGGATCTGGTGCACCCCACCCAGGCTTTGGCGGATATCATGACCATAGAGGAGCACAAGGGGCGGCTGGCGGGACTGAAACTGGCCTTTATCGGAGACGGGAACAATGTCGCCCACTCTCTCCTGCAGACCTGCGCCAAGGTGGGGATGAGCATGACCGTCGCCTGCCCCCCGGGCTATGAACCGGAGCCGCGCATTCTGCAGGAGGCCGTGGCCGATGCCGCCAAAACCGGGGCAAAGCTGGAGGTCGTGGAGGATCCTGCGGCGGCGGTCGAAGGGGCGGATGTG
Organism: Clostridia bacterium; assembly: GCA_902812385.1. Classification (GTDB taxonomy): domain Bacteria; phylum Bacillota; class DSM-12270; order Thermacetogeniales; family Thermacetogeniaceae; genus DULK01. Next base: position 4,080 of record CADDZD010000013.1, on the reverse strand, counting down.
GTTTACACCGACCTCTGGGCGAGCATGGGCCAGGAGGAGGAGCAGGAAGAGCGCGCCCGCGTCTTTTCCCGCTACCAGGTGAACACCGGGCTGCTTGAGCAGGCGAAGTCCGACGTGATCGTGCTGCACTGCCTGCCGGCGCACCTGGGGGAGGAGATCACCGATGAGGTCATGGACGGCCCTCATTCGGTGGTGTTTGATGAAGCCGAAAACCGCCTGCACATGCACAAGGCGATCATGGCCCTGCTGATGCAGTAGAGGGTGAAGTCGCTCGCTGGTAGAACCGTCGCCTGCGCTTTCATCTTTTGATGTTGTCACTATGGGTGAGATGGCTGTCTATAAACCCTTTGTATTGTACCCCTGTGAAAAAAGGTCAAGGAGGAAGAACCGTGGGAATAAACAAGGTCGTACTGGCTTATTCGGGTGGACTGGACACTTCCGTGGCCATCCCGTGGCTCAGGGATAATTTTCACTGTGAAGTGATCTGTTTTGCCGCAGACCTGGGGCAGGAGGAAGAGCTTTCCGGCCTGGAGGAGCGCGCCCTGAAAGCCGGGGCGAGCAAGCTTTACATCAAGGATCTCCAGAGAGAGTTCCTGGAGGATTTCGTCTTTCCCACCCTCAAGGCAGGCGCCATCTACGAGGGGAAGTACCTGCTGGGGACCTCCTTCGCCCGCCCGCTGATCGCCAAATACCTGGTGGAAATCGCAGAAAAGGAGGGTGCGGATGCGGTGGCCCATGGGGCCACCGGGAAGGGGAACGACCAGGTGCGGTTCGAGGTTTCCGTGCAGGCCCTCAACCCCTCCCTCAAGGTGATCGCTCCCTGGCGCCTCTGGGATATCAAGTCCCGGGAGGATGCCATTGCCTATGCCCTGGCAAAAGGCGTTGAGGTCCCGGTAAAAAAGGAACGACCCTACAGCACGGACCGGAACCTCTGGCACCTCAGCCACGAGGGGGCCGACCTGGAAGATCCCGCCTGCGAGCCGCCGGATGACGTGCTCCTGCTGATCACACCCCCGGAGCAGGCTCCCGATCGGCCGACTTATGTGGAAATCGGGTTTGAGCAGGGTGTACCCCGGAGCCTTGACGGCAAGGAATCGGACCCGGTGACTCTGGTCAAGACCCTGAACCGGATCGCCGGGGCAAACGGTGTGGGGATCGTCGATATGGTGGAAAACCGGCTGGTCGGGATGAAGTCCCGGGGAGTTTACGAGACCCCCGGGGGAACGGTGCTGTACCTGGCGCACCGAGAGCTGGAATCCCTCACCCTCGACCGGAACACCCTGCACTTTAAGGAACTGGTAGCTCAGCGCTACGCCGAACTGGTCTATGACGGCCTCTGGTATTCACCGCTGCGTCAGGCGCTGGCCGCCTTTGTGGACGAAACCCAGAAGACCGTGACCGGGACGGTCCGGATGAAGCTTTATAAAGGAAGCTGCACCCCGGCGGGTGTCAGTTCTCCCTACTCCCTGTATCACGAGGGGTTTGCCACCTTCGGGCACTGCGAGCTTTACGACCACAAGGATGCCCAGGGATTCATCAACCTGTTTGCCCTTCCCCTGAAGGTGCGCGCCCTCATGAAGCAGGGAAAAGAGGAATAAGCGGGTTTACATTTTTTCATGAGAGACGACCACGCCGCCTCCGGCGGCACCAACAGAGAAGCGAAAAAGCGGTTTATCCTTGCAGGCGCAGCGACCTACGGAGGTTGTTACTCGCCCTTGACGAAGGAGCAGCTAACGGCAGCCGAAGCGACCCCGCACTCAAAGGGAATTCTACCCTTTAACATTCATTCGGAACTGCTGTCATTAATTATCTCGTTACAGAGAGAAAGTGCCATTGAGTGCGGGGGAGCTAGGCGACTCTGCGCCATGGATGGCGTCATAGGAGCCGGTCGGCTGCCGTCTGCGACGCGTTATAAGCGAGTTCAACCGGAGTCCGGGAGCAAGCGCAAGGATAAACCGGAACATATTTTCAGGACGGATAACCCCGAAAAATGCCGCAAGATCACGTTTGATGATGGGAGGAAACAGAATGAAGCTCTGGGGTGGACGGTTTACAAAAGAGACGGCGGAGGATGCCGCCGGCTTTCTGGGCTCCCTTTCCTTTGACGCCCGCCTCTACAGGCAGGACATCCAGGGATCGATTGCCCATGCCCGGATGCTGGGGCGTCAGGGAATTATCACTCCGGAAGAAGCGGAGGCGCTGGTGCGCGGCCTGGAGGAGATCCGGGCGGAACTGGATGCCGGTAACCTGGCGTTTAACCCTGATGCCGAGGACATTCACTCCTTTATCGAAGAGTGCCTGGTGGCGAAGGTGGGGGAAGTGGGGAAGAAACTCCATACCGCCCGCAGCCGCAACGACCAGGTGGCCACCTCCTTCCGGCTCTACGTAAAAGAGGAGATAGAGGCGCTGGGGGACCTGGTGCTGAGGCTGATAGAGACACTGATCGGTCGCGCCCGGGAAAGCTCGGAGGTGATCATGCCCGGCTACACCCACCTCCAGCGCGCCCAGCCGGTGACCTTTGCCCACCACCTGCTGGCCTACTGCGAGATGCTGCGCAGGGATTACGAACGCCTGCGGGACTGCTATAAGCGGGTTGACGTTTGCCCGCTGGGGTCGGGCGCCCTTGCGGGAACCACCTTTCCCATTGACCGCCAGTTTGTGGCAAGGGAACTCGGTTTCGGCGAAATCTCCGCCAACAGCCTGGATGCCGTTTCCGACCGGGATTTTGTGGCGGAACTGCTATTTGCCTGTTCCCTGATCATGATGCACCTGAGCCGGCTGGCGGAAGAGCTGATCCTCTGGTCGAGCAGCGAATTCGGTTTTATAACCCTGGACGATGCCTACACCACGGGTAGCAGCATCATGCCCCAGAAGAAAAATCCGGATGTGGCGGAACTGGCCCGTGGGAAAACAGGCCGGGTTTACGGCCACCTGATGGGTATCCTCACCGTAATGAAGGGGCTCCCCCTGGCCTACAACAAGGACCTGCAGGAGGATAAGGAAGCGGTCTTCGACACCCTGGACACGGTCAAGGGCTGTGTCGGTATCTTTATACCAATGATGGAAACCCTTCAGATAAACGAGGAACGTATGCGGGAGGCGGCCGGTGGGGATTTCACCAACGCCACCGACCTGGCAGACTACCTGGTGCGGAAAGGGGTCAGCTTCAGGGATGCTCACGGCATCGTAGGACGGGTGGTCCTGTACTGCATCGGGACAAAGAAACGCCTGGAGGACCTGACCATGGAGGAGTACCGGTCCTTTTCCCCGGCCTTCGATTGGGACCTCTATGATTTCATCCAGATCGCCACCTGCGTGGGGCGCAGGCGCGCTCCCGGCGGCCCGGCCCCCTTCGCCGTATTCCAGAACATCGGCAGGATCACCAGCTGGCTGGCGGAAATGCGGCAGCTTCCCTGGAAGCGGGGCCTGTAATGCCCGACCGCCTGGGAGGATAGAGGAAATATTCCCTAAACCCCTGAGGGGATAGAACCCAGGGGTTTATTTATATTTATAATGGCCGGAATGCGATCACAATAATCCTGGCAACCAAGAGTGAAAATCCAGCCATGATGGGATACAGGGTAATGCTGAGCAGCAAGATTAAAACTAAATTCTTTTTGCTTATATACCCCTCACGAAATGCCCTCCGAAACAGGTAACTAGAAAATGGGATGTTAAAAAAAGCGGCGGTTGCAACCCCCGGAACGTACTGCCGGAATAAAACAGTCCAGCTAATGTGAGTGAAAGCATTCAAAAACATGATTAACTGCGTGATCATCAGCAGATAAATCCCTGTTTTTATTCTTTTGAGGCCGAAATAGGTCAGACAAAATACCAGTACATTGAGAAAAAGGGTTGCTATCCAGAACTGAGTTGTTGTCAATTGAAGAAAGGATTTCAATAAAAATAAAGGTAACTTTTCTAACGGAAAAATCGCTACATGCCTCATTAACCCCGAGTTTGACACTTGGGAGCCAAAAATGGGGGAAGAAAACCCTGAAACCCGCATGAATCAAGGGTCGCTGAAAATAATTTCAAAAAACCTGGTACAACTTATTTTATAAAATACCTTGATAGATA
>CADDZD010000012.1 GCA_902812385.1 Clostridia bacterium | reverse complement strand
CTACCTAAAAACTGTCTGATGGTGGCGGGTTAAATGGGTTTTTTAGGCTTATTGTAGTCGAGGGCGTCCTTTTGAAGCCTGTTGGTGCACATTTCGCAGAAAAAAGTGATCTTCTCCTGTTCCTGTTTCATGAACTTTTCATAGTCCTTATGAACCTCAGTGATCACTACCTTCTTTCCACACATCATACAGCGCACTTCCACTAAGAACACACCTCATTAAGCGCTCTCTCCAAACAGTTAATGAAGCGTTCATTCTGTTCCGGTGTTCCTATAGTAACCCTGATATAACTTGGATACCCGAAAATATCCCCGGTCCTCACAATAACCCCTTGCCTCAGCAAGGAATTAAATAATGTAACCGAATCCCGATTGACGTCAACAAATATAAAGTTGGCCTGAGTCGGTATGTATCTCAAACCCAATTTGTCAAATGCACGGTACAAATACTCTCTCCCCATAATCACCAAGTTCTTGCTTTCCATAAGATGGTCTTTATCGTATAGTGATGCCCTCGCTGCCTCCTGAGCCATCAGGTTTACGTTGAATGGTTCTCTCACGCGTTGTATCATTGAAATGATTTCGGGGCTGGCGATGCCGTAACCGATCCTCAATCCGGCGAGGCCGTAAATCTTTGAGAAAGTCCTCAGGATAATGACGTTTTTGCCCTCTTCAATCAGTTCAAGGGAATTAGGATAACGGGGGTCTGTTACATACTCATGATATGCCTCGTCGAGGATAACGATGACGCCTTCAGGCACCTTATTCAAAAAGTCAAAAAGTTCTGAGGCTGTAATTATGGTTCCTGTGGGGTTGTTCGGGTTACAGATAAAGATTAATTTGGTGCGGGAATTAATTTTCTGCAGCATTGCGTCTAAGTCGTAGGTGAAATCACTCTTGAGCGGGACTGCAATTGGCTTGGCGTCCATAACCCTGGCCACAAATTCATACTCCGAAAAGGATGGTTGGGCAAAAAGGATCTCATCCCCCGGATTGAGAAAGGTTTCTGCAATCTGTTTTAATAGTTCGTCAGAACCGTTTCCAAAAGCAAGGTTATCTTCCCGGCATCCCAGGTGCAATGCCAGTTCTTTTTTCAGGTAATAGCAGTTGCTGTCAGGATAATTGCTCACACGCCCAAGAGCCTGTCTCATGGCATCAACAGCCATCGGCGAAGGCCCTAAAGGATTTTCGTTTGACGCCAGTTTAATAACACCTGTAATCCCTAACTGACGCTCCACTTCTTCGATGGGCTTTCCCGGAACGTAAGGGCTAATCGAAAAAATCACTTTGCGCCCCAGATCCTTGATACTGCTCATTCAACTTCCTCCTCAATTTATTCTCTTCAGCATTCAGACCGATACATGGCCTAATTTCGCATTTCCCGCACCTGCGACCAATGATCATAGATTCATCCCAGGTAGCTGTTTGCGTTTATTCTGCAAAGCTTAATAAAATCCTTTTGGAAATTTATTTATTTTGAAGACCGTATAGGTTTTTTTGATGGCGAATATCCTTTGTTACATGGATTTCATAAATACGGCACATCTGAACAATCCTTGAAGTGGTACGTTCTCCAAGAAACTGATCAAGCTGGCCCAACGAAAGGTTTGTTGTGATGATTACAGGAAGCTGGTAATTCAATCGGTAATTCAATAGGGAGTATAACTTATTGCATGTCCAGGGGGTGTAATTATGCACCCCTAAATCATCCAGGATCAAGACATCCACCTGTCTAACGCCGCGCAGCAGCGAAACATCATCCGGCTCATACCCTTCGCCGGTATTCCCTTTATTATAGGTGGCTCTTAACTCGTCCAGGAAATCGGGTACAACCAGAAAAAGGACTCTAACATTCTTTTTCAAAAGGGAATTAGCAATAGCGCCAGCCAGGTATGTTTTCCCGGCGCCGACATCTCCTGTAAATAAAAGCCCACGCGTATGTTGGTTTTCAAGATAATCATTGACGAACTGCCGGGCACCCTCTAAGGCGGCGCTAGCCTGTTTCCGGTAGCCACCCTGGTAATAATCCAAACGAAAGCTTTCAAAACTATAATCCTTTATCTCAGGTGTAATATTGGCATACTGATAACGCAGTTCTAAATAATGCTGTTTTACACAAGGACAAACCCTTACAACATCGCCATTAAAAATCAGTCCCCGGTCACGGCAGAGGCTGCACTTAAAATAATCCTGACCTTCTTCATGCAGGGACTTTTCTCTTACCTCAATAATTTTCTTCAAACTGCAAATGATCTCGTCAACCCGTTTCATTTCAGTCATCCAACCTGTTTACATATAAATCTTTGTATTTTTCTTCTTTCTCTTCCCATCTAACGCTAACCTGGGGGTTCCGACCCCTTTTAAGTTGCCGCTGAGAGATGTATTTTTCTTCGTACTGCTTTACTTCCCGTACGGTCCGGAGATTCTGTTTTGCCCAGTGTGATAGAATTCTATCTATATATTTAAAATTACACACTCCTTGCAAAACCGCCCTCTTTAATGCTTCTAAAATGAGTTCTTCCGAATAACCCTCAATGCTGCTCCAATGACTAATTTGATCGAACTCGATCGGGGTCAGTGCTCTTCCAAATTCCTGCTCGAAAGCATAAATTAGACTGTCTAAATAGGGTGTTTCTACTCTTTCGGTTGCCTTTTTTGATGCAGCAACCTCGTTGTAGCCTTCCTGGAGGGCTTGCATCTTTTCTATTGCCCAGAGGTCCATAATTTTTTCAAAAAGTCCGGTGGGATCCATGCCGTTATCAGAAATGTTTAACAAACCCTTAAACCTCATCCTTTCAAGTGATGCCTGTATCTTTTCCTCGGCAGTGTTTATAACCATTGCAAACTCATTGAGAGCGGGTTCTTTTTTCCCGGTTTGTTGAAAGTATAAAAGAGCAATGATTACCAGTATGTCGATACTTTCTAAGTGAAGTCTTCGTGAATATTTAAATAATAGATTAGGAACTGAAGTAAAACCGGCTGTAAAAAAATCTTTGCTAAAGAGTGCGGGTAAAAATCTTCCACCATCTTCCATTGGATACACCACCTTACCATACCACATATAACTATAATTATCCGGTGCTTGCCAAAAACCTGCTAAAAGATTAAAAACCGGAGCAAATTAATTACTAAACATTTGTTTAACTCCTCTTTATAAAAGAAGGTTTAAGGGAATAATGATATTGTAACTTTAAACATCTGTGAGGGGAAATCATGCAAAACCTATTAAATGCCCTTTTGAACGCCTGGCAATCAAATTCGGCTGATTTAACTTTCCTGCGGTCAAGATGGCGAGACTTTGTTAATGCTAATCCGGTAGAAACCCTCGATGCAACCTTCTTTAATATGTACCAGAACCATCCCACACTTTTAACATTCTCACAATTACGTTCTTTCTTCCTTCCCCAAGTACCCCACATCTTGAATGGTCTGATACCCTATATCCAACACCTAGGGAACAGCCGGAACCAAGGCTTCGATTCGGAACCGCTCCATTTTGTCACCAGGGAGGTACGTTGTCTCTGTAGGGAGGCGATGCTCCATGCTCTTAACAATCCAAAAACATCCTCTCAAACCAAGGCAAATTTGCTCCGTGCCTTAAATTTGCTTCGTATTACCCAGTTCAACTACGAGAACCTTTCCTTTAGCCCGGAAGAGGTGCTCGTTAATCTGCCTTTTTACCTGAAAAAAGCGGATGTATTGGCAGAACTCCCTCAGTTCTTACCAGTAATTTTCACTACAGATGAGCTTAAATGCTTTAAAACACCGTTGTCAACTTACCACTTCACCGAAGATGATGAAATTGTTCTGGAGAAGCTGCTGGTTATGGTAAGAAAGAAGCATATCTTGCAAACTCTCAAGCATTTTGTACTTACTTACCCTATCGAGGACTATACAAAAAAAGCCTTTGCGATTTACATATCGCTCGGAGAAATAGTTCCCTGGGCAAAACATTCTTTTATCAGACGATTGCTCGCCGTAAGTTATCAAGAAAGCAGAGTACTGGCAATTACAAAAAATAATAGAGAGGGAACACCTCTCCACTGTTAGTTTTGTCAATAAAATTCTTTACAGCACCGCTGCATTGGGCTGGCGGTAACGTCTCAAGAAGCGATCAATTCTTTCTAAAGCCTCTTCAATTTCGCTGTAAGAAGCAGCATAACAGCAGCGGACAAAGCCCTCTCCGCTCTTTCCGAAAGCATTTCCAGGAACAACCGCTACCTTCTCTTCAAAAAGCAGGCGTTCGCAGAACTCTTCAGAAGTCATACCGGTATGTTTAATACTGGGGAACACGTAGAATGCGCCCTTTGGTTCCAAACAGGGCAGGCCAATCTGTTTTAAGCCGTTTAAAATCAACTTGCGTCGCTTATTGTATTCGGCCACCATCTCATCAATGAATCGATATCCATCCCGGAGTGCCGTAATAGCCGCGTACTGGCTTATCGACGGCGCGCAAAGCATTGTATACTGGTGTATCTTCAGCATGGCATCTATAATTTCTTTCGGACCGGTGGCAAACCCCAACCTCCAACCCGTCATGGAAAAAGCCTTGGAGAAACCGTTTAACAGGATAGTTCTTTCCGCCATACCCGGTAGGGAAGCAATGCTTATATGTTTGGTTTCGTAAGTTAATTCCGCATAAACCTCGTCTGATATAACCAGTAAATTATATTTTTCGGCTATCTGTGCGATCTCCGTCAAGTCTTCCAAGGTCATGATCGCACCGGTGGGGTTATTTGGATATGAGAGGAGTATAGCCTTACTTCTCTCTGTAATATGAGCAAGCAGTTCTTTCTTCTTTAAACGAAACTCATCCTCATACCGGGTGGGAATCATCACCGGGATGCCGCCGGCTATGGCAGTGCAGGGGCTATACGATACGTAGCAGGGCTCGGGAATGAGTATTTCATCGCCCGGATTTATAATGGCTCGCAGGGCAAGGTCCGCTGCCTCGCTCACTCCCACTGTAACAAGAATTTGATCGGGCCGGTAGTTCAATCCAAACCTGTTTGCAAGGTAATTAGCTATTTCATGGCGCAATTCCATCATGCCACAATTGGAGGTGTATTTTGTGATTCCCATTCTCAACGCCTCGATGCAGGCCGCTCTTATCAAATCAGGTGTTATATAGTCGGGTTCCCCCACCCCCAACGAAATGATCCCTTCGCTCTCGGCAATTAAATCGAAAAATTTCCTGATTCCCGAACTGGGGAGTCCCCGTACACTTCGTGAAATAAAAGCTTCTTGCATGAGGCACCATCCTCCCTTTCTGCGTTAAAATATAAATCTGACCGGAAAAAAGTAATAAAAAACCCCGTCCCAAGGGACGGGGTTTCTCCCGCGGTACCACCCTAGTTGATCCATCCGAGGATCCAACTCTACCTCTTATATCGGTGAGGAACCGATCATACCTACTCGGAACACTTTCCTTTCAGTAGATACCTCCGGGGCGGCCTTCAGTGTGCTGTTTACCAGCCTTCCACCATATCCACTGGCTCGCTATAAAACAGCGCCTCACTTACTCTTCCCCATCACAGGATCCATAAAGATTATTTTGATCAATACTACCACCCCACATTTCTGATGTCAATATTTGTTGTTGTAATTTTTCAAGAGAATTCCCCGCAACTCCCTTTTGATATACCTTACAATTTCCCGGTAACCGGTCAATTTTTGGGGATCTACGCGTATCAATTGAATTCCATGGCTTTTGCAAATATAGTCTTTTCGTGCCTGAAGACATCTTTCTTTAGCAGCATTTACAACTGCAAGCTTGCAGGATGGAATATAATACTCCAGGTCAACCCCCTGGAACCTGCAATTCTTTATAATTCTGGTATTTGGAAAAAGAAAGGAGAGTGCCCGCTGCAAATCATCACAAGGAGCAGTTAAAGAAATTTTCCCGCTGGTTGACTCCGCTGATAGAGGTGCTTCAAAAGATAGCATCTCTTCTAAAATATCAAAGAAGTCTTCAACAAGCGACTCGTTAACCGGTAGCCTTTGTTTAACCAATTCCTGTATGGCTTGCTTAATATAGTACTCGCTGGTTCCAAGAAATTTCTCCAACAAAACCGATACTTCACGTACAAGATCGCATCCCTGTCGATACAATTCTTCCCTGCTTTCTTTATTTTGAAGAGATACTGACATTATCACATCAATCAAAGCGTCAATCTTTGTAACTATCTGCTTCCCGATCATATTGTCGTAAGTTGGCGACATTAACCTCACCCCGCCTCTAGCAGCATGATCTCGTATAATTTTATTCTGTAGGTGTACAAGTTATGCTGAAAAAAGAACTACCCCCGGCCTGTCTGACCGGGGGTAGCAAGAGCCACATTGGTTAACTGAATAGGTATCTGTAAGCCTCTCCTGCCGCTGCCTTAGCATGTCCGATGGTTTGAGGAATATCCTTGGGGCCTTCGCAAACGCCGGCAGCAAAAATGCCTTCCGCCCCTCCTTGCATAAACCCGTACTTATCTAAAGTAATTCCTAACCTTTCAGCAAGGTCACGGCTCCCTCTACTGGGTGTTATGGCAAGGGACAGGACAATAAGATCATACTTGTCTTCCGTCTGCTTGCCAACCAGTGAGTCAGTATAGCGAACCGTCAAGCGATCGTACGGAAAACCATAGATCTTGGAGGGAATGGCCCGGATAAACTTGATTTTATCTGTTTCGCGAAGTTCTTTGTTAAATTCACTAAAGCACTTCCCGAAACTCTGGAAGTCCATATAAAAAATATTGATTTCGGCATCCGGCAATTCGTGACGGATAATCTTGGCGAGTTTTGCTGCGTACATGCAGCAGACTCTGGAGCAGTAACCGTTTCCGATGGAGAGATCCCGGCTTCCAACACATTGAATGAACCCGATTTTTTTGATGTCAGAGCCGAAAGCAGCAACCAACCCGCCTTTTTCTTTAATCGCCTTCTCCAGTTCCAGGCCTGTGATGACATTTTTCTCTACTCCATAAGCGAACTCACTTCTCCTGCTGAGATCATAGGGGTCAAAGCCGGTTGCCACAATAACGGCCTGCACCTCAAGAGTAACAGCATCGTCGCCATCATAGAGAATCTTGACTTGATAACCGTTTCCGCGCTTTTTAATTTCTTCAACACGAGCACTTGTATAAACCTGAATCAGAGGTTCTTGAGCAACTTTATCCTTTTCCTGTAGAACCAAACAGGCAGCGCACCGATTGCATTCATCAGTGGCCTTGCAGCAGTAAGTTGCCGCTCTGCCGCCAATCTCTTTCTCCTTCTCGACCAGGTAAACCTCTACGCCCCGCTCTGCAAGTTCGAGGGCACTGGACATCCCCGCGGCGCCACCACCAATTACCAGAACTTTTTTTCGTTCCAAGATTAACCCCTCCAATGCCCGCGAGTTAAAACGTCGGCCTGGGCAGAAGACCGGCTTTTTCGATGACTGTTGGCACTATGGATTCCCAGGCAACCGCCATAATGTGGACGCCGGCAACTCCCTCAATCTGCTGGCACCGCTTGATGTATTCGACGGTAATGTTAACAGCCTCCGCCTTCGGGTCCTCAGCTTTTTCAAGCCGCTGGCAGAATTCCTCAGAAACCAACATGCCGGGTACCCCTGTCTGCATGTAGCGGGCCATTCTCGGTGACTTGACCGGCATTAGACCGGCGCAAATAAAGGCACGCTTATGTAAACCAAGCTCCCGCACCTTTTCCATAAAAAGTTCGAACCTTTCCATGTCAAGGATGCATTGGGTCTGCACGAAATCGGCTCCCGCTTCAATCTTTTTCTCCAGTCGAATTGCCCTAAACTCAAAGGGGTCTCCGAAGGGGTTCTCTGCGCAGCCGATAAAGAACTTCGGGTTCACCTTGCACTCTGCCCCACACTCGAAGCACCCATCGTCCCGGAGCCGTTTTAGCATGTTGATCAACTGGACAGAGTCAACATCGTATACACTCTTGCAACCGGGATGGTTCCCAAAGGACTGATGATCGCCCGACAGGCAGAGGACATTCCGTACTCCATGGGCGTAGGCTGCTAAAAGGTCACTCTGCATGGCCAAGCGGTTGCGATCCCGGCAGACCACCTGGAGATTAGGCTCCATGCCATGTTCATAAATTAAACGAAGAGATGCACCCCAACTGGAAAGCCGCACAACAGCAGTCTGGTTATCGGTAAAGTTTACGGCATCCACTTTGCCCTTCATTTCTTTTGCGTGCTTATCAATTACATCAAAACTCGCATAAGTTGGTGGACCAATTTCCCCGGTGCAGGCAAACTGACCCGAAACTAAAACTTTTTCAAGATTACTTCCGGATTTCAGGTTTTCGAATTTAATCTCTTTCAAGGGTCAATTCCTCCCTTACCAGTGTTCTCGGACCTTTATCCCGCTTCCAGTTCTTCGCCGGGATAATTTCCTTCAACTTATCAAGCTGTCCTAACGCCTTCAGCCTGTCGTAGATCAACTGCCACCCGCAATCAACATCTTTGGAAACCTCGCATTTTCCGTATTGTGAACCACCGCAAGGTCCGTTAAGCAAACTTTTTGAGCAGCGGGCTATCGGACATATTCCACCTGTCTTATCCAGTACGCAATCACCACAGGCGAAGCATCTTTCTGCCCATTTTCCAACATCAAGGTTGGCCCCCAGGAACAAGGTGTTGACCCCGGGAAATACCGGAACCGGAGACTTCTCCGCAAGGTATTGGATCCCGATTCCGCAGGCGAGTGAAACAACCGCTTCTACGCTGCTCACATTATCCTGAAATTTCGCCAGGTACTCGGCATCGCACTGGCGCTCCACAGTCTGTTCCACAACCTCTATCGGATTGCCATTTTTGCTACGTGCCAGTCTGATCTGTGAAGCCAGGATTCCTACTTCTTTCTCTCCCCCTGCCAGGCATACGGTTACACAACCGTAACAGCCGGCAACCAGCACTTTCTTATAAGGAGCAATCATCTCAAGAACTTTCTCAATAGGCTTCCTTTCGGCTACGATCATTTTATCACCTTCCCTGCGTTTGTACCTAACTGGTGAATTCTTTCGGCCATGGCCCGTACAGCAGCATTGAACTGGTTCCCCTGGTTTGCTGCAATATGTACGAAATCGATCCGCTCCTCTTCCAGCCCAATGTCCTTGAGGAGCTTCCGCACCTGGCCCTTACGCTTTTCTGCCCGTTCATTCCCCCAAACAAACTTGCAGTTTTCTTTATGGCAAACCAACAGCATAACACCATCGGCGCCACGCTCCAGGGCTTTCAAAAGGTAAATAACATCAATCTTACCGGAACAGGGAACGCGCACAATCTGCAAATTCTCTTGTAATTCAGGATCTAACTCCTTGGCGTACTCTGACGCCAGAAACCCGGAATTCTCACAGGCATAGGCCACAATTTTAGGAGGTTTGGTAATTTCCTGCAGGATCTCTTGATCTGAATAGTAGGGTAACTGGATTGCCTTCCCCGGGCATTCGGCGGCGCATGTTCCACAGCGGCGGCAGGCCAGAGGGTTCATCCGGGCCGCAGAATGATATAAATTATTGAGGCTTTCATCGTGCACTATTTCAATGGCTTTATGCGGACATGTGCGGTAGCAGGTCAGACAGACTGCGCATTTTTCAGGATCAACACGAGGTTGTAAGGCAGGCACTTTCACTTTGCTGCTAGCAAAACGGCCTACTTCGGCAACTACTGTCGCAATTTCCCTATCGATTTCAACCCCGTGAATGGGACCATGGCAACTCCCCACGAAGTAGATACCCTCGCGGTTCGATTTTACAGGCAGGAAATGTACATTATCATCCTGGAAAAAACCCGCCGGACCAAGCCTGATCTCTAATGCATCAGCCAATTCCTTGGTTTTCGGGGAAGGAACGTAATCCTCTGCTAATACCAGATAATCCGAGGTTATCCTCAGGGGATCAAGCTGAGTTAAGAAAGGCTCCCGGTACTGAACCGTTGCCGCAATAACAGTTGAGTAAAATTCTATTTCACCTACATACTTTAAGAAATTAACACCATTGGCCCTCGCAATTTCATAATTCTGTTCCAACTGATCTGCCGAAACCTTCATATCTTCGTAAAGAATGCTGACTTCTGCGGCCCCTTTTTCCTTGAGATCTATGGCAGCTTCTAGCGTCTTTGCATAAGAGAGTAGAGAATCGGCATCAGCTTTCCCTAACACAAAAGTAACTTTTTGACCAGAAAAACTCTTCTCGCGGGCTAAAAACTGAGATAGGGTAAGAACATGTTCGCCAAGTTCGAGCCCCCCGTACTTGCTCTTGTCATACACCGGTCGGGCCTCAAGAGCAACCACCACAGCCCCGAATTTTTGCTTGACGAGCTGCCCGTTTTCAATAAGGCGCACAGTAAAATTGCCCGCAAAACCTTCAATGCCGGCAACCCTGGCTCCTGCTTTGATACTAATATTAGGTTCCCCTTTTACAAGGGGGATGCCGTCCGCAACTCCAGGGTCACCTTCCACCATCACTACCGGTTGATTCTTGGCAATAGCCAGAGCAGCCTTAGCTCCTTCCTTTCCACAGCCAATAACCAAAACTTGAGGTGTTACATCAATTTCTTCTATGACTATTTCTCCACGCAACTGGATCTTGGCCAGAACGCTGTTGATGACTGCCACCGCACCCTCACTACCGTCCTGTACTGAGGACAGATCCACGAACTCCACATCATAACAGGTCATTCCCTTTTCCTCTGCCACCTGCAGGAATTGACGCCTTGTAAACTGGTCTGTACAGCCGACAATCAAGAGGCGATTTAAAGAATACTTGTCAATTTCTCCCGCCAATTTTTCTTTCTCAATCTTTCCGCAGAGTGCACTGGTAATCCGGATATACTCAAAATCCGCTTCGCTCTGAATAACAGTCTTTACTTTCTCCAGATCGATGTTTTTTGATATCTTACCATCGCAATCGCAAAGGTAAATCCCAATTCTGATGTTTTTATTATTTTTCGCCATTGAGTTTCCCCCTAAAAAAGACGAACTTCAAATCCCACTCCCCATTATTAGCTTTAAGATAAGTTTGAGTAAGGTCCCGCATGAGGCGGGACCTTACTACTGAATCAATTGGCGACAGTCTATCTCTGACGGAAGACTTTCGCGTAAGAATCGCAGTAAATGGCCTTGTTCAAAAGCATGTCAGCCGTTGCAATGGCATCTACCAGATCATCATCGTTGACATCCATAATCGCTGAATCAAGCCCCACTGTTATAGCCATCACGCAATAGGTGCGGTTGATCAATGGACGATGCGGAGTGCCCTGGGAAACGTTGCTGAGTCCTAAGGTCAAGTGCGGCGGTGGATCGGACAACCCCTTAATTTGACGCAAGGCCTCAAGAACCTCCGGAGCATGGTCCTGAGCTACGTTACAAGGAAGAATCAGCGGGTCGATGAACAGGTCATCCGGCGCAAGCCCAAATTCATCAGCAGCGGCAAGCAGTTCCATGGCGAAGGCCACGCGCATGTCTGCACTCTTTGGAATACCTGATTTATCCATGGTCAATGCCACAATCTTGGCTCCGTACTTCTTAGCCATCGGAAAAACCCGCTCGATTTTTGGTCTTTCGCAAGGACAGGAGTTGATCAAAGCTGGCTTCTTGCAGATTTCCAATCCTGCTTCAATGGCGTCATAGTTGGTGGAGTCAAGAGCGATTGGGGTATCGCAAACTTCCTGAATAACCTCGACCATCCAGCGCATCGACTTTACTCTGTCTGTGGCGGTGGGACCGACGTTGACATCGAGATAAGCAGCACCAGCTTGAGTTTGTTTAATAGCCCACTCTTGAATAGGCTTGGGATCGAACTTGGCAACGGCTTCTCCAATGTCTTTGAACATACCGTTAATTCTCTCACCAATCATGTAAAAAGCCATACCTTTACCCCCTTTTAAGTATTTAAATTGATTTTGTTTAACTCATTATTAATAAGCATTCGAAACCATGAGACCCTCAAGGTGTTTCTTCACCAGTTTCGCCGCTTCGGGATGCCGCATCAGGACCAGATCTCCACCCGCCTGCAGCAGGGCTGCCGCGGTCATAGCTTCCCACATAATGCCACGCGGTTTCTGTTCGCCCCAACCAGGGCCCGCATCTTCAATAGGAGCATAGGCCTCCTTGGCACGCCATGCTTCGGGTCCTGCCAGGCAGACTACCGGGAAGGCCATCATCTTGTCACCGATGAGGGCTCCCCAACGGGCTCTTTCCATAATGGAGTATGAATACTCAATACCGTAACCAAGGCCACCGGTTAAGGGGTCGTTGATGATCTTTTCGGGGGATACGCCCATTTCAGTGAGCATAATGTTCAGCTGTTTTAAGATATTGATGTCAACCGGAGAACGGCCAACAATGCAGTGTTTCCCCATCATGCAGGCTGCAGCGATGGAACGGTAATTGTCCTTCTCGGCAACACCAAGGGCAATGTTTTCACCCGCCGCCGCTTCTCCGACAGCCTGCAAAACATCATTGTCTTTGTCCGGATTGCCGGGGCCTTCTACCATCAAAGGTGCTCCTGTGTTTTCCAGAATAGCCTTGACAACTTTCGCGCATTCATCCGGAGTCTTTGAGTTTTCCAGTTCCGGATCTGCGCCCTTTAACTTCAGGTAAATAACATCGGCACCCAACTCTTCGATCTTCTTCGCCCAGGCTACCGGATCGTTCCAGACATCACCGTATACTTCCTCAAAGCAATCAGGCCAGTCCGGTTTGATATCCCACATCTCATAAGCAATTACCGGACGGTTCGGGATTTCTCCTTCAAACTGCAGGAAAGGCAAGGTGGAACTCCCACCTAATTTTACGGTGTAAGCTCTTGTCCCACCCTCTTCCTTTGTTGCGCCGAGCACTACTTCCTGAACCTTGCCTGTATACTTTTCTTTCAAAATCTCAACCGGCATAATTTACTCTCCTTTCTTGTCTAAACTAATATTTTTCCACATATCCCGGAATAAGCGATTTGGGGATATCCCCAGAGATGCTCGATAGAGTTTGGCAAACACCTTCCGGTAGTGCCTGATTTAGGCACCCAACCGGAGTTTTGCAAACGAACCGATTCCCGAGGCTTCACGCGGCCCAACGATGACTTCCCATCCGGAAAGTTCTTCGATCTTGCCCTTGATGGCTGCCACACCACCCGGGATGATAAGCTTCTTGTGGTTGACCTTCTGGTTGATATCGGAATCTTTCAGCCAGGGCCCGATTGTTTCACCGATGAATTTACCGCCAGCCCACGCCGTCATGACGGACAACCCGTCAGTGTCAAAGGCAATCAGGTAGCTCGGCAACCTGGTCGCTTCAACCTCGGTGGCCACCGTGTAGTAAGTAAGTGAGAAGTTGGTGGTAATATAAACCGGCGAATCAGGTGTAACAGCCCCGATCGCGTAGACACCAGGCTGCACCGCGATCGGTTTCTGCGGGTCGGTGTAGATGTTGTTGCGCCAGCTGAATAGTGTAAGCAGGCTTGCCAAATCCGTATGCTTCATTACGACAACGCTGGCAAACTTGGATACATAAACCTGTGCCTGCAGTGCCTCCAGGTAGGGATCCTCTTCTGTGGTGAATGCAATTGCCGGATAACCGAAGGGGCGGAACCGCTTCTTAATCGCCTGACGGCGAATCTGGGTCAGGTCGGCAAGTACCTTCGAGGTCTCGCGCTCTCCGGAATCCAGGATCAGTTCCTTGTAGCCCAGACCAACCACTTTCTCAACCAGTGCCACAAGGTCCTCCAGGTTCTTACCCTTTACGACAAGCGGAGCATTGATCTTTTTAGCTATTTCTACCATCTTTTCACAATTGTCGGCGTTAGCGGCATAAAGGATCGGCTTCCTGTCAGCAACCACGGCCGCTGCGGCTTCCATTGCCGCCGGGTCTTCGCTCATCAGTAATAACACCTTGTTGGTCTTGGCAGCGGCAGCCTCGACAGCTTTCTTGAAGCTATCTGCGGCGGAACCCTTGATTGCAACACCGTCCACCACATAGGTCTGGCCGACACGCTCAAACTTTAAGGCATCGATCTCGGCGACCTTGGCAGCAACATCGTCGGTGTCGGCAACTTCAATAAAGATACCTGTGGGATGATAGAAGGTCTTATCATGACGGAAGAGAACCTGCTCATCCCCCATCTCCAGCACATTGTCCCCGGTCCCTGCCTTTACGAGCTTAATCGGCGGAGCAGTTGCCGACTCCAGAGCTTCTTTCGCGGCATCAGAGACATGGGGGCAATCACTTAAAGTGGCTTTACCTGATGCCAGGTTCATCGCAAAAGCCATGCATGTTGGTACTCCACACTCTCCGCAGTTCGTCTTTGGCAAGAGTCTAAAAATAGCAAGTCCTGTTAAACCCATTTGTCCCTTCTCCTTTCTTTATTTTTACTTTGAAAAATCCGGGCCCCGCGGCCACCGCGCAAGGTATTTATCCAGTACACGGTGGCCGACCTGGGCTTCTCCGGTTACATTAACGGATCCATCTTCAGGGCAGGATGTCCCTTCTCTTCGAGGTACGGCATGATCTCATCCGGTGTAATTCCTATTGTTTCATCGGCAATCATGTCTGCGAAGTTATCGCCATACCCCTCTTCCTTGCCACGCTCGTTGATCTGTTCCCTGAGTTGCTCCTTCAGTTCCTTGGGCATCCAGACGATCCTTCCGATGCCTCCGTCAGCAGGCAGGAACTTGCGGCTTACCAGGTACAGACGTCCGACCCCAAGGAAGCCCGGTGTCTGGTTGCCGCCGCCTACCATGCCGGCCAGTGTGGAGAAGGTCATACCTACCGGCGTCATTCCCTTGTGCTCACGGGTTGTCACCATGAACCCGTTGCACTCGGGGACAAGGGCCAGAATACACTCGCAGCAGCCGCAGGTGGTCATCGGGCGGTCCATCATGGTGTACATGCAGACCGAGGTGGTCTTGCCCTGGGTCCTTGCCGCTGCCGTCTCGTTGATGGATGACCATTCTCCCGCTACAGGATCAATCACATATTCAGAGGTGATCGGTACAGGCTGGCAGACACCGGTCGGGTCAATCTCGTATGTCGCCTTGGCGTCAAGCCAGCTGACCGCACCACAGAGGCCGGTACGCTCGGGCGCCACGAAGCAGATGTGAGTCGGCGCAAAAGACTGGCAGAGGGTGCAGGTGTAGAAGACATCCACCGCGTCGTCACGCAGGTTCTTGAGCCTGTCGTCACGGGCCTGGTACTTCTCGCGAGCTTCTACCAGTCCTTTTTCCACTTCGGCCTGGTCGGTGATCAGGACCACCTCAAGCCTGTCTACGATAGCAGCATATTCCTTCTTGAAGTAGGCATAGAGAAGCTTGCCGAGATCTTTAAGTGTGAAGCCTTTTTCACGTGCTCCCTTGCTGATCCGGGACCAGTTCTGATCTCTCTGGCCCATATGCCATACTCCTTCACCATAGTTGGTGAAGTAATGGATACGACGCTCCAGCACAGGCTCGAAGTCTTCCTGGAACTTACGCCCGTAGACCTTGACCACGATTCCAAGCGGATAAGCCTTGCCTTCCTCCATCTGGTCCACGTCGGGCCCGATTACCTCGATCTTGCCGTCGGTGACCTCTTCCGCATCCACCATTTTTACCAGCTCGAAGGCCGTGGAGCGGCCACCGCCGAACTCGACGAACATATCGGCCTTCCTGATGGTCTCACCCTCGAAGGCGGGACCATGGGCGATAGGAACGTCGACCTCGATGGCAGTGATCTTGATGCCACGGACCTCAATCCCGATCTGGATCGCTTCATCGTAATCGGGTACCGAGAAGTACCAGTCTTTCCAGATCTCGTCCTCTTCCAGCGGCTGATCGACGATGCACGGGAAGCCCATGTAAATGGCTGCGAAGCAGGCAGCAACCTTGACAATATCCCGTTCACCGAGAGCCAGGACGTAAACGAGGATACGGTCACGCTGGTAATTCCTGTGCATGAACTTGTCTCCCGGAGGTATTCCAGGGAAGATCAAGGAGGCACGGAAGGCGTAGTTTACAGCATGGATTACCTGGGTAAAGTTCCCCAACGGGTAAACCGGCCAGGCTTCGATGTCAAACTTATAACCCTTCTCCAGCAGTTGCTCGATCACTTCATCGCACAGGAAGAGCATGAACCCTTTCTGCACGAGTTTGTTGACGATCCTCAGGGCATCATCAGAGGTCCGGAAGCGGCCGACGATTACCACCTCGCCCGGGATCGTCCAGTCCACGTGCTTGATACCCCATTTGCGTACATAGGTGTCAGGAATAAACCCGGTCCAGGGTTTCGGCAGGAACTCATGGCGGCCCGTTGCATACCGGACGGCCTCAATAATTTCCGCCGCATGGATGACGGCTTCGCCCCAGAGCATTGCGTTCTCCAGGCTGATCTCCGGATGAACCTGGTCCCGCATCTTGTTCAGAATTGGTACAAAGTCACCCAGCTTTGTTATTTCAAGTCCACTCAATGCACGAATCGCGGGTATAAAGTAAGCGGTCTCTCCACCGTACCCCACCTTGTGATCAGGGCCAAAATCTCTGATTGCCTTGTTCAGCAGGATTTCTGCGTAACTTAATGCCACAATGGTGCCCTCATAGGCCTGTCTGAATAGCTTTTTTGGCTCTTTACCGGGTTCCAGAGAGCCTGCATAAATGTCTTCAAATCTCTCTCTGTCTACGCGCCACGCTGTGGACATGCTTTTTCCCCCTTTCCTCTAACCCGTTCTAAAAGGCCTGGCATAACTCGGTCTCATACACTTCAGCGGCCTTCCTATGAATCCTGAGTTTCCATGTACGGTATTCGAGAGCAGCTACCAGTTTCTTGACTGCTACCTCAGGATCCGTCTCGAGGATGAAGTTGCCGCCGAACACGTCGTGGGCGATACAGGTGACAACGCTCCAGACCAGGTTGCTTCCTTCAAGTGGCGGCATGGCACCTACATGACACGGAATGCCGTTGGCAATTACCCATGTACCGATGGCTACCGCTTTTTCACTCATGGCTTCCGGCGCACTAGCAACAAACGGAACCTTCGGCACGTCTACCTTGAGTTCGTTTGCCATAGCCGTCCAGAGGTCGGCAGCCCTTGTGTTGTCAACACAGGAACCCATATGGAAGGCAAGCGGCAGCTTGTCAGGCAGCTTATCCTTGTTGGCCTCGTATAACCTGTCAATGAACGCCTTGAGGCCCGGGCCGGCGTACTTCTCTACGGCGTCATAGTTCAGCAAGCCGTGCTTACCAGCGGCCTGCATGACGCATCCGGTACCAACCATGAACACGTTGTTCTGGGCCAACCCTTTGATGATTTCCGTATGGTTCTTTTCGTAAACCGCTTCGAGGTTGTTGCAACCGGCCAGCAGGCAAACCCCGGCGATCTCGCCGTTCAGGATAGCATCGGTCAATACGCTGATCGGGTTGTCCGGGTTGATGGCAGCGAAGAGATCCATTAAAGCCTCTAAGCTGAAGCCCGCCATTAGCTTGTTCTTGAACTGCGGAACTCTGGTAGCCCTTCCGCTCTCTTTGCGTGTCTTGAAGGTTTCGATGGCAAGTCTGATCACACCGGCAGCGCTTTCTTTTGCCTTTGCCTCATCAAAAGCAAAGTGGTAGGACCCGGGGATCTTGGAAATCGGAAGGGTGGTTACAAGCTTTGTCCCGAAGCACTCGGCCACATTGCGCACCGCAGGCATGATACACTGGACATCTACTACCATGACATCAATGGCACCAGTGGCGATGGCCAGCTCTTGAGCCATGTAGCTGGTTGCAATAGGAATACCGTTGCGAGACAAAACCTCATTACCTGTGCAGCAGATGCCGGCGATGCCGATTCCTTTGGCACCGGCAGCCTTCGCCTCTTCCTCCATCTCCCTGGCCGTGTCCACAACCATCTGGCTCAATATCGGGTTGTGGCCGTGGACGATGATGTTGACCTTATCCGGGTCGATCACACCCAGGTTGGCCTCGCTCAGAACCGGCTTCGGAGTACCGAAGAGGATATCGGACAGGTCGGTGGAGAGGTGCATTCCGGTGTAGTCACCGAGGGCAGCCTTGATACCACCGAAGATGATGTTGACCGGATCGGCGTCTACACCGACATGGGTCCTGTGCAATACTTCAACCACAGCGCGGTCAATAGATGTCGGAACCACATCGCATTCGGAGAACTTGCCTTTCCGGCCTTCGCAGATTGTAGACCATAAGAAGGTGCAGGGCTCGCCGGTCTGGCGCCCGAAGTCCGCCAAAGCGGCCTCCGCCACTTCCTTAGCCAGTTCCAGATCGGACTTCCCTTCCACGCTCAACCTGATGCGTTTGGCAACCCGGTGCAATTTGTCAGAATCCGCCACCCTGTAATCCGGAGCATGTCCCTCGGCCATGTGCAGCAACACATTGGCAATCTCACGGCCGTGGTCGGAGTGGGCTGATGCTCCACCTGCCATCATTCTGATGGCGTTGCGGGCAACAATGGTATAATCCTTGGCCCCACAAATACCCATACTGCCTGGACCCTCTTCAGCTTTGATCCGGCAGGGGCCGGCGAAACAGATGCGGCAGCAAATTCCCTGGTAACCAAAGGCACACTGCGGCTGCTGGGCAGACCAGCGGTCGAACGCTGTGATGATGTTATTTTCCTTGGTATACTGGAGCATTTCGAGAGCAGCCGGATCCACAGTACGCATGATGTTTTTTGGATCCTTGATTCTGTTCTTACGGTCTACTGCCGGCTTTGAATTCTGAAGAGAAGTATCACTAAATCTCGGCATACATTTAACCTCCCTTTTATTAAAAATTAACCGCCGACAACCGGTTCTCCCGGAGCCTGGTCTAAACTTTTTTCTAGAGGTCTCCGGTACCTGTTTAAATCAACCTTTTGTTTCCGTAACCTCCCCCCTCTCACTGATTACCTGATCAAACACCTGCTTGACAGACTTCTGGATAACCTCTTCCAATCCCCGGGGGTCTTCAAGCATTGCCTTTTCCCAAAGAGTTTCATCAAAATCAATGCAACCCAGGATTTCATCCTTGCTAAAAGAGCGGTACAAAAAGTCTTTTTCTTTTGGAGAGCGTATCTTATTTCCAACCACCTTGATCCTTGCCACTTCCATATCTCTGGCCATTTGACGGATAACGCGCGTTGTATCGACACTAACCCTCGTTGGTTCAGTGACGATAAGCATGAGGTCAACCCCCCGCGCTGTACCACGGGTTAAGTGTTCAATACCGGCGCCAAAATCTAAGATGACGACTTCGTGCTTCCCGAGGAGGAGAGAGTTTACAACAGCATTGAGGAAGGCATTTTCGGGGCAATAACAAGAGCTACCGACCTGTTTATAACCCCCCATGCGGAGCAGTTTAATCTGACCTAGGTCAATTGCGTATTTATCAAGGACATCGTCAACTTGCGGGTTTAAGATATACAAGCCGCCTCCCGCTCCTGTCCGCTCTTTAATCAAATCCCTCATTTCAATCAGCGGAGGCTGGGCGGCAAGCAATTTTTCAGGTACACCTAACGTTGTTCCAAGACTGATATCGGGGTCCGCATCAACAGCATAAACCTGGTAACCATCTTGGGCAAAGAGCTTTGCTAGTCCTGCGGCAAGTGTGGTCTTTCCCACTCCACCCTTGCCGGTAATGGCAATTTTCACAAGAACACTCCCTTTGACCATCAATGTTAAATAATAACCGGATACCCCTCAATCATAGCTAAACTCATATCCACTGATTTTTACTCAAGGCTCCCCCCTTTTATGCCTTACACTAAAATAAAAATCTTTTATCTAGATTGTTAAGTATTCTTCTACAAATCTTGCTGAAATCCTTTTTTTCAAAAAAGATTATTCAACTTTAAGTCTTTTCAAAGCAGGATAGGCTCTTTAGGAGTCGCGAGCGGTGAATCGGTTTTCCCACTCTTCGATTTAAATTGTAGCGTATATTACTTTCTACAAAAACAGAAAATTTCCTGCTTCTGTGAAATTTTTTGTTTTGGATTTGTGAATATTTTAACTTACCTTCAGTTATGCTGCTGCTCTAATCGCGGGAATAAAATACAAGCAGAATTGTAAGGATAAATGAATGGATCAGGGTAAGCACGAAAATGATTTCCGAGAGGTGATAACGTGAAAAGATAGAGGAAGGCTCCATGCTGACCAAAATGGCTCCTGCAACCAGAAGGCTTGCCAGAATTATACTCAAAGCAAGACGGTTTACAGATTTTCGTAATGCCCTGATGACCATTGGAAATTCCTTATTCTCAACAAGAAGCGAAACCTGGCCATGATTGATCCTTTCGGCTACACCTTCGGCCAGATAAGGCAATCGGGCAATGGTTGCGGTGGTTTTTGCAACGCTTTCCAAGAAACGCCGCCTGATACGGCGGGGATCGTAACGCTTCCAGATCACGCGGGAGGCAAAGGGTTCTGCAATTTCAAGAAGGCTCATTTCCGGTGCCAGTTCCCTGATAACCGCTTCCAGAGTAATCATGGCTTTTGCAGCCATTACAAACTCGGAAGGAAATTGAATCTGGTAACGCCAGGCAACCTCCAGCAATTCCTGTATTGACGTACCCAGGCTTATCTCACGTAACGGGAGCCTGTAGTATTTTCTTTCAAGCCTGCTTAGTTCCCGCCTCAGCCTTGCCAAATTGGGTTGCCCATGGATAACCCCGATCTGGAGCAAACCTTTTATGATATCGTCCAGGTTGTGCTTTACCAGGGCAAGGACCAGGTCGGCCGCTTTTTCTCTAAGCTCTTCGTCAATTTGCCCGATTTGGCCGAAGTCCATAAAAACGATTTTATTATCATTCAGAACAGCCAAATTGCCCGGGTGGGGATCACTGTGAAAAAAACCATCAAGGTAGACCTGCTTGATCATTGCGTCCACCAGTCGGCGGGCTATCTGGGGCGGATTGAAACCGGCTTCCCTGAGTTCTTGACGGGTTGTAATTTTTTGACCCTGCACATATTCCATTACCAGAATCCGTCGTGTCGTATGCTCCCAATACACCCTTGGAATACAAACATGAGGATCATCTTTGAAATTTTTCCTAAAGATCTCTGCGTTGCGGCCCTCCAATGTAAAATCCAATTCTTCCATAATGGACGCTCTGAATTCCTCTATCATTTCTGATATCTTGTATACTTCACCAAGTCTCGTCTTCTGTTCAATCATGCTCCCTATTTCTGCTAAGATCTCCAAATCCACTCTTATGATACGCTCAATCCCCGGCCTCTGAACCTTCACAACCACATCTTTCCCCGCGCGCAGTTTGGCCCGGTGCACCTGTCCGATTGAAGCCGAAGCAACGGGCTCTTTGTCAAACCATTCAAAAACCTCGTCCAGCGGCTTTCCAAACTCTTTTAAGAACACGGTTTCAACCTGGTCGTAAGGCACTGAAGCTGCGCGGTCCTGCAGTTTAGCAAACTCCCGGATATATTCTTCCGGTAAAAGATCGGGACGGGTACTCAGCAACTGGCCAAGCTTTATAAAGGTCGGCCCCAATTCCCTCATTACCCGAGACAACCGTTGTGGCAAGTTTAAAATATCTTCTTCCCGGGTAACAGCGCCTCTTCTTAGACGGCGATACAACGGAAGACCTGGAAGGTCGAGCCTTTCGACAAAAAAGCTCAACCCGTTTTTAATCAGGATGTTGAGGATCTCCCTGTAGCGCCGCCAGTGCCGGTAATGCCGCAGCAATCCTCCGGTTTTACTGGTCATCCTGCACACTCCTTTTAATTGTGAAAACAACACTTAATATTTCACAAGCTTAGCAAGTTCAGGGGTCAACGGATAAAAGCACAGGCCGACAGTCCCCGGTCCGATGTGTGCACCGATAACAGGACCCACTGCGCAGAGCTCGGGGGACAACTCTGGATGAAGCAGCTTAATTCTTTTTACCAGGGCTTTCCCTTCCTCCTCGGCCCCGACGTGAACAACTGCAGTCTTGATAATTCTGGATGACTGGTATGCCTTCTCCAACTCTTCAAGGATTCTTCTTAAACCCCGTTCCTTTGTTCTAACTTTTTCGTAAAGATCGATGATGTTATTCTTTTCCGGGTTAAAATAAAGAATAGGCTTTATTTGAAGCAGCGAACCGAGCAGGGCTGCAGCGCCTCCAATCCTCCCGCCCCTGCGCAGGTACTCGAGGGTATCGGGTAAAAAGAGCAGCGTCAAATTCTTAACAACGTGATCTATCACCCGGAGCACCCCTTTTTTGTCCATGCCGGCCTCTGCTGCCCTCCATGCAGCATCAATAACCAAGTATTCTCCAACAGCAGTAGCCCCTGAATCCACTACAGTAATATCAAGATCGGGCAGCATTTGAGCGGCTGTTCTTGCAGTTTTTACAGTGCCGCTGATCCCTTCTGTAATGTGGATGGAAATGATGCTCTCCACCTTTTCTGCCATTCTTTTGTAGGCATCCAGGAAATCACCTACCGACGGCTGGGAGGTGGTAGGGAGAAAGGATACCTGCTTGAGCCGTTCGTAGAATTCCTGAAAATTACTGTATAAGCCTTCTTCCGGAAAGCTTTCATCCCCGAAATTAACCGTCAAAGAAACAACTTCGGCATCAAACAGTCTTTTTTGCTCCGGAGTCAGATAGGCGGTACTGTCAGTAACAAAACCGATTCGTTTCATCATGCACCTCTCCTACAAAGAGCATTAACCTCCATGTCACCATCGCAAACCGCCCACGATAAGAGGGTCGATGTTCACCACTACCATTTTCACATTAATCAAGCTAATTATAGCATTTTCCTCCTCACAGACAAAAAAAGACCTGCTCAATCGAGCAGGTATTAATGTTCTTATTGGTGCGGCTGAGAGGACTTGAACCTCCACGGTCGCAATGACCACTAGAGCCTGAGTCTAGCGCGTCTGCCAATTCCGCCACAGCCGCGTCTCTATTAAAATAACACGAATGATTATAACTGTCAAGTGATGCACGGAGGTTGACCTAAAATGCAGGTTATAGTTTATCCGCTACCTTGCTTACGTCCTTCCAATAAATGCGAATTTTATCTCCATCCTTGATTGGTGTCGTAAACTGGGCTTCCTGTCCATTTAAAAGCATTACCAGGCGCGCCGTCGCACTTGGCGGAGTCCGTTCGACATCAATAAAATTAAAGATATCCGCGAAAATGGGGACGATCTCGGGATCCCTTGACACCTGGATCTCGTCACCGTCCTCGACCGCTTCATCCGTGTGAACCCTGATCCCGTTTTTTAAAATACGCATCCCGTATCCTTTTAAGGTAATCGCCTCTCCATTAACAAAAACATTAATTTCATTCTTAAGAAAGTCACTATTCTCTTGATTCAATAAATCACCGACACGCAATAGGGGAGTAAACGGTTCATAGCTCAGTTCATCGCCCTCACTGATCGTGTCAGATAGATCGGCGATTGAACAATTTTTATAGATCCGGAAGGGACACAAACTGATTTCTTTCTGTTCCCCGTTAAAGACCAGGTGTAACTTATTCGGAGAGAGTTGAGCTTCCGAAAAACCTAAAGCAAGAAGGGCGTCCTGTACTGTTCTGACCGGATGCCAGTTAATCACTGCATGATCCTCGATGATCGCATCCAGGGCTGCTTTTTGACCATTCATAAGAATTACCGGTCCGAGCGCCTTTGCTTCACCATTATAAAAAATGTTGATAACCGGTAGGCTCGAGGGGAGCACATCTTTTATTACAGCTTTAGCATCTAAACCGGGTTTTGGTTTCCCCACTTTGATCACCGCACCAGGCGGAAGAGGTGTATCCAATTCAGCCTTCTCCCCGTTTAGGTAAATCTCCGCAGGCTCCCCTGTGTTACCTTTGATTATCTGCAATTCTCCATTTACTTCCACAGTAAGGCTGCGTCCCGGCCTGCCGCACAATTCGGTAAAACCCATTCCCGCCGCCAGTAAAGCATCAGCTACAGTGGCATTTTCCCCGCGAAATAACCGCACGGTCCTGTCATTAACCTCAACCTGGACCAAACCAAGAGCCTGCGGACGGGCTGCCATGAGAGCTATTCCTAACGGAGTAACCCCATCAGGGCCTGCCAGGCTGCGGCTTAAGCCCTTGACAGATCCCACCTCTCCGGCAGGCCGCACGGCGACCCGGTGTCGGGGAAGCCCCAGTATTCCCGCCAGTTCCTCGGTAAGACAAGGAGTAAGGCTGCCACCACCTATACAGATCACCGCCTGGGGCGGGCCCCCGTTCAGGTTAAGAATGGTGTTCCCGATTTGAAAAGCTATTTCTTTAACCGTTTCTTTGATAGACTCGATTATTTCTTCACTCGGGATTTTATGTTTTATACCTAGAATATCCTTAAAAGACAAAACGCCTCCCTCTTTTAACCTGCGCTTGACTTTTTCCCCTACCATAAAGTCCAGGAGGTACGAACTGCACAATTGCTCTGTGACTTCGTCCCCCGCCAGGAGAACCATTGCAAAAGCAATAACGCTACCGTTTGCAGTAATTGCTATATCGGAGGTACCAGCCCCGATATCAACCAGGGCAATATTTAACTGACGCATCGTAGGTGGTACCACAAACTCCAGGGCGGCGATCGGCTCGAGGGTCATCACATCCACTTCCAGTCCAGCGCGCTCCAAAACCGCAATCAGTGAATCCACCACAATCTGAGGCAGAAACGTCGCAATCAGTTCCACACCAAGTAACTTTCCCCTTTGCCCCACCGGGTTCCCGATCCTCTGTTCGTCGAGCTGGTATGAGATGACACTATACCCCACACAGTAATACTTATCCTTGATTTCTTTGTTCTTTACAAGGAATTGCTGGGCTTTTCTGATCGCTTCCAGTTCTACGCTTCTGACCTGCTCCTCTTTAATTTCATGCCATGGGGATACCTCCTGGACAACCGCCTGGCGCGTCGTCACCAAAGCCCGACCTGCTGCAGCAACCGCTACCTTTTGCAATGTAATGCCTAATTTCTCCTCAAGCTGCCGTTTTATTTTTATAACAATTTCTGCCACTCTTTCTATATCATGGATCTGCCCGTCCAGCATTGCCCTCCCTTGATGCTCCTCCACAGCAACGGCGAGCACACTCGCACCTTCGGGACTGATCTCCGCTACCAGCCCCACTACAGTTCGTGTACCTGTGTCGAGGGCAAAAATGATTTTGGGCTGCTTGCCCATGACTTAGCACCACGCTTTGTTGCTATAATATGGCATTATTGCCTTATTATACTATTATATTCTTTATGGTTTCTGCACACTTTATTGTTGAGTAAAAGTTGTTATCAAGGGGGTACATAACAAGTGCTTGATTTAAAACGAGTAATCTTAAACTCGATGCTTGGTATCGTTCTCAGCTGAACATTTCTCACCTCGGCTTCGGCAAACCCGATGCCACAAGAGAAACAACAGCATGCAGCAGACCAAACCGCAATCGTTGCCTGGAGGGATTACTACAAAGATCACGGATCAGCAAAGTTTTTAGACGTGGAGGTGACGGCATATTGCCCGTGTCACATTTGCTGTGGCAAGTGCGACGGTATTACCAGTAGTGGTAAACCTGCTCAAACCCACCGGACAATAGCAACCGACCCCACCGTTATTCCACTAGGTACAATGCTTTACCTGGAAGGGATCGGTATCTTTGTCGCAGAGGACACCGGTGGTGCCATCAAGGGAAACAAAATCGACCTCTTTATGAACGATCACCAACAGGCTCTTGAATTTGGAGTCAGAACTACAAAGGCATACTTTCTTCAGGAAAAAATTTAATCCTTTCTCTGGTAAAAAAACAACGATATTGCTTTCATCCCCAACTGGGAGGCCTGAAAAATCTGTTCCGTACTTCCGGTAAAAAGAATGCCTCCCGGCCGCAATGCTTCTCTGAAACGTCGGTAAAGGGTATCCTTTGCTTCGTTTGTAAAATAGATTACCACATTTCGGCAAAGGATGAGATCAAAATTGGTATCAAAAGGGTCCTTTAACAGATCATGCTTTTGAAAATTAACTAGTTTTTTTAAATCATCAATAACCTGGTAGACATCCCCTACCTTGGTTAGATACTTTTTAACGTAATAAGGGGGGAGGTGCTCAACCGCCTTCTCCTGGTATATACCTGCTTTTGCTTTTGCTAAAGCCTTCTCATCGATATCTGTAGCAAGGATGCGGGGGAAAAAACCTGTGGTTGCCTCCCGCAGCAGCATCGCCAGGGTATAGGATTCCTCACCGGTGGCACAACCGGCGCTCCAGGTTTTTGGGCGAGGGTTACGCCGCAGGATTTCAGGTAAAATCTTTTGCGCAAGGACGTCCCACTGGTTGGGGTTACGGTAAAATTCGCTGACATTGATGGTTAAATGATTGAGAAATTTTTCTAGCTGATTGGGTTCCTTTTTTAAGACCTCTAGATATTCCCTGTAGTTTTGGAAACCATGGGCTCGCATTAAGGATGTAATCCGCCGTTCCATCTGCGGCCTTTTATAGTTCGTTAGATCGATACCGGTGAATTCATTGACTTTTTTAATAAAGAGTTCATAGTCCATTTTGGCAAACCTTTTTTTCGATTTTTTTAAATGATTTTTCCGCGGCCGCCACGGTATTCTCCAGGTCTTCCCACGCATGGGCAAGAGATATGAACCACGCTTCAAACTGGGAAGGCGGCAGGTAGATCCCCTCGTCCAGCATCGAGATAAAAAACTGCCTGTAGGAGTCCTGATCCGCCCTTATCGCGGAATCCAGGTCCTCCACCGCCCTGTCGGTGAAAAAAACCGAGAGAAGGGAACCGATCTGATTGATTCGCACCGGAACCCCGGCATTCGCCGCCGCTTCGCCGATTCCTTCAGCCAGCCGCTTTCCCTTTTCTTCAAGCTCTTCATAAACACCCGGCTTCCGGAGTTGCTCCAGGGTAGCTATTCCAGCCTGCACCGCAAGGGGGTTGCCCGACAGGGTGCCTGCCTGATAAACGGGACCCTCGGGGGCCACCAACTGCATAATTTCGGCCCTGCCGCCGTAAGCCCCAACAGGCAGGCCGCCCCCGATGATCTTTCCGAAACAGGTCAGGTCCGGTTTTACTCCAAAACGCTGCTGCGCCCCGCCTGGGCCCAGCCGGAAACCGGTGATCACTTCGTCGAAAATCAGGAGACTCCCCGCTTCACTCGTTAGCTCCCGCAGCGTATCCAGGAATCCGGGGCGCGGCGGCACAATCCCCATGTTGCCCGCAACGGGTTCGACAATAACGGCGGCAACTTCCTGCCCAAAGCGTTCAAAAGCATTTTCAACGGCGGATATATCGTTATAAGGGAGAACTAGCGTCAACCCACTAATCTCAGCAGGAACACCGGGGCTGGAAGGCACCCCCATGGTCAAAGCACCCGAACCGGCTTGAACTAAAAAAGTATCGGCGTGGCCGTGGTAGCATCCCGCAAATTTGATCACCTTATTTCTTCCGGTAAAGGCACGGGCCAGACGCACGGCACTCATTGTGGCCTCCGTTCCGGAATTAACCAAACGCACCCGTTCAACCGACGGAACCGCCTCAACAATCAGAGAAGCCAGCACTACTTCACCTTCGGTTGGCGCCCCATAACTAGTCCCTGCCCTGATTGCTTTTTCAAGAGCAGCGACCACTGCCGGATGGGCATGCCCCAGGATCAGGGGCCCCCAGGAACAGACATAGTCGATATATTCGTTTCCATCAACGTCAAATATTTTAGAACCCTCACCCCTGGTAATGAAGAGAGGGTCCCCGCCAACAGCGCGGAAGGCGCGGACCGGGCTGTTGACACCGCCTGGCATCAAATCACAAGCCCTTTCAAACAACTGCTGCGACCGTGAAATCCGCCTCATCCACCTCAACCCTCCTGAATCCTGTAAGTAATGCTGGACTTCTTTAGCTCACGGATGCTGATCAGAACCCGGTAATTGCTCAATCCTGTAATCCGCGCAATGCTTTCAATCTTGTCCAGGCATGCCTGACGATTCCTTGCATGCACCATGGTGAAAAGGTTGTAAGTCCACGTTGCCGGCACCTGCCTGTGGTAGCAATGGGTGATCTCCGGAAAAGCGGCAAGCTTCCTGCCCACCTCAGGTACCTTTTCCTCGGGTACGGCCCAGAGCACCAATGCGTTGGCATTAATACCCAGTGCCCTGTGGGCCAGCACCCCTCCTATCCGGCGCACAACCCCCTTGGCCTGAAGTTCCCTGACTAACGCAAGGACCTCGTCCTCTTGCATCCCGGTTTTCTCCGCAATGATGCGGTACGGCCTGCTTCGCAACGGGAGGTCTTCCTGTAAAGCCTGAATTACAGCCAGTTCACGATTCGAAAACTCCACGCAGATCCTCCTCGGCAAAATTTACAGCTATTTTGAACATCTCTCTTGCAGGTAAATTTAGAACCTCAGTAACTCCGGTTTTTTGCCGGATTTCTTCAATCAGGGCTTCCTGTTGCTGTTCACTTTCTGCAATCAGAGTGAACCAGAGATTGTACTCATGTTCCCGCAAGTAATTATGGGTTACTCCGGGATAGGCATTGATCACTGCGGCAACTTCCTCAACCCTTTCGGGAGGAACTTTGGCGGCGCACAGTGTGGGCTGATACCCCAGTTTGCGGGCGTCAAAGGTAGCTCCCAGGCGTCTTACAACCCCTTTAGCTTTCAACCAGCGAATTGCTTTCAGGACATCCTTTTCCTTAACCCCCAACTCCTCGGCAAGGGCGAGATAGGGTCTCTTGGTCACAGGCAGATCCCTTTGGAGTCGAATGATTAATTCTTCCGCCAACCCGGCGAGTTTTTTCTCCTGCCGGTTCTTATAAAGGCAGAGGGGATCTTCTCCGAGGTAATCCCCTTTTTCAAAAGCCCGGGCCCGACATCCGCCGCAGCAACGGCGGTAAGAACATATCCCGCAATACCCGCCGTACTTCTGTTCTCGGAGTTTCAAGAAAACCTCATTGCTCCGCCAGATTTCATTAAACGGCAGCCGGCGTACGTTGGCAACCTTCAAATCCATGTACGGGCAGGGGTAGACGTCCCCCTCGGGGCCAATGATGCAGTAGGAGATCCCCGCCAGGCAGCCGCGTTTAAAACGCGTTGGTAGGTGACACTGCCTGGCCACCCTCGTAAACTGGGGAGCACACGTTGGCTTAATCTCAATGGGAACAGCCGTCTGCCGCTGCAGCAGCCGTACCAGCAGGTCCTCAACCTGTTCCAGAGCGACCGCTTCTACCTGTTCCTTCCCCCGTCCTGTCGGTACAAAGAAGAAAACGTGGTGCCCTCTTGCTCCCGTTTCTAAGGCCAGATCGGTCAGCGCTTCTATTTCTTCATAGTTCCAGGGAAACACGGTTGTGTGAATTTGAAAGGGCAACCCTGCGGCCCGGCAGTTTTCCATTCCCTCTCTGGCAGCCTGCCAGGCACCGGCCACCCCCCGGAAACGGTCGTGTTTTTCAGGATCGGTGCTATCGAGGCTGATCCCAACCGCTGCCGCACCGGCATCCCGGAGTTTTCGGACAACCTGAGGCGTTAGCAGCGTCCCGTTCGTCCCGCAGACAGGGCGCAGTCCCAAAGACCTGGCATATGAAATCAGATCATAAATATCCGGCCTAAGCAGAGGTTCCCCTCCGCTAAAGACGAGGATGTGAAAGCCCGCACGTTTTATCTCCTCTATCAGCTTCAGTCCTTCAGAGTATGTCAGTTCCTGAGGAGCCTTTTCCCCTGCTTCCCGGTAGCAATGGGAACACTTCAGGTTGCATGCATTGGTGGTGTTCCAGGAGACGAGCACAATTTACCCCTCCCGGAGCCAGGAGGCCACATCTTTGGCATAATACGTAATGATCAGATCGGCGCCTGCCCGCCTCATTCCGGTAAGGCTTTCCATGACAACCTGCCTTTCATCAATCCAGCCCCTGGCGGCAGCGGCTTTAATCATCGAGTACTCTCCGCTGACATTGTACGCCACAAGTGGACACAAGACTTTTTCCCGGACCGCGCGGATCACGTCAAGATAAGCCAGGGCGGGCTTCACCATAACCATATCGGCGCCCTCGGCAATGTCCTGTAAAACCTCCCGCAGGGCTTCCCTGCCATTGGCCGGATTCATCTGATAAGTGCGGCGGTCGCCAAAAGCGGGAGCCGAATCCGCCGCTTCCCGGAAGGGCCCATAAAACGCCGATGCGAACTTGGCAGCATAAGAAAGAATGGAAACATGTGAATACCCGTTATAATCCAGTTTTTCTCTAATGGCCTTGACACGAC
This sequence comes from Clostridia bacterium, assembly GCA_902812385.1. Classification (GTDB taxonomy): domain Bacteria; phylum Bacillota; class DSM-12270; order Thermacetogeniales; family Thermacetogeniaceae; genus DULK01. The sequence goes on along the minus strand of CADDZD010000012.1, from coordinate 18,952 downwards.
CATCCATCATGTCAGAGGGGGCAACAATATCGGCCCCTGCCCGAGCGTGTGAGAGCGCAGTCTGAGCAAGGAGAGGGAGCGTTTCGTCATTTTCGATCACCCCATCCCGGACAACACCACAGTGTCCGTGGCTCATGTATTCACACAAACAGACATCGGTAAGGACTATCAATTCCGGGAAGGTTTTCTTCAACAGGCGAACCGCTTGCTGGACGATCCCGTTATCGTCATAGGCCGATGTCGCCGCTTCATCCTTCGTTTCCGGAATGCCGAAAAGCAAAACCGCCCGAATCCCCAGTTCATGCGCTTCCTCCACTTCCTTTATAAGCAAGTCCTGAGAATAGCGAAATACACCGGGCATGGATGACACCGGATCTTTGCGTCCGGTACCAGGCTGTACAAAAAGAGGGTAAATCAAGTCATCGATTGTAAGCCTTGTCTCCTGTAAAAGTTCACGAAGGGCCGGACTGCTACGAAGACGGCGCAGTCTCACTTGTGGAAAATTCATGTGGCTATAACCCCCTTCTGGTATATGGCATATTTGAGAGAAGACCCCGATCAAACAGGAGAGGCTATTTCCTCCTCGGTTAAATAACAGGCCGGGTCCTCCTCCCAAACATCTCCTCTTAGCGCCTCCGCCCTGATCCTGCAACCACCGCAAATTGCGCTGTGTTTACACCTTCCACACTTGCCTTTCAGGTAATCTGTTTTATTTCTTAACGCCCGGAGCAGGCTGTTGTTTTCATTATACCAAATCTCTTGAAATGTTTTTTCGGGAAATTTGCCTAAATACCCAGAACGCCAAAACTGGCATGGGTAAACATAACCCTCGGGACCCACATTGACCATCTTCACTCCGGCAGAACACCCCCCGTGAAATTCCAGAAGCTTTTTAATCTCCTCCGCCCGTTCGGGGAGATGCTCAAGGGCCCACCGGTATAGGTAAACTCCGTCGGCATGGTTATCCGTGGTGAGGATCTCCACCTCCACCCCTTTCCGTCTTAAAAGGTTTGTTTGTTCAATCAAGAAATTAACCAGTTCCCGTTTCTGTGCAAGGGTGAGATCCTTTTCGGCCAGTCCCTTACCGCGACCTGCGTATACCAGGTGGTACAGGCAGAAACGCCTGATCCCTTCCTTCTCAACCAAATCTAAAAGAAAGGGTAGATCTTGATAGTAATCCCTGTTTACGGTGAAGCGTACTCCCGCATTCAGTCCCGCATCCTGTGCGTTACGAATACCATCAAGAGCCCGGGAAAAGGAGTTCGGAACATCACGGAAATTATCGTGGGTTTCCGGTCTGCCGTCAATGCTGATCCCCACATAGGCAAAGCCGCTTCGCTTGATCTTGGCAGCAACCTCGGGAGTAATCAGGGTACCGTTGGTGGATAATCCCGGCCTGATCCCCAGCGAGCTGGCGTATTCCGCCAGTTCCCAGAGGTCCTTACGGAGCAGGGGTTCTCCCCCTGAAAAGAGCAGGACCGGGACCCTCATCTCCGCCAACTCTTCGATCAACCGCCTGGCCTGCAGGGTAGTAAGTTCATCCCCATAATCCCCCTCACCTGCTTCCAGGTAGCAGTGCCGGCAGCGGAGGTTGCAGCGCCTCGTCATATTCCAGACCACAATCGGCCGTTTTACCGTAGAAAACTGGAGCAAATGAGGGGGCATACTGCCGCACTGTTCCGCACGGAGGGTTGCGGAAATTGTAGCCTTTCCGGTCAAAAGTTTGCTGAATCCAATCATTTGATCTTCACCTTTTACCTTACTTTTTCGCTGCTCTGGGCCAGACGCTCCGTTTTTTCCGATGTATCAATGCATTTCCCGGCCTCCCAGATTATTGTTTCTCCGGCAGGCTCCAGATCGAACAGGTTCTCCAAAACTTTGCTGTACAGGTGCCCCTCATGCTTAGATGCATAATCCTTTAAACGAGTAATCGGGTTATGCAACATCTTGTTGACAATCGAGTTGGCCAGGCTCCGGATCAACTGCTCGGTACGCGGATCGCACTTCCCCAAACGGTTCAGGCAGCGCCTCAGTTCCTCTTCCTTGATTTCGTTTCCTTTCTCCCGCAACGCTTTGATAGTCGGTATTACTGTCAGGGTGCTGAGCCATTTCAAGAATTCTTCTACTGCTTCAGAAATAATTTTTTCCGCAGCTCTTGCCGCTTTTTTGCGCTCCTCCATGGATTCTAAAACAACCCGTTCAAGATCATCTATATCATAAAGGTAAACTCCGGGAATTTCTGCAACCGCCGGTTCTACATCTCTGGGAACGGCAATATCAATGAAGAATAGCGGCCTTCCGATTCGTTTGCCTATGGCCCGTCGTACTTTTTCGGCGCTGACCACGAAGTGGGTTGCGGAGGTACAGCTGATCACGATATCCGCCCGGTCGAGATGGTCGAAGAACTCGTCGTAGCGGACCGCCTCTCCCCCATATTCCCTGGCCAGCGCTTCCGCCCTGTCAAAGGATCGATTGGATACCAAAACGGTGCTCACTCCCCGGGCCACCAGGTGTTTCAGGGTCAGTTCCCCCATTTCCCCGGCGCCGATGACGAGAACCGTCCGCCCCTGCAGGTGGCCGCCGAATGTCTGCCTCACCAGTTCCACGGCGGTATAGCTGACGGACACCGGGTGCTGATCGATTCCGGTCAGGGTCCTGACACGCTTGCCCACCTTGATAGCTTCCTGGAAAAGAGTGTTGATGACACCGTTACCCGTTTTCAGTTGACAGGCCGTCTCGTAAGCGTCACGCACCTGGCCGAGAATTTCAGTCTCCCCGAGCACCATGGAATCAAGCCCTGCCGCCACCCGGAAGAGATGGTTGATAGCCTCGTAGCAGGTCCAGCTTTGAAAGTAGCGGGATGCCTCCTGTTCCTCCAGTTTAGCCCTCTCGCAGAGATACTTTCTTATTGCAGCCAGTCCTTTGTCTAATTCGGTAACGGCAGCGTAAATTTCCGTCCGGTTACATGTTGATAAGACCACCAGACCGCGGACAGTCGGCAGTTGCCTCATTTCGAGCGCTGCTGTGGATAGACCTGCTTTACCAAAAGCAAGCTTCTCCCTCACTTCCACCGGAGCTGTTCGGTGATTTACTCCGATTGCCACCAGATACATTCTTCCACCAACTTCCTGAACGATTTCAGTTTTTTCTCATTAAGCTGTTCGATCACGTTTTCGGGAAGGAGTTTCTCCCACTCCCTTTGGCGCTGCTCCTGTTCGGGGAACCTCTTCTTCATCTGTTCCCTGAGTCCTCCAAGGATGACCGCAAGTTCTCCGAATTCCGGACCGATTTGAGACTCCAGGTACTCACGAATTCGCCTTGCCAGGAGAGGGCTTGCACCCCCTGTGGAAACACTTATACATATAGGGCCGCGCCTCACCGAAGCAGGAACATAAAAGGTACTCAATTCCGGATTATCTACTACATTGACAAGAATACCGCGCTTCCTGCACAATTGAGCGATCCGTGTATTCAACTCCTTGTCATCGGTTGCGGATATCACCAGAAGCATTCCATCCAGATCATGGGGCTCAAACCCGCGGTTTTTGTGAAGTAACTCCCCTTTAGCAACCCGTTCACTCAACCCTTGGACTAATTCAGGGCTGACAACAGTGACTTTTGCCCCGCACTCAAGCAAAGACTTCACCTTGCGCTCTGCAACTGCTCCACCTCCAACCACCAGGCACCGTTGCCCTCCGAGCTTCAGGGAAACATGATAGAAATTCTCCGGCATCGCAGGCTTCCCTTCTATCGATCGTTATGTCTGTAATTATAGCACTACTGCAGTAATTTCTGACCCGTTCTGGTATATCCTTCTTTTAAAGCAAGCATATCCAGTGTTAAGGTTTTTATATCTTCAAGCAGCCAATCCTCGTGTTCAATCCCTTTTTTCCCGTTGAAGGTTTTCAGGTACCCATGACAGCTTTCGCAGAGATAGACCTCGTAAGCCGGGAACTCTGCAACCTCAAAGTACTTGATGCTTTTATGATTATAGTTGCCGCACCAGGAACAGGCGAGGTACCGGTAAAGCCACTCAGTACCGCACATGGGGCAAACCAAAACCCGTTTGCCATCCTCCTTGCGCAAATAAGAGAAATTGGCCTTTTCGCCGCAAACGGGGCAGTAATCCCGCAGCCATTCTTCAGGTTTTAAGCAAGGCTGAATTGCGGCGGCATATTTATGTAATAACGGGCGCATCGTCTGATAAACCACAAAACCGAGAAGTTCTTGATCATTATTGGGAACCCCATCTTTCAGGGGCAGATTCCGGTCTTTAAGGAGAAATTCTTCAAAGATGCCGGGGTTTTCGGAAAGATATGAATTAATTTCTTCGATGCGAAATGCCATCTCTGGTCTGTGTTTCTTTATAACACGGCAAATTTCCTCTCTTAACTCAGAGCACAGCGCGGCATCATAAAATGGCAAGCGTAAATTTAAAAAAACCTCGCCCGCCTCGTTATGGCGGGTGATTTCATCTTCCGAAAAAGAGAGCTGGGGAACCTTAATCTTTCCAGCGTATTGCTTCTGGACAGCTATCAATTCGGTGAACAATTTAACAGCATTCTCAATCACCCTGTTTATCTCTGTCAAAGCCTGCTCCTCCTCGTTGCCTTTTAATAGTAACAACTAGCAAATTGATGCAAAGAGATAAAAGAGGGGGTATGATAAAACCCCCTCTATATAAAGTTAACAATTACTCTCTCCCCACGACTTCCTCATACCATTTGGTGTGGTGATGCTTTGCCCAGCTGGCCCTTACCTTACCGTCACCAAACATTGCCCAGAAGGATTCACCGGAACCCGGGTGCAGCGATCCAAGGTAGGCATGGAAGCAGACCTGGGCAGTCCCGATGATCCAGCAGCAGTCATGGACAATGTAAGCAAGCTGGACCAGCCAGACCGGGAAGTTATCGGCAAACCACATGATGGTCCCACTCAACGCAAGGAAGAAGCCCAAAAGCGGGAACAGTATAGAATTGATCTTCTGACCGGCATTGATCCTTTCCTGAGGGGGCATATCTACTTTGAAACCAATGAAATCAAGCGGGAACTTCATCATAAACATGAACTCATCTTTCCCCCAGCGGAAGGCCATCTTCATCCATTCAATGAAACTGCGCGGCTTCACAAACAGCCCGATAAGAGGAATTGCTATGAAAAATATGGCAAAGAGCTTGTGGATGAAGTCGGCGCCATCTGCCCCACCAAACACGGGAGCAAGCCACTTAAACCAGCCGCTGAACAGAACCAGTCCGGAAAACAGCATCACAAACCAGCAAATGGTATGGGACCAGTGCACAAACCGGGCCCCACCGCTACACTTCAGGATTCTCTCTTCGCTTTTAACCATGTAAGCTTTCCTCCTCATGGGCCCTCTGGCCGACCTTCAGCAGCCTGGTGGAGAAGAAACTCAATATAGACCCCGCTGCTGTTAGGGCAATGAGCCATGGCCCGTAAGGTTTAACGTAATTCTGCCAGGCGGTTGTCAGTGCAGAAACCTGAGGATTCTCGGGCAGACCATACTTGCTGGGAACATCCGCCAACACATAAAGGACGTTCGTCCCGCCCGCCTCCTTTTCTCCATAAACACGTGCATTGGGATACTCGGCTTTAAGAGCGTTGACCCTTTCCCTTGCACTCGCAAGAAGCTCGTCTCTTTCACCAAACTGCAGTGCTCCGGTTACACAGGCCTTCACACAGGCAGGAAGCATGCCTTCGGCAACACGTTCTGCACACATAGAGCATTTGGTTTCTTTGTTGATTTTGGTATTGTACTTCGGCACATGGAAGGGGCAGGCCGATGCGCAGTACTGGCACCCGGCGCATTTACCGTAGTCTCTGACAACTGCTCCGTCAACTATGCTGATGGCCTTCTGGGGGCATACCTTCATGCAGGCCGGGTCCAGGCAGTGCATGCACTGGCGCTTCATGAAATACCATTTTAATTGCCCGTTCTCTTCATATTCGTTGAAGCCGATGTACGTAAAGGTGTTCCCTGAAAAGTCGGCCACAGTCTGGTACGTTCCCTTGAACCCGGTGGGCTCAGCCGGGAGTTGATTCCAGTTCTTGCAGGCAACAACGCACCCGCGGCAGCCGATGCACTTTGTGGTATCAACAAGGTACCCTTTTGCCAATTACTTCACCCCCTTGAAGACATCGCATAGCCAGGCTTTATATTCTGGTGTGTTGGAGTTCGCATCACCGATATGGGGTGTTAGACGGTTGGCAGGATCGCCAACAGCCACGCCTTTGTAACCATAATGCCAAAGGATGCCAATCTCGTGAACAATCTTCCCGTTGATATTGAACGGTTTAAACCGCCTGGTTACACAGGCCACTGCGGTCACCTTGCCCCGCGCTGATTCTACAGTAACTAGATCACCGTTCTGAATCCCCTTTTCTTTCGCCAGTTCTTCGCTCATCTCCACAAACACATTGGGCATGAGTTCCGCCAGCCACGGCAAGTTGCGGGTCATGGCGCCTGCCTGCCAGTGCTCCACAACCCTGTAGGTTGTCCCGATAATCGGGTACTTGTCCGGTGTACCCTGTTCGTTCATCGGCGACTGCCAGATCTTTGCCGCTGGGTCAAACTGTATGGAGGAGAGGATGTTCTGTACCGGTGACTCCCAAGGCTCGTAGTGCTCGGGGAAGGGCCCGTCGGCCATTTTCGCGAAGAGTCCGCCAACGCCATCCGGATGCATGATAAAGGGCTTTGATCCATCGGGATCAGAAGGTGCAACCGTTGCTATAAAGTCTGGCACGTCAAGGCCGACCCACTTGCCCTTCTCTCCTTTGGCCGGGTCTCCTTTGGTCGGATCCCACCAGATAACCTTCTTCGCTTCTGACCAGGGGTTTCCGGAGAGATCAGCAGAGCAGCGGTTGTAAATAATCCTCCGGTTTACCGGCCAGGCAAACGCCCAATTGGGATACTGTCCAATTCCGGTGGTATCCTTGTTGTCCCGCTTCTGGGTCTTGTTCCCTTCTTCGGTGTACATGCCGCAGTAGATCCAGACCCCACAGGAAGTCGTGCCGTCGTCCTTGAGATCCGCGAACTTAGGCAGCAGCTTCTTTGTGGTTAAATCATAGCCATTGATCTCCCGCTGTACCTCATCCAGCAGCTTTTCTTCTTCCTCGGGGTAATCCCAGGTCATGTCCAGGAGCGGTTTATCCTTCGGATCCGTGCTCCCGGCATAGGCTTCCTTGATTCGCTTCCCTAATTCATACAGGATTTCCAGATCGCTGCGGGATTCCCCGAGCGGATCCACAGCCTTCCAGCGGAACTGGATCCAGCGTCCGCTGTTGCTGACAGTACCCTGTTTCTCGTAGGATGAACATGCAGGCAGGAAGAAGACCTCTGTCTTGATTTTCGAAGGATCTGCGCCTGCTTCCCTCGACCAGAAGGTGGAGGTTTCCGTCTCCCACAGGTCCACCGCAACCATCCAGTCCAGGTTCTCCAGGGCCTTGGCTTCCTTGTTGGCGTTGGGACCGCCTACCACAGGGTTCGCTCCAAAGATCAGGGCGCCCTTAATCTTGCCTTCATACATGGCTTCAAACAGGCCGATATGGGTAAAGTTGCGTTTGGCGTCCCGCTTGGGCAGGTACTGGTAGCAGTAATCGTTTTCCTTGGTGGCTGCGTCACCATACCATGCCTTCAGCATGCTGATAATCCACTTGGGCGTATTGGTCTTAAAGCCCCATTTCGGAGTCTCTTTTTTAATGTAACCTGCCAGGTCCTTGTAGGCCGCATCGTTCGTCGGGGCATTCAAGTATGCCGTGAGAAGATGCGAGAGCAGGCCCATATCAGTGGATCCCTGGACATTGGACTCTCCGCGCAGGGCGTTGATGCCACCACCGGGTATCCCCATATTGCCTAACAAAAGCTGCAGGATGGAGTAAGCCCTGATGTTCTGGGAAGCATTAGAGTGCTGGCAGGTACCCATGGCGTAGCAGATGGTGCCTGACTTGTCGGGTTTTCCAGTAGCGGCAAAAGTCTCCGCCACCTTCAAGTAAACGTCCTTGGGAGTACCTGTGATTTTGCAAACTGTGTCTACATCATAGCGCTCAAAGTGTTTCTTGAGCAGTTGGAAAACGCAGCGCGGATTCTGCAGGGTCGGATCCTTCAAAGGCTTTTTATCCGGGTCAGCCGGATCGGTCTTGTAAGCCCACGTCTTCTGGTCATACATGCGCTGCTCGGGATCGTAACCACTGAACAGACCGTCCTTGAACTCGTAACCGTCGTCAATTATATAAGCGGCATTTGTATAATTGACCACGTAATCATGAAAATAAAGATTATTCTGGATGACGTAATTGATCAAACCGCCGATGAATGCCACGTCTGTTCCCGAACGCATTGGTGCATAGATATCCGCTCTTGCCGACGTCCGGGTAAAACGCGGATCGACGCTGATTATTTTGGCCCCCCGTTTTTCCCGTGCTTCTGTCAACCATTTAAATGACATCGGATGGTTTTCAGCAGCGTTGCTGCCTATGATCAGAGCACAATCCGTGTTCCGCAAATCAACCCAGTGGTTTGTCATTGCGCCTCTACCAAATGTTGGTCCCAGACCGGTGACCGTGGAACCGTGTCACAAACGGGCCTGGTGCTCAACGTAAACCACGCCCAGGCTGCGCGCCAGCTTCGTATAAAGGTAACATTCCTCATTGTCCAGAGCGGCTCCGCCCAGAGTCGCTATTGCTTCGGTCCTGTTGACATTAATTTCAACGTCCCTCTCAACACCGGTTTTCTCATCTTTTACCTTAACGGTTTCTTTCGTGATAAAATTCTTATCCCTTGTTGCCTTGATCCTTTCAACGATTCTGTCTAATACCCAATCCCAATCTTTTTCTTCCCAATGATTACTGTATGGTGCTCGATAAAGGGGTTTACGCATCCGCCGCGGGTTATCGTAAATCTGATAAAGCGCTGCCCCCTTAGCACATGTTGAACCTTGGTTAATTGGATGATCGGGGTCCCCCTCGGTGGCGATCACCTTTCCGTCTGCTGCGTATACGACCAAACCACAGCCACACCCACAATAGGGACAAATGGTGGGAACCGGTTTAACGTTTTTTATCCGGAATTCCCCTATTTGGGCCATTGCAGGTGTGAGGTCGAAACCAAGAACCGGCAAGGTGGCAATTGCGGCGCTAGAAATTTTAAGAAATTCGCGCCTGGTGATTCTCACCTAAAACCTCACTCCTTTTTTATTAGATTTTTTTGATGGGTTAACATCCTTTTAAACTTTGTTAGGTTTCACCTCCCCTAGACAATTTTTATCACAAGCCCAGCCCCTTTAATTTATTCTCTATTCTGTAATAAATTCCTGCTTGAATAAACGAAAAAAGCCCCTTCTACAAAGGAACTTTGAATAATTGAGGAAATTAAGCTAATTTTGAATGACTTGCTTAGATCCTAGGTTTCTTCGGCAAGCTCAAGAGCGCTCGCCTCTTTCTTCCTGTAAACCAGTTTGGCCACGATGATCCCGGCCTCGTACAAAATCAGCATAGGAGCAGCCATAATGGATTGAGACAGGGGATCAGGACCGGGCGTTAAGATTGCGGCGATAACAAATGTGGCTACAATTGAGTATTTGCGGTTCTTAATCAACCATTGAGGTGTAATCACACCGATCTTAGTGAGAAAGTAAATAACCAGGGGAAACTCGAAAATCAGCCCAAAAGGAATAAGAAAAGAAAGGGTGAAGGAAAGATACTTGCCTATTGTAAGCATCGGGTTAAATTCGCCTGCCAGTTTCAGCAAGACGAAAACTGCCAGGGGAAAAATCGTATAATAGGCAAAAACAATCCCGCCGGCAAAAAGGAATATGGAAATCGGGACCAACCTGATCACATATCTTCTCTCGTGGGGATAAAGAGCAGGGACGATAAAACGCCAGATCTGCCAGAGTAAAACGGGAGAAGCCAGCACGATTCCGGCGATTAAAGCGATTTGAAATTTCGTAAAGATCCCTTCTGTCATTGTAAGAACCACAGGTTTCAGGCCTTGCTGGGTTAGAGGTTTCATAATAATGGCTAATATCTGGTTGACAAAATAAAACGCTGCGATACTGGCAACGCCAATCGCAATCAGGGAGATGATAATGACTTTCCTGAGTTCTTCAAGGTGCTTTAGCAATGGCATAGTTGCACCATTTATTTGATCATGATCATGTTCAGACATGTTATCCCCCCAAATAACTTAAAAATCCCGTTTTATGACAAAATCAGTTATGGCGGCCAGCACTCTCCGGGGTGGGAGATCCGGGAGCGCCAGCAGTTCCCTCCTGGCCTTTTCAAGGTATCTAATGCTGCAATTCCTTGCTAAATTAAGGGAGCCAGATCTCCTGACCAGTGCCATGGCCTCTTCCCAGTCAGATTCCTGCTTCTCCTCCTTCGCAAGGATATTTGCCAAGCGGCACCCTGTTTCCCGGTTTCTCAGGGTGTAATACACCGGGAGGGTGATAATCCCCTGCCGCAGATCGCTGCCAACCGGCTTTCCAAAAACTTTTTCACTTCCCTCAAAATCCAGCACATCGTCCGTAATCTGAAAGGCCATCCCCACATAATAACCGTATCTCTTTAAACACCTTGCCAGGCCGGAGGGGGCTTCACCGGCCAGTGCCCCTGTAAAACAGCAGGTTGAGAACAGCAGGGCGGTCTTTCGTTTAATCCTTCTCAGGTAGATGCGCAGTCCCTGGTCTATTTTCCCGGCAGTCTCAATTTGCTCAATTTCACCTTCGCACATCTGCAGGCTGACCTTTGCCAGAAGACGAGCAATCTCTTCATTGGTGTGCCGGGCAACAATAATCAGGGCCTGGGCTAAAAGATAATCACCGGTAAACAGGGCGATAGCATCCCCCCATTTGGCGCTTACGGTCGGAATTCCTCGCCGCGTCGGTGAACCGTCAATAACATCATCATGCACGAGAGAAGCCATGTGAATCAATTCGATAGCCACAGCAAGGGGAGCAATCCGCTCCATATAATAATTAAAAAACTTGGCCGCAAGGATCACGAAGGCCGGCCGCAATCTTTTCCCACCGGCCCCAAGCAGGTGTCCGGATGACTCTCCTAAAATGGTATCCGAACTGTAGGAATATTTTTTTAGTTCGTTCTCAACGTAATCCAATTCAGTTTTAATTTCCTTTAATATTTCCCGGTAGGCCATGCATCCCTCATCCCAGTTCAAGAACGATCTAATACTTCGGCATGATAGACATAAAACCCTTCAATTGATTTTTTAAACATGTCATTTATACGGGGAAGTACTTTTCACGCCTATCAAACCCAGGACCCGTTCCACGAAAAAACTTACCAAATCTTCTATATCACGCGGACCAAAGTAAAATGAAGGCATTGGAGGTACGATATGTACACCGATCTCCGCCAAAGCAAGCATATTCCTCAGATGAATGGGATTTAGGGGGGTTTCTCTGGGCACAAGTACCAGAGGCCTCCGCTCTTTAAGGGTAACATCCGCAGCCCGCTCAATAAGATTGCGAGACATGCCATTAGCAATTCCTGCCAGAGTTGCCATACTACAGGGCACAACCAGCATCCCCTTGGTGAGAAAGGAGCCGCTCGCCAAATCGCATCCGATATCCTGCCAGTCATAGTACGAAAGGGCATTATCTCCATGAGTATACCCCAGGTAATGTCTAAGACTCCTTTCGATTTCCGGCCGGCCCCCGGTTAAAACCCAGCCCAATTCATCATGGAGGACACGCATCCCAGGACCGGAAATGGTGAGACAAATCCTCTCCTGTGCAGATTTTAAAGCTTTAAGCATGTGTTCGGCATAAATTGCACCTGTGGCGCCTGTAATTGCCACAACCCAGGGTATCATCATTTTTCCTCCGCTTCTTTAAAACCGTATTCCTTCCATTTTGCTGTTACGAGATCCTTGATCGGTTGGGACATTTCAATCTCCTCAGGCCACTCCCGCAAATGCCCTTCTTCGGGGCCTTTTTTAGTGGCATCGATTCCAACTTTAGATCCATAAGATGGGAGAGGACAGGCATGATCCAGTACCTCTACAGGCCCTTCCACGAACATAAAATCCCTTTTCGGGTCGACATTATTATAAACCCTCCACCATACTTCATTCATATTGTGAACATTTACGTGGGCATCTACGACAATGATCATTTTGGTAAACATCATCATGCCCAGGCCCCATAGAGCGCACATGACCTTCCGGGCATGGCCAGGGTAGCTTTTTTTGATGGCTACCACCGCGCAATTATGAAAGACTCCTTCTATCGGCAGGTTATAATCTACAATTTCGGGGAGAAAGAATTTGAGAAATGGTAAAAAGATCCGTTCGGTGGCTTTTGCCAGAAAGCAGTCCTCCATGGGTGGTTTTCCCACCACCGTTGCCGGGTAGATGGCATCACGGCGGTGGGTTATACAGGTGATGTGGAAAACCGGGTAGTAGTCGGCAAGCGAATAATAGCCGGTATGGTCCCCGAAGGGGCCCTCCAGCCGCTTCTCGTCGAGATCCACGTATCCTTCTAAAATGATTTCGGCATGCGCCGGCACCTCCAAATCCACCGTGATGCATTTCACCATTTCCACAGCCTGCTTTCTAAGAAAACCGGCAAAGAACATCTCATCGAAACCGTGCGGGAGGGGAGCTGTCGCAGCATATATGGTAGCCGGATCACCTCCCAGGGCCACAGCTACCTCCATCCGTTTATTCATCAACTGGTGCTTTCTGTAATTTTCGGCGCCGTTCTTGTGCATGTGCCAGTGCATTCCAGTGGTCCTGGAGTCAAACACCTGCAGGCGGTACATTCCCAGGTTTTGCCGTCCGGTTTCGGGATCCTTCGTAAAGACGAGAGGAAGGGTAATATAACGCCCTCCATCACCGGGCCAGCACTTGAGGATGGGAAAGATATCGAGTGATGCATCGTTTTGATGAATAACCTCCTGGCAGGGAGCTTTTTTGACTGTCTTGGGGGCCCAAGTGCTCATTTCCGCCAGGCGCGGCAGCAGCTTTACCTTATCCCACAGAGATCCCGGAAGATCCTGAAGCCGCAGCAATTCACTGATGCGGTCCCCGATCTCATCCAAACTACCGACCCCCAGGGCTAGCTTCATCCTTTCTGTACTGCCAAAGGTATTGATTAACACGGGATAATCGGAGCCCTTTACCTTTTCGAAAAGAAGGGCGGGGCCTCCTTGTTTGCTGATGCGATCTGTGATCTCAGTAATCTCCAAGACAGGATCTACCTCTGTTTTTATGCGATGCAGCAAGCCTTTCTTTTCTAGAATCCCGATGAATTCACGAAGATCGCGGTATGACAAGTTTACCCCTCCAGACCCTAAACAGTTTAAGTAAATGCCCTCTGTCTCACAGGAGATGATATAAGTTCCTGTGCGAACATTTCAAGTGCTGTATTATTAGCAAAACATGGTAGCGTTTTAATCTTAAAGAGTTCCATGCCGTATTTTTTGGCTCCATAAGCAATACCAAACTCAAAACCGAAATGGTACAATTGTTCCTGCTCCTCTTCAGTTCCTCCTGCAAAGAGACAACCCAGAGCACAGCATTCGCCGAAGAAAACCCCATGCTTCCTTCTAAGGCCTTCCATAACGGCCTGAATGTTCTCACGACTTGACTGTCTTGCTGTTTCCAGTATCGTGTTTCCTTCATTCATAACACTGATGAGCCTGGCAAACCTCTCTAACAAGGGAAAGCTGTCCGTTTCACAAAGCAACTGGAATAAATGGCCGCATATATAATCCCCCGTCAGTATAAGCAACTGATTTTCTTTTCCCTTCTTCCGAGCCGGGATGTTGTGAAGGAGGCTCCCTATGTTTACCAGCATGATGAAAAGCGCCGGCAGAACCGCTCGTTCCTTTTTATTAAAGAGGGAAGCACTCAGCAAAACCAATCCAGGAGGAACCAGCAGGTCATTTTCCCGCGGGGACAGTTCCTGCAACAGAGACTTTGCTAAAGGAGACAGGATTTCCTCCAGTTTGTTCAATACCTTATTGAGTTCCGAGGCAATAGACTGCAGCAAGGGCGGAAACACCCTGTTCATCAGAAGATGTCCTCCCTACAAATAAGGGGTTCTTTCAAACATCAAGAACCCCTTTCTCGTTACTTTTCGTTTGTATTAGGGTCCGTTTTCGGACTACGCCGCTCCAACCTTTCTTAAAACACCAGCAGGATCCACAAACAGCTTCTTGAAGCCAAGGGTCTTGGGATCAAGCCCAAGGGCCAGCCCGATTAACTGGGTAAAGAAGGGAATCGGCATTCTGTATTGCGTGCCGTATTTCTTCTCAACGCTGATCTGGCGCATATCCAGGTTCTGCTGGCAAAGGGGACATGCAGCAACAATACAATCTGCGCCAGAATCCTTGGCTATCTTAAGAATATCATTGCATAACTTTGTACAGGCTTCTTCTTTGGTCATACCCAAAGATGCCCCGCAGCATTCGGTCTTATACGGCCAGGGCAGGGGTTCTGCCCCAAGGGCACGCATGATGTTGTCCATTGCTTGGGGATTTTCCGGATCATCCACAAAGTTTACAACTTTTGGTGGTTTCACAAACAAGCAACCATAGTAGCAGGCAACTTTTAGCCCTTTCAAGCTTCTTTTAACCTTTTTCCTGATTTCTTCTAGGGTTTCGGGATTTGCAAAAATGTCAAGGTAACTCCTCAGTTTAACCTTCCCTGTATATGGACGCTCCAGCAAAGAGTTAACCTTCCGTTTCAGGTCTTCGTCCCTGGAGAGTTCGTACTCCACGGCTGCAAACCTCTGGTGGCAAGCCGCGCAGGGAGCTACCATCTCAGTCACAGGTAATGTTTCAGCCAGGGCTAGTACACGAGCAGGGAGTGCGAGGGATAACAGGTGATCTGTCATGTGAGCGGAAGACGCACCGCAGCAATTCCAATCAGGAACTTCAAGAAACTCAATCCCCAATGCATGAGCTACTGCGTGGCTAGACATTCCGTATTCAATACCACCGGTTTCCAACGAGCAACCCGGATATAAGGCATACTTCGGCATCTACTTTCCCTCCATCCTCTTAATCTTCTCAAATATGTTCTTGATTTCTTTACGTCCTTTGATCCGGTGAGGGAATGGCTTTGCCTTGCCTTTAAGCATCATTGGAAGTCCGAACTGCGCATCTTTAAATAAATTACCCGTCCTCATGTTATTCATCATGAGCAGACCGGCTTCAAAAAGACGACCATAGCTGCGGATTGTACTAAGAAAGACATCGTTAAATATCGTGACCAACCTTCCCTTCTCAGCATATCCCGCCTTGATCGCTTCTTGACGCAAGGTATCCATCACGTGTGCCACTTCTATATCTCTGATGCAGCGTGTGGTACAGGTATTGCAACCCATGCAGACCCAGATGGTTTGTGACTTAAGTACCTCCTCCTTCATCCCCAGCATGAGCATCCGTATGATCTGGTTTGGCAGGTAGTCCATCGCAAAGCTGCCCGGGCATCCCCCCGAACACTTAGCGCACTGGTAACATTGCCGGATATCCTGGCCACTTTTCTCAATAACCTTGTCCACAAACGACCGGTTTTGTTCCATGACTTGAGAAAAATTGACTTCGCCCATCGCGACCCCCTCTTAAAATCAAGCATTCAATCTCCTTAAAACTCTATTCTCCCTATTCTTAATAATTCCTCCTTAAAATTGAGAAAAATTTATATTCATAAACAAATAAGCCTTACAACTCTCCTGTAAGGCTTATTTGCTAACCCTTTTGCTTGACTGGATCTGGGCAGTCTAAAATAAATATCCCCCCTAAAGGTTTACCGCTGCCCTCTGGCATGTTTCCATAATACCACGTCTTATCTCGGTTGCTGTCATGTGATCTGCCCGGAACTTTTCAACCAGGTACCTGCAGGCATCCCACGGGTCGACCCTTTCTCCGCATGTGAAAACATCTACTGCAGCGTAACCCAGTTCCGGCCAGGTGTGTATTGCCAGATGAGACTCGGAAATTACCACTACCCCGCTTACCCCTTGAGGGCTGAATTTATGGAAAACGCTCTCTCTGATCTCGGCCCCGGCTGCCAGAGCAGCATCAATCATGTACCGCCGGACCTGTTCCTGATCATCGAGGGTTTTGAAGTCACATCCATAAAATTCAGCTAAAACATGACGCCCCAAAGAGTTCATTTTTGTCATTAATAGTCTCAGCCTCCTTTAAGAACATCATATTTCTCGTAAGATGTAAAAATAGGAAGGAAACTGGAGCCAAAACGTTTTTTCCGGCTTCCAATTCCAATCCTATTAAATTTTAGCACTCCGTTAGGTTTTGTCAATAATATTTTTATGTTAGCCGGCAACAACCTCATTGCTCAAAATCCCTATCCCCTCGATTTCGACACTGACCACATCGCCAACTCTTAAAGGGCCCACTCCCGGAGGTGTTCCTGTCATAACCACATCACCCGGGTAAAGGGTCATTACAGAGGAAATAAAACTTACCAACTCCGCAACCGGGAAGATCATCTCGCCGGTTGATGAATTCTGCCGAATTTCTCCATTTACCGTAAGTTTTATTGTAAGGCAATCGGGTTTCAGATCAACCGCAAGGAAGGGACCAAGGGGGCAAAAAGTATCAAAGGACTTTGCCCTGGTCCATTGACCGTCCTCCCTCTGCAAATCCCTTGCCGTGACATCGTTCGCGCAGGTGAAACCCAGAATATACTGGCCTACATGTTCGGCTGGTACATTCCGTATGGTTTTCTTGATTATTACAGCAAGTTCCGCCTCGTATTCTACCTGACGTGAGGATGAAGGATAGACTATTTTCTGTCCATGGCCGATCACCGCAGATGGGGGTTTCAGGAAGATGACGGGTACCTGCGGAAGCACCATGCCTAGTTCCTTTGCATGATCCCGGTAGTTCAGACCGACACACACTATCTTGCTCGGGTAACAGGGAGCAAGAAGCGTAACATCTTTTAAAGAAACCATATCCTCTGTAGCTCTCCATTCCCCAAAAGGGCTGCCCTGAAGCACTCGTAACAGTTTTCCTTCTACAATTCCCCACATTTTTGCTTTCTGGCTGACAAAATGTGCAAACCGCAACCAAAGTTCCTCCTTCTAACCAGCAATAGTACCCTCATTTTGTTTTAAAACGAGAAAGAAAAGCGTTGCAGCCGGAAAGATGATTGCCGTCGCTGCCGCCACAATTCCGGAATCGTTAAAAACCAGAGCGACAAAAGCACCTATCAGGCTGCCCTCCAAACCAGTGGCCACTGCAGGATTATCAAAAAGTACCTTCCGGAATATGCCAACCGGGCGGTAGGAAAGAATACCGAGGGCCAGTAGTGTGCCAAGCAAAACCCTTGTCCAGATAGTATACTTAATCAACCTGTAGTTCATGGCAAGTTTACGTACCACAATTTCTTCAAAAACAGAAAATCCCCCTATCTGGATATTTGCAATAAGCTGACCGAAATGGGAGCGAAGTTCCGGAGGACGCATAAAATCCCACAAGAAGAAGCAGGAAGCTAAAACTAAAATGACCAGTCCTCCGATCACGACACGTTTCCAGTTCAATCTTATGCCCATAAACCGGAAAAAGGTATACGTAAACGCTGTCAGCGCGGCCAGCAGTCCGCCGAATTCACTTCCCCACATTGGGGCGCCAAGCACCACACAGGCTGACAGGAACAGAACTCCAGTCAAAAGGCGCGCCAATCTGACATATCCGCTCATGCGCTGGATCAGTAATGAAGAGCCCATAACCAGCGATCCAATCAACACTCCCATATACTCATTGCCCAGTCCATAAAAACGCGCTCCAGACATAGGATCATAGCTCAAAACCGAGTACTTTTGCAAAGTGCCGCCGCTCACCGTGTCTCCGAGCAAAATCGCTACCGTTGTCAGACAAAGAAACAAAATGGGATCTAAATCCTTGTTGCGGGCCAGTTTAACACCCATGAAAACAACGACCACGATCAGGCTCAAGCATAATACAACGTACAGCAGGGTATTCACCAGCGGAAAAGCGCTGACAAGCAGCCAAACCACCGGCACGGAAGTAAGCCCCAGGAGTACAGGCGACAGGTATTTACCCATCCGTGGCTTGAGGGATAAACAAAAGATGATACTCGCCAGCACCACCAGGTGCAGGATCACATACCCCTTTACAAAAGGGGGACGCAGCAGTGAAATAAAAACGGTCCGTGCCTCCACAGTTCGAATGTAATCGAGAGAATCCGTTTGCGGTTCAATATACCAGGGGCGTCCCGCAAAAGAAACCAGGGGGGCTTTCAAATAGGTGCAGACACTGGGGGCAATATCATATAGAGTTACAATCCCTGCCCTCCGGGTGGTTGGAGAAATCAGCAAACCAGGACTGATTTGATCCCCTAGAACTCCGATAAAACCGAAAAACCTGTTTTCACCATTCAATTGGTCAGGAGGAATAAATGAGGCGACCATCACCTGTGTTTTAGCGAGGGGGGTATTCTGCCACAGCCAACCGAGAAATGCATCATATTCGTGAAGGATCCTACTCCTTTCCATCTTATATACCTTGTCTGTGAAACTCTGCTTGCTCTGCTCCAGGCGCACCAGGTCGCCGAGCTCGATGACAAGAAAATCGCACCGCTCTTTCAATTTTAGATACTCAGATTTCAAAGCGTTGTAATTGGTGCTGTATACCAGGGCATTGTTCTGATCGATCCGCAAGAGATCGTTGGATATATCACCCATATCGATAACTCCCCGCCTGTCCATGGCAATAACCGCCATCGAGCGCTGGGGAAGCCCCGGCAGGTCAGCATTACCCAATACTCCCGTCAACAAACCTTTCTGGTGCAGAGATTCACCTAAAGCACCAGGTCTTGCTTTCACCTTTTCTGTCTCATTCGCCCGCAGTATGAAGGGAAGGTCTAAAACCACAAGGTTTCCCTGATCTAAACGGTAGCCGGTCCTCGCCTGAAAAAGGG
>CADDZD010000011.1 GCA_902812385.1 Clostridia bacterium | reverse complement strand
TCCGGTGTCCGTTTAAGCCGGAGCCTATTTCAGTTATTGTCTTTGCTACGGCCAATCCTTTGGTGTTTGCGAATTCCAGAAGCCTGGCTACCTGCCGGTCTAAGTCCGCTCTCTGGTCGGCGCTGGAGACTCTGGCGTATATGGCCGCTTTCCCTCCTTCCTTTTCTTCGCCGACCTTGACCAGTATCGTGCCGGTTGGTGTTTGATAAGCCGGGACAGGCAGCTTTCCTTCTTTATACCACTTCCAGGCGGTCTTGTAGTTGATCCCTTGCTTCCTTGCCCACTCGCTGAGCTTCATGTAGACATTATATCATAAACGCAACTATATAGGGATATTTTATGTAGCAGTTGTCAACCCCCGGGAACGGTCCCAAGTCCTCTCCATTGTCAGCGCCGGCAGCGCCACTGGGGTCCAAACCTAAGTGACGGCGAACCTCTGACAGAGTTGAATACCGCTTGAGGCCGCCTTCGGCTGAACAGTGCCTCACCCCCTCCGGGGCACTTGCCGGAAGCTTTCAAGCAACTGGCCCACTTTCCGGGAACCCGGGATGGAATCCCCACTGAAGTGAAGAAATCCCTGATCTTGGACCTGATGACCCTCTGGGAAAGGTTTTGCCCCCAGGCCACCATGCTGGCTACAGGCCAGATGAACATGATGGCCTTGTATTTTAACTCTTAACCCGGGTCCCGTCGACGCTTAAATTAAGACCTTTGACTCTGTTCTTATTCTAGGCTTTTACGGGCTTTTCCCAGATTGATTTCCAGTATCCTCGGACGCGAAGAGTAATTGATCGAAAAATACCTGGATCTTATCGCTACACACCTCAAGGACGTTAACACCATGCGCGATCACCTGCGTAAACGAGGTATTAATTGACTGTTAATATTAAAAATTGCGGTAAACTGGAAATGAGAATCATCCCTTTGTATAGAAGCCGGCTGCCTCTCCTGAGGCTACAGCCAGAGATCTTTTATGTTCGTTTCCCTCTGGGCTTCTATCAAAATCCTACATTGACTGGCGAAATCTATCTGAAGATAGCCTGTATTGCATTTCAGGTGATATAATGAAACAGAATGGAGATAATGCCAGTTACAGGGGGGCGGGAGAAATGCTGTGGGGGAAAAAGAAGAATGAATTGAAGAAGGAAATGTTCCACGTGGAACATTTGCCGGAAACCCTTGATAATAGCGCCTTCCGGACGGATCCCGGTGTACACCGGATCATCGCCATCGCCAACCAGAAAGGCGGCGTGGCCAAGACAACAACGGCAGTAAACCTGTGCGCCTGCCTCGCCAGGGCGGGAAGGAAGGTTCTGCTGGTGGACACCGATCCCCAGGGAAACGCTACAAGCGGTTTGGGCGTGGATCGCGGCAGCCTGTCCAGGTGTATTTATAACCTCCTGTTGGGGGAGGAGCAGCCTGAAAAGGTGATCGTGCCTACCCAGATCGAGAACCTGGATTTGGTACCGGCTACGATTAATCTTGCAGGTTCTGAAATCGAGCTGGTCAACATGCCCAACCGTGAAGCCAGGTTGCGCGGTGCCCTTACCCCCCTGCGGCAGTCCTACAACTATATCTTCATCGACTGCCCTCCATCCCTTGGCCTCCTGACCATCAATGCCCTCACGGCAGCTGACCGGGTACTCATCCCCATCCAGTGCGAGTATTACGCCCTTGAGGGAGTGGGGCAGTTGCTGCAGACGATCCGGATGGTGCAGCAGCACCTGAATCCCGGACTGGAAATCGAGGGCATCCTTTTAACCATGTTTGACGCCCGCACCAACCTGGCCATCCAGGTGGTCGAGGAGGTGAAGAGTTATTTCGGCGACAAGGTGTTTCGCACCATAATTCCCCGAAACGTGCGGCTCAGTGAAGCACCGAGCCACGGAAAGCCGGTGATCGCTTACGACGCCCGTTCCCGGGGGGCATTGCTTTATCAAGAATTAGCCCAGGAAGTGATCCAGCATGAAAAATAAGGGGCTTGGCCGCGGGCTGCGGGCCTTGATTCCTACTGTTCCCGAGGGGGCGCGGGAGGTTGATGAGATTGTCGAACTCCCCCTGGATAAGATCGAACCTGGTCCCTTTCAAGCACGCCAGGATTTCGACGAAGAGTCCCTTTCCGAACTGGCTGCTTCGATTAAAACCCACGGCGTGATGCAGCCGGTGGTGGTACGGCCGCTAGGCGACGACCGCTACCAGTTGGTCGTGGGTGAGCGGCGCTGGCGGGCATGCCGGCAGGCGGGATTGCAAAACATACCGGCGGTGATTCGCCGGGTGGACGACCTCGCCTCCAGCGAGATGATGCTGATCGAAAATGTCCAGCGCAAGGACCTCAATCCTCTTGAAGAGGCGCAGGCCTACAAGCGTTTGATTGAGGAGTTCGGGCTGACCCAGGATGAAATCTCCCGGCGGGTGGGGAAGAGCCGGCCGTTTATTGCCAATACCCTGCGCCTGCTGCAGTTGCCGCCTGAGGTGCAGGCCTTGATGGCAAAGGGCTTTTTGAGCGCCGGGCACGGCAAGGTGCTGCTTGGCTTGTCCGGCCCGGCACAGCAGAGCAGGCTTGCCGAGGAAATCGTCCGGCGGGGCCTCTCGGTGCGTGATACAGAAAAGGAGGCCCAGCGCCTGCAGGGTGCCAAAAAGGCTTCAAAGGGTGCAAGGCAGAAAAAGAACCCCCGGCAGGATTTGGAACTGGCTGATCTGGAAGAGCGGCTCAGAAAGCTGCTGGGTACAAAGGTGAGGATTAAAACCGGCCGCCGCGGTGGCCGCATCGAGATCGAATTTTACTCACAGGACGAACTGGCGCGGCTGCTGGAGTGGTTTATGGGCGATTTAACTTAAACATAGATTCGGAGGTGTTTCACTTGCCATTTGTTACGGTGAAGATGCTGAAAAGTAAGGAAAGAGACATCCACGTAAAGAGGAAGCTGGTGGAGGGGATCACGGGGGTTGTGGTTTCCACCCTGAATGTCAAGCCGGAAGCGGTATGGGTCAACATCGAAGAGGTGGAAAGGGAGAACTGGTCGGAGGGCGGAAAGCTCTCGGTAGATTAATCATTCCGTAGGGGGTTCGAGACTGTCCGCAGCCTTCAGGGCGGCCCGGTAGACCTCCTTGATGCTGCTTCCCGTTTCCAGCGCCCGCCGGGCACAGGCCTCGTATTCCGGGGCCAGGTTAAGGTATTCCCTGGAACCGTTGGGTTTCACGGCAAAACCGAGTTTAACCGGAATGCTGCCAAAGGGCGTTTCCACTTCAACACTGGTGCGGAAAAGTTTGATCCGGCCGGCCTGGTACCAGCGCAACCCGATTGCGGTGCTTTCACGAAACAGGATGCGGGCAAGGGAAGACAGCCTGTCCGGAGGGGAGAGAATGCTGACAATGATGCCAGGCCTCCCTTTTTTCATCATGGTGGGGATAAAGGCCACGTCGAGGGCCCCCTCTTTTTCGAGCTGCATCCGCAAATAAGGGAGAAATTCCGGGTTGACGTCATCCACCTGGGTTTCCAGCACCAGCACCTGGTCCTGGTCGAAGGCGAGTTCGGGCGTTTCGCGGGCTTCTTTGTGATCAAGGCTCTCCCCCAGCCAGAGTCGAAGCACATTCGGGTGGGGGAACTCCTGCGTTCCTGCACCGTACCCGATCTTCTCCCAGCGGGCGGCCGGAGGGGGGCCAAAGCTGCCGGCCAGGGATGTAACCAGGACCGCCCCCGTAGGGGTTACCAGTTCCCCTTCGATGGAGACACCGTAGGTGGGTGCTCCCTTAAGCAGGTTGAGGGTGGCCGGGGCAGGCAGCGGAAGCGGGCCGTGTTGCGTTATAATGGTTCCCCTGGCAAGGGGAAGGGGGGAGGCGCACACCTGCTCGACCCCAAGGTAAGAGATGCCGGCGAAGGCTCCTGCCAGGTCAACCAGCGTATCCAGCCCCCCGAGTTCGTGGAAATGCACCCTTTCCACTTCCACGCCGTGTGCCGCCCCTTCCGCCTGGGCGAGGCGGAGCAGGGCCATCTCTACTTTGGCGGAGATATGGGACGGAAGGTTGCTCTGTGTGACGATCTCCAGCAACTGGTGGTAGCTGCGCTCCCCGGGTTGCCGGGTCTGTTCGGCAAGGATCACCTGGCTTGCCCGGATGCCATTCTTATAAACGGCAGTTCCTTTGATCTCTACGGGAATGCCCAGTTGGGCGATCACCTCTTCGAAAACCGAAAGGGGAACGCCCAGGTCGATCAGGGCGGCGAGGAGCATGTCCCCGCTTATCCCTGAAAAACAGTCCAGGTAAAGAACTTTCATTCTCCTCCGCTCCTTTCACCGGGTATGTGAAACTGCGGGACTCAAGCCGTTGTTACCACACAAAGTTTAATCGGATCAGGGATTTTCTGTCAAGTTTTTAAACTGCCACCCTCAACCCCACCCCGGCAATCATGTCCAGGTCTTCTTGGATCTCGTTGCCCCGGGTGGTAAGGTAGTTGCCCACCATCAAGCCGTTTACGGCCACCGTTAAGGCCTCTTTTTGCTTCTCTCCCAGCCCTGCCTCCCGCCCGCCGCAGAGGCGGAAAACGGCCTTGGGAATGATGAGGCGGAAAAGAGCCAGGGTTTTAAGGACCTCCTCCACCGGGAGACGCTCTTGATTGGCCAGGGGTGTGCCGGGAATGGGGTTCAGGATGTTGACCGGCACTGACCGTACTCCCAGTTCCCGTAGCTCAAAGGCCATTTCCAGCCGATGGGCCATAGTTTCCCCCAGCCCGATGATCCCGCCGGAGCATACATTTAGCCCAGCGGCCTGGGCCGCCCGGACAGTGGCTACCCTTTCTTCAAAGGTATGGGTGGTACAGATCTTGGGGAAGTAGCTCCGGGCGGTCTCCAGGTTGTGGTGGTAGGTGGTGACTCCCGCCTCCTTCAAACGCTGGGCCTTTTCTTCGTCAATGATACCCAGGGAAGCGCACAGCTCAAGGCGGGTCTCGGCCCGCAGGACCCGGTAGATTTCCAGGACCTTCTCAAAGTCCCTTTCTCCAATGCCCTTACCACTGGTAACCAGGGCAAAGCGCTTCACTCCAGCGGCTTCCATCCGCCGGGCCTTTTCCAGGGCCTTTTCCGCATCAATGAGGGGATACACCTCCACGCCGGTTTTAAAGCGGGAAGACTGGGCGCAAAAATAGCAATCCTCGCTGCACAGGCCGGAGCGGGCGTTGACGATGGCGCATAGCTCCACATCCCTTCCCCTGAAGCGTTCCCGGACCTGGCGGGAGAGATCCAGAAGGTTCCCTAATCTTTCCGGTGGCCACCCGGCCAGGGAATACGCTTCTTCCCGGGATAAGCCTTCTCCCCCCAGGACCTTTTCTCTGATCTTCTCCCACATTAGATTCTTCCCCATATACCTACCCCTCCGCTCATTTACCGGTTACTACGGCTATAGATTCATAGGTAATCTCTAGAACCCTGTTCAGCTCTTCGTTAGACATGGACAGCACGGGCATGAGGACAATGACATTGCCCAAGGGACGAAGGATGAGCCCTCTCCGACGGGCCTCCAGGATAACCCGGTGACCTATTTGCTCCTTTATGGCATAAGGCTCCTTGGTATCTTTATCCACCACCAGCTCAATACCTACCATCATACCTCGCTGGCGGATATCTCCTACGTGGGGTAAATCCCGAAAGTTCTCCAGACCCCGGCGTAAAAGATCGATCTTAGGTTGTAAGGAAGCCAGCAGGTCTGTTTTTTCAAAGAGCTCAATGCTGGCCAGGGCCGCAGCGCAGGCTAGGGGGTTGCCCGTGTAGGTGTGTCCGTGGTAAAAGGTCTTACATTCCTCCGGCTCGCCCAAAAAGGCCTCGTAGATCTCGTCGGTGTCCAGGGTGGCAGCCAGGGGAAGGTATCCTCCGGTAATCCCCTTGGCCAGGCACCTATGGCGGAAAACCTTAACCGTGGCCCGGCTCAGGCGGCACCCGTCGATTATGCTGGCATGGTTTAGCTCGTCGCTGAGCACCAGGTCTCCCCGACCCACCAGGGCCGAAATCACTCCCAGGTTGGCCAGGTAACCGGAACTAAACACAACGGCATCTTCCGTGCCCTTAAACCGGGCGATGCGCTCCTCCAACTGGCGGTGCAAAACAAAATTGCCGGTGGTCAGGCGAGAACCTCCGCTTCCCGTCCCCCACCTTTCCACGGCTTCTACGGCAGCAGCCTTAACTCGGGGATGATGAGCTAGGCCCAGGTAATTGTTGGAGGAAAAGAGCGCCACTTCCTGCCCGTTTATGCTTGTTCTGGGGCCGGCGGGCTTCTCCAGTGGCCCGGGCAACTGGCGATAAAGGCGACTTTCCTTTAGCAGCTCCAGTTCTTTTTCTAGAAAATCAACCAGATCTATCCCTCCCGTGCCATATATTATCATTATTATTCTCAATTGTAAACCTGTATTCATAAAATAGGTTGACATTCTCCGCATATAGAAAACCGCAGAACGCCTAATCGACATATACCCGCGGCCTTTTTTTAGAAGAAGTTGCGAAAAAACGAGAAGAGGGTCTTGAACGGGTACGGAAGATAACACAAAATAAGGTTGTCATAGAAATGAGCAGGGGGAGGATCACCATCAGTCACGGAACCTTTGCAACCGCAATCAACTGTATGGACGGGAGGGTACAGCTGCCCGTCATCGCATATTTGAAAAGCAAATACGTGGTCGACTATGTTGACGCCATCACGGAACCGGGCCGAACAGGATCCTGGCCGAGTACAGGGATCGGGCCGCCCTCGCTTCAATCAGGCGCAGGCTGGAGATTTCGGTAATGAAGCGGTAATATGTTAATTCCTTGCACTTCTTTTGGCAGGCTGGGAGAGTTTCTATGTCACTAAATAAGGGGAACAATAAAGACTATAAGGATCTCCGGGACAGGGATGTAGCCGGTGGCCGGCAAGACATCGACTGCCTGGACGGCAAGACCTGGCTGCGGTACTCCATCAGCATCTGGGACGACCTGGTTAAAACTCCGGAGGAGCGCCGGTTTGGGCACCCGGCCATGTTCCCCATCGCCCTGACCGACCGCCTGATCCGGATCTTTTACCGCGGCCGGAGCGGCCTTATCCTCGACCCCTTCCTGGGGAGCGGAAGCACGGTTTGCTCCGCCTACCGGAGGGGGATACCCTCTGCAGGCTTTGAGCTTGTTCCGGAGTTTCTTGAGATGACCCGCCGGAGACTGTCCCAGATCGAGGGGCCCCCGGAATGCTATCCGCAGTTGTATCAGGCGGACAGCCGTTTTCTGGCGGATTACCTTCCCCCTGAGAGTGTAGGGCTCTGCATCACGTCCCCCCCTTACTGGAACATCCTGCAGCAGCGCCGCTCGGCAGACGGAAAGCCGAAGCGCAGTTACGGTGACATGGTGCAGGACCTCGGGAACATCACCGACTACAAGGATTTTTTAGGGGCGTTGGGAAGCGTTTTTAAACAGGTCTGGCTCAGCCTGAAACCGGGGGCGTACTGCATCGTGGTGGTTATGGACGTAAGGAAGGGCAGCACCTTTTACCCCCTGCACATGGACCTGGTGCCTGTGATGCAGGGGATTGGATATAAGTTGGACGACCTGATCGTCTGGGACAGGAGGCAGGAGTACAACAACCTGCGGCCGCTGGGATACCCCTATGTTTTCCGGGTGAACAAGGTCCACGAGTTCATCCTGATCTTTCAGAAAAAATGACGTGGGACGGGCATTTCAGGGAAATGGCAAAAAAAAGAGGAAAATGTTAATCTGTGTGGAAAGATATAGATTCAGGCGGTACCGGACGGGAAGCAGCAAATTTTAAAAAAAGAGGTTGCGTTTGTGGCAATGGGCGGGATCTGGCTTGTTCAGGGAAATAAAACGCTGCTGATAATTTATGCACTTTTTGGCATCAGCATTCTGCTTTTTCTGATTTTAAACATCCACCTTCTGCTTGTGGGGCGGCGATACAGGCGCCTGATGCGAGGGGTCAACGGGGCGAACCTGGAAAAACTGCTTGAGGAAACGGTGCAGTCCTGCCGGGCTGCGGAGAAACGCGTCGATGAACTTGAGGAACTCTGCCGGGAACTCAAGCAGTTCTCCACTGCCTCCATCCGCAGGGTCGGTTTTGTGCGGTTTAATGCCTTCTCCGATATGGGGAGTGATTTGAGCTTCGCCCTCGCCCTGCTTAATGAAACAGGCGACGGGGTTATCCTGTGCTGCCTGGTGAGCCGTGAAGACTGCC
Organism: Clostridia bacterium; assembly: GCA_902812385.1. Classification (GTDB taxonomy): domain Bacteria; phylum Bacillota; class DSM-12270; order Thermacetogeniales; family Thermacetogeniaceae; genus DULK01. The sequence goes on along the minus strand of CADDZD010000011.1, from coordinate 42,786 downwards.
GCCTTTACGCCAAGCCCGTTGAGGGAGGTGCATCGCCCTATCCGCTGAGTGATGAGGAGGAAGAGGCGATCCGCAAGGCCCTTGAGGCGGGCAGCAGCCTGAAAAGGTAGATATAAAAGGAGGGGCAGTCATGCCTCAAAGCCTGTTTGCGAGGGGGAAGCAGTATCTGAAGCGCCCCTTTACACTCTTGATTGTCCCGCCGCGGGGAGCGCAGACCAGGAGCGTCCGCTTCCCGTGCTGGCTGCTAAGTTTGAGCGGCTTCCTGCTTTTCCTGCTGCTGGCCACGACGATAGTGGCTTGTATCCGCTATTATTACATGCGGGGGGAACGCGCCGAACTGGCGCGGCTGCGCGCCGTCAACAAGAAGCAGCAGGAGCAACTGGCGGAACTCCAAATGCAAGCCCGTTCAGCCGAGCGGTACCTGCAGGAGGTAAGGGATCTTGAACAGAGGATCAGGGAAAAAGCCGGTCTCCGGCAGGGCGGAGGGTACAGCAGCAGATCCGGCAGCAAAAGCGGCGAACGGATGCGGTGGTCCCTCTTTGGCGCCTCCTTAGGCGACCAGAACGCCGGCCCGGAGCAGGTGGGTGCGGCCCTGAACGCAACCATCCAGGATGCCCTGGAGGCAAGGGATTCTTTACAGCGCCTGGAAGAGGACCTTGACGCCCGTTTGAAATACCTGGCGGCTCTGCCCGACAGAATGCCGGTCTCCGGCGAGATCTCTTCCTATTTCGGGTACCGGTCGTCTCCTTTCAGGAGGCGGGGTTCAGAGTTTCACGACGGTCTGGATCTGGCCGCCTCAGGCGGTACACCCGTTCGTGCTGCAGGGGATGGGGTGGTCGTTTTTGCGGGATACCGGGCGGGGTACGGACGCACGGTGGAGATTTCCCATGGGTACGGGTACAGCTCCTCTTATTGCCACCTCAGCAGGGCCCTGGTCAAGACAGGGGATCACATCAAAAAGGGGCAGATCCTCGGGCTGGTCGGCAGCAGCGGCCGGAGCACCGGGCCCCACCTGCATTTCATGATTGAAAAGGATGGCGTTCTCGTGGACCCGCTTTCTGTTCTGGCAAAATGACCATCAGTGCAGAGCCAAACGGTTCTGCTTTTTTGATCTTTGCTTTATGTTAGGCAGAAAATCGGGGGAACGTGATTCTGGAAAGGAAGGTTAGAAAGGTGGCCTGGATTAAAGCGGAAAAAGCCGGAATCGGTGAAAAGGCGGATTCCGTTTTGGGGAAGGGTACCCGCTTCGAGGGAAAACTGGAGAGCGAGGGTTCGGTCCGGCTGGATGGCTTCTTCAAGGGGTCGATCAAGGCGACCGGCGACGTGGTGGTCGGTGAAGGGGCTTGTGTGGAGGCGGGGATTGACGCAAGGAATGTTTTAATCGCGGGCGAAGTCCACGGCCAGGTGGCGGCCTGGGCGAAGCTGGAGCTTACGGCAACCGGGAAACTCTATGGAAACATGGAGGCGGCCAGCCTTGTGGTGGAAGAGGGGGCGGTGTTCCAGGGGGATTGCAAAATGATCGCTAAAGACAGGAGCGGCGGCCCTGGTGAGGGTGGGAACCCCTGATGCCGGATCTTCCTTTCTGCTGTATCGTTAACCCCACCGCCGGGCGCGGCCGCACCGCCCGCTTGTGGCCGGAGATCGAGCGGGTCATGCGCCGGGCGGGACTGCGCTTCCGGACCTTTTTCACCGAGGGGCGCGGCCATGCCCGGGAACTGGCACAAAGGGCCGTGAAAAAGGATTGCGACCTGGTGGTGGCCGTCGGGGGAGACGGCACCGCCAACGAGGTGGTAAACGGAATCGCATCCAACGGCGCTTACCCGGGAACTGCCCTGGCCTTGCTTCCCACCGGCAGCGGCAACGACCTCTGCCGGACCCTGGGGATATCCGGGGACCCTCTGTCAACGGCACTGGCCATTTGTTCGGGTAAATACCGCATGCTGGACCTGGGAATGGTGGAAAACCGCTACTTCTTGAACATCTGCGGTGTCGGCTTTGATGCCGAGGTTGCCCACGCGGTGAACCAGGGTTTCCGCTGGCTTAGAGGGACCTGGGCATACCTGGCGGGAGTATTGAAAACCCTGATGTGCTTCCGCCCGGTTCCCCTTGAACTCACCCTTGACGGCAATCACCTGCAGATAAAGGGGCTCCTTGTCGCTGTTGCCAACGGTGCTTTCTTTGGATCCGGAATCAAGATCGCCCCCAGAGCCAGGGTTGACGACGGGCTTTTTGACGTCTGCGTGGTGGGTGATATCGGGAGGTTGGAACTGCTGCGGGTCCTCCCTCTCACCTACAGCGGCCGCCACGAAGATCACCCGTGTGTGCATTTCTTTCGTGCCCGGGATGTCACGGTTTCCTCTCCTGCCCGCAGGCTGTACATCCAGGGGGACGGTGAACTGCTGGGAGAGACCCCGGCGGCCTTTCACATCCACAAGCAGGCTATCAGGGTGCTGGTGCCGGACAAGGGGGCAGGACTGGAATTTTCAAAAAAAGCCGGTTGAGCCGTACTTTTGAGGGAAAACTATGCAGGGGGTGATTAACCTGTTTCAGGATCGGGAGACGGCGGGTCGCCAACTGGCAGAAAAGCTCCTGAAATATCAAGGAAAAGACCTCCTGGTTCTGGGGGTGCCCAGGGGGGGCGTAATCGTGGCTGCCGAGGTGGCGAAAGCCCTGGCCGCGCCCCTTGACGTGATCATCTCCCGCAAGATCGGGGCGCCCTTCAATCCCGAACTGGCACTGGGGGCGGTGGCCCCGGACGGCACAGTCCTCTATGACGAGAGGCTGCTGGGCCTGCTCGGCCTGGGGAGGGATGATCTTCAGGAAGAGGTTGCTGGCCAGCTGGAAGAGATCCGGAGGCGCCAGAAACTGTACCGGGGGGAAAGGGAGCCCTTAAGTTACGGCGGCCGAACGGTGATCGTGGTCGACGACGGCATTGCCACCGGCTTTACTTTGCGGGCAGCCCTGTGCTCGATTCGCCGGCATGATCCCGGGAAACTGGTCCTCGCCGTTCCGGTTGCGCCCCCGGAAGTAGTGGATAAGCTCCGCCATGAGGTTGACGAAGTGGTTTGCCTGGAGACACCCGAAGAGTTTTATGCCGTGGGGCAGTTTTACAAGGATTTTCGCCAGACCAGCGATGAGGAGGTTGTAGCCGCACTGGTGCATAATTGGCGCCCTCCAGACTCACAATAGTAACAGTTGAATAGCCAGAGGGGGAGACGTAAGTGCGCGTGGTTGCGGTAGAAGATGGTTTGACCAATGTAAGGGCCGCTTTGAAAGAAGCGGGGTTTACGGTGGTCGGCATGGGGCCCGACGAACTCAGGCGCGCCCAGGCGGTGGTGATCGGCGGCGGGGACATCGACGTCTTGCAGCGGCAGGATATCAAAACCGATGTTCCGGTCATCAACGCCGGGGGCCGCAGCGCCGGTGAGATCGTCAACGATGTCAGGGAGAAGTTCAACCTGATGTAGGGTTGAAAAAAGGCAACCGAAACATCAACATGCCCCGTTTTCCGGGGCGTTTTTAATTTTAAAAAACGGCAGAGAATTTAACTCCGTTTGGCAGAGAGCCCCAGGACCAGGGCGCGGGCGATGCAGTCCGCCATTTTCATCACCAGGCAGAGCCGGGTGTTCTGCAGGACCAGGAATTCCAGGAAGCCTCCCAGGTTTACTACCCCTGAGATGAAGATGTCCCCGACAGGGGGAAGCTCCTTGTGGACCCCCGTGCCCGGCTGCAGGGAGCCTTTCCCCAGGGAAATGGTTCCCACATTTTGAAGCTGGCCAAGGCAGGCGTCTACGGCGATGATCAGCGGTTGGCCGGGAAACATCCCCTTAATTTCAAGCAGTTTTTCCTTGAGGTTGACGGCGTGCACCGGTTCTTCGAGGGTTCCGAAAACGGGGATGAGTCCCGGGGCCAGTTCGCTGACGCGGCTGCCCACCAGGGGGCCGAGGCTGTCTCCCGTCGAGCGGTCCGTTCCGATGGAGAGCAACACGCCCTGGCGCCGGCCTGCCGGGTTTAGCTCCTCCACCAGGGTGCTCAAGAAGGCACCCATTTTCTGGACCGCCTGCTGGTCGCTCACCGCAACCCGCAGGTCCCGCCTGGCCGTAGTTTCCGGTAAGGTTTTTGATAAACCCCGGCTGAATAACATCTTCAACCCCCCGTACTCATTCCTTAAAGTAATATGGGGAAATGCGAAATTTTATGCACATCGGCCTGACGGTTTTGTGTTATGGTTGTTAAGGGGAGAACGGTTGCCCGAAAGGATTTTTTGCGTGAATTGTGGAATAATTTATCTGAAAATGCCCGGAGGGGATTGGTTGAGACTTGCGAAAGGAGAAAGCCCGTGGATAGACAACAACTGGTGCGCCTGCTGCCGCCGGTTCACGAACTGGTCCGGGAGAGCGCCGGGGAGCACGGGAATTACCCGCAGCACCTGCTGACTGATGCGGCGCGGGAAGTGCTGGCCGCCTGGCGGCGGGCCATCCTGGAAGAAGGGGCCGAACCGCCGGGTATTGCCGATCTGGCCGAGGCGGTGAGGCGGATGGTGCTGGATAAACTGCGCATGAGCCTGCGCCCGGTGATCAACGCCACAGGGGTTGTCCTGCACACCAACCTCGGCCGGGCGCCTTTGAGCGATGACGCCCTTGCGGCGGCAACCGCTGTGGCCAGGGGCTACTCCAACCTGGAACTGGACCTGGAAACGGGCGGCCGGGGGTCGCGCTACAGCCACGTGGAGGATCTGTTGAAAGACCTGACCGGGGCCGAGGCCGCCCTTGTGGTCAACAACAATGCCGCTGCGGTGCTCCTCTGCCTGAGTGCCCTTGCCCGGGGAAAGGAGGTCGTCGTCTCCCGCGGCGAACTGGTGGAGATCGGGGGCTCCTTCCGGATACCCGAGGTCATGGCCCAGAGCGGAGCAATCCTGAAAGAGGTCGGAACCACCAACAAGACCTATCCCCGGGACTACGAGCGGGCGATCGGGCCGGAAACCGCCCTGCTACTTAAGGTGCATCCGAGCAATTACAGGATCCTGGGGTTCACCCGGGAGGTGACCCGGGAGGAGTTGGTCTCCTTGGGGCGCAAATACCAGCTGCCCGTCATGGAGGACCTGGGGAGCGGGGTCCTGGTGGACCTGCAGCAGTACGGGGTGGGGTTCGAGCCGACCGTCCAGGCGAGCATTGATGCGGGGATGGATCTCGTCACCTTCAGCGGGGATAAGCTACTGGGCGGCCCCCAGGCAGGCGTTATTCTGGGGCGCTCCGGGCTGCTCCAGGTTCTGAAGGAGCATCCCCTCCTGCGGGCGCTGCGGGTGGATAAGTTCACCCTTGCCGCTCTGGAGGCCACCCTTCGGGCGTACCAGAGAAAGGATGCCGCGGAGACACTCCCTGTTCTGCGGATGCTGGCCATCCGACGGGAGGAATTGCAGTCCAGGGCGGAGCATCTCCGTGACGGTATAGCTTGCCGCGCCGGGGATGCCTGTTCTGTGACCGTAATCGACGGCTTCTCCCGGGTGGGAGGGGGGGCCCTTCCCCTGACCGAGCTGCCCACGTCTCTGGTGGTTCTGAGGCCAAAAAAGGCAACCGCCGCAGCCCTGGCCGGGCGCCTGCGCAAGGGTGATCCGCCTGTGCTGGTTCGGGTGCAGGAGGATGGGGTTCTGCTCGACCCGCGCACCATCGGGGAAGGGGATGAAGAAGCCCTGGTGGATGCGGTGGCGGCGGCTTTACGATGCTTGATTTCCGAACAGACGGGATAACGGCTTGCATTGTTACACTCTAAGGCTCTTGCGGTACTGGGCAGCTGATTCTTGAGAATTCGCGCGGAAGAGGGTAACGGTTTGGAAACATTCGTAATCATCGGAACAGCCGGGCACGTGGACCACGGCAAGACCCAACTGGTCAAGGCACTGACCGGCGTGGACACCGACCGCCTTAAGGAGGAGAAGGAACGGGGGATTTCCATCGAACTGGGATTTGCCCCCCTGCGCCTTTCCGGCGGTATTACGGCGGGTATCGTCGACGTCCCCGGCCATGAGCGCTTTGTCAAAAACATGCTGGCCGGGGCCGGGGGTATCGACATGGTCCTCTTCGTGGTGGCCGCGGACGAGGGTGTCATGCCGCAGACCCGCGAGCACCTGGACATCCTGGAATTGCTCCAGGTCCAGAAGGGGATCGTGGTGCTCACCAAGATCGATCTGGTGGAGGAGGACTGGCTGCTCCTCGTCAAAGAGGACGTCCAGGAATTGCTGAAAGGGACATTCCTTGAGAACGCTCCCGTCGTTCCCGTTTCCGTGGTGACCGGGGAGGGGCTTGGGGAACTGCGCTCGCAGATAGAAAGGATGGTGCGGGAGGTCAAGCCGAAACCCCGGTCCGGGGATGCCCGCCTCCCAGTCGACCGGGTGTTCACCATCACTGGCTTCGGAACGGTGATGACGGGAACCCTGGTCAGCGGGAGGATCCGGGTGGGGGACATCTTACAACTGCTCCCGACCGGCCTGCAGGGGCGCGTGCGGTCGCTCCAGGTGCACGGCAATAAGGTGGAAGAGGCGGTGGGGGGCCAGAGGGTGGCAGTAAACCTGACCGGCCTGGAGGTCGGCGAGGTGAACCGGGGAGACGTCCTGGTAACTCCAGGGGCGTTTCAAGCCGTCAGGAGGCTGACCGCGTCCCTGCACCTCCTGGAGCACGCCCCGCGGCCCTTGAAAAACTGGCAGCCGGTGCACTTCCACCTGGGGACGAGGGAAACCGTCGCCCGGGTGCGCCTGCTCGACCGGGAGGAACTGATCCCGGGTGATGACGCCCTGGTCCAGTTTGAGCTGGAGGATCCGGTGGTAGCAGCGGTGCACGACCGGTTTGTGATCAGGTACTACTCCCCCGTAACCACCATCGGGGGGGGTGAAGTGGTGGAGACGGGAGGCATCCGCTACCGGCGCTTCCGGGAGGAGGTCCTGTCCGGACTGCGGCGCAAGATGACCGGGAGCCCCTACGCCCGGATCGCCGAAGAGCTGCGGTCCCTCAGAAAACCGGCTACGCCCCAGGAACTGGCGTCAAAGGCGGGCGTAAGCGAAACGGAGGTTAAACAGGTCCTGGAGGAGATGCGCTCGTCGGGAGAGGCCTTCCTGTTCGACTTCGGGAACGAGGCCTTTGTGGTTTCCGCTCCACTCATGGATAGCTGGTGGTCCCAGGCGGATTTCGCCCTGCGCTCCTACCACGCACAGTATCCCCTGCGCCCCGGCTACCCGAAGGAGGAGCTTCGCTCCCGTGCCTTCGGCCAGCTTCCGCCGCGCCTTTACCAGGCGCTTCTGGAAAAGTGGGCGGAATCGGGCAGCTTGGTTTTAACCGGGCAAACCCTCGCTCTGCCTGGATTTGCGGTGAAGCTCTCCCCTGGTCAGGAGGAGAAGGTCGGCAGGCTCAAGGCGGAAATGGCCTCCCGGCCCTATGCGCCCCCTTCCGCCGAGGAACTGCTGACACTGCTCGGGGGGGACACGGATCTCCTGCAGTACTGCGTCCAGTCGGGGATCTTGATGAAGCTGGGCGAGGATCTCTATTTTTTGCAGGATGCTGTCTCAAAAGCGTGGGGCATTATAGAGGAATACCTGAGGGAGCACGGGGAAATTACCGTGGCCGAGGCCCGCGACCTCCTGGGCACATCACGGCGCTACTGCCTGCCGCTGCTTGAGTATTTTGACCGGGCGAAAAAAACCCGCCGGGCCGGGGACAAAAGGGTGCTGTTTGGTGCCCGATAATGCTAAATAAACCGCCGCTTGAATTGACGAGAAAAAACCTGATTTTGGCTGGATTTTAATTGACAAGCCCTAATAAATAGATATAATAAAGGAAAAAATATTTAGTATCTCCAATATCAAATGGATCATTCATTTTGAGCGCAATTTTAATAGAAGGGTAACGGGGCCCTCCATTTGCATGCGAGGGCATTTTACTCTATGTAGGAACAAGATGCGAGGGCATTGTAAACCTATTTGTTTGGAAACAGGAGGTGAAGCAAACAGGAATAGCAAACCGTTGCGGATTTCATAGAGATATTCGTGTGGGGGCCGGGAGATCAGGCCAGGAGCCCCGCTTCCACGGGTAACCGGTCCTGGCCGCTGGATTGCTTCATCACTCTGCAGCAAGGGGAAGGAAGAAGCTAAACAAATTCAGGGAGGGAGAAAGTTTCATGAGGTTTAACAGGTGGGTTGCAATCTTTGTTCTTGTTATCTTTTCGGCGGCAATCCTGCTGAGCGGTTGCGGCCAGAAGCCGGCTGCTACCACAACCGGGGAGAATGTCATCAAAGTCGGCGTGATTGCACCGCTTTCCGGTGACGTCAAGACCTTCGGGGAATCGGTGAAAAACGGTGTTGATCTGGCGGTATCGGAATTAAAAGACGGTAAGGTCGGTAATTTTAAAATCGAGGTTATTCCGGGAGACGACCGCAACGACCCCAAAGAAGCCACAAACCTGGCAACAAAGCTGATCACTGAAGACAAAGTCAGCGCCATTATTGGAGCGGTTACGTCCAAGTGTTCGATCCCGGTTTCCCAATTGGCACAGCAGTATAAAGTCGTGATGATCAGCCCCACCTCCACCGCCGAAAAGGTGACTCTGGACGAGAACGGTAAACGCAAGGACTATGTCTTCCGCGTCTGCTTCATCGACCCCTTCCAGGGCACTGTCGCAGCAAAGTTTGCTCTCAACGACTTGCAAGCAAAGACGGCTGCCGTCCTCTACGACCAGGGCAACGATTACACGGTGGGACTCTCCGAGGTTTTCAAGAAGGACTTTGAAGCCGGCGGCGGCAAGATCGTGGCTTCCGAATCCTACACCAACCAGGACACCGATTTTTCGGCGATCCTGTCCAAGATCGCCCCTAAGAACCCGGATGTTCTTTACCTGCCCGATTACTACCAGAAGGTCAGCCTGATCGCCAAGCAGGCCCGGGATAAGGGGATCAAGGCGGTCTTCCTCGGCGGCGACGGCTGGGATTCCCCGTCCATTGACCAGGCTGCCATGAACGGTGGCTACTTCACCAACCACTATTCGGTGGAGGACCCGCGTCCCCAGGTTCAGGATTGGGTGAAGAAATACCAGGCAAAATACGGGAAGCGTCCGGATTCTTTCGCAACCCTCGGATATGAAGCCGCCCAGGTTCTCTTCAAGGCCATTGAGACAACGAACTCCGGAGACCCGACCAAGCTTCGGGATGCCATCCAGAACATGAGTATCGAAGCTGTAACCGCCAAGATTTCTTTCGATAAAAACGGAAACCCGGTAAAGCCGCTGGCGATTATTCAGTACAAGGATAACAAACAGGTATTTGTCAAGAAGATGACACCTTAACAACCGGTCAGCATACGGGAAGGGGGCAGGCAGAGCCCCTTTCCCGTTCCTATTTCGAGTTGTCGTCTTTGCAGTGGAGGGGAAGAGATTGGAATCCTTTATCCAACAAGTTATCAACGGTCTCCAGCTCGGCCTTATGTACGCCCTGATCGCCCTCGGCTATACCATGGTTTACGGCACGATCGGGCTGATCAACTTTGCCCATGGCGATGTATTTATGATCGGAGCGTTTGTGGGGTACCTGGGCTACTCCTCCTGGGGGCTCCCGTGGCCGGTGGCCATCATCGTCTCTATGGCGGTCTGCGCCGCCCTGGGGGTTGTCATTGAGCGGATTGCCTACCGCCCGCTCCGCTACGCTCCCAAGATTGCGGCACTGATCAGCGCCATCGGAGTATCGTTCTTTCTGGAATACGGCAGCAGCCTGAAATTTATTTTTGGCCCCGATTACCGGGTGGTCCAGCGTCCCTTTAGAAGCATCACCTGGAATCTGGGCGGAGTTTCGATAACCAACATTCAGGTCGTAATCATGGCTGTGGTCATTATATTCCTGCTGTTCCTGCTTTTTCTTGTTTTCAAGACGAAGATCGGCGCCGCTATGCGCACGGTTTCCTTTGACCACGATGCGGCGCGGCTGATGGGTGTCGATGTGGACAAAACCATTTCCTTCACCTTTGCCATAGGCTCGGCTCTGGCGGCGGTGGGCGGTGTCCTCTACGCCATCGCCTATCCGCAGATCTACCCCTTCATGGGGATCATGCCCGGCCTCAAGGCCTTCACAGCCGCAGTCTTGGGGGGGATCGGCCAGATCCCGGGGGCCGTCCTGGGTTCTCTGATCATGGGGCAGGTCGAAACCATGACGGCAGCCTATATCTCCTCGCAGCTGCGCGATGCCATTGCCTTTGCCATCCTGATCCTGGTGCTTTTGATCAGGCCGTCGGGCATCCTGGGACGCAGCCAGCAGGAGAAGATCTAGGAAGTGGGTGGGGTTATGTTTCAGAATATTAACAAGATGCTGTTAATGGTTATCGGAGCCGTTGTGCTCTACGTACTCCTTAAAATAATGATCACCACCGGAGTCATCAATCCTTACTGGCAGCGCGTTTTGTTTTACTCCCTGATCGTAACCATCGGGGCGTTGGGTTTGGGCGTCATCTACGGTTTTACCGGCCAGTTTTCCCTGGGGCATGCCGCCTTCGTGGGGCTGGGGGCTTACAGCGCCGGCTACTTCAGCAAGACCTTCGGGCAGTATGGCGGGCTTTCCTTTATCGGCGCCCTGCTCGTGGGGATGGTTTTTGCCGGCCTGATGGGCTTTCTGATCGGGGTGCCGGTGCTCAGGTTAAAGTCCGACTACCTCGGTATTGCCACCCTCGGATTTGGTTTCATCGTCAAGGTGGCCCTGGATAATGCTGATAAAATTATTCCCGAATTAGGCGGCGCCAGGGGAATGGTGGGCACCCCCCAGGTGGCCAACCTGGAATGGCTTTTCTTCACTGCACTGATAGTGATCGTTCTCACCCGCAATTTCATTTTTTCCACCTACGGCAGGGCGTGTACCTCCATCAGGGAGGATGAGACGGCTGCCGACATGATCGGTGTCAACACCTTCAAGACGAAGCTGATGGCCTTCACCTTCGGCTGCGCCCTTGCCGGTCTCGGCGGCGGGCTTTACGCCCACACCTACCCCTTCATCTGCCCGGGAGACTTTTACTTCCTGCAGTCCTTCGATTACCTGATCGTGGTGGTGCTGGGCGGCCTGGGCAGCATGACGGGGACGGTGGTTACCGCCATCGGCTGGGCGTTTCTCCTGGAGGGGCTGCGGTTCGTGCTCGGCCCGCAGTTTGTCGATTTCCGGGGTGTGATCTACGCCCTGATCCTGATTATCACAATTCTCGTGCGTCGCCAGGGCATCTTCGGCGGTAAGGAGTTCGGTTTCCTGGTGCCGCAGGTACGGAGGGAGAAGCCCGATGCCGCTCTTAGAGGTTAAAGGACTCGGCATCAATTTCGGAGGCTTGCGAGCCGTAAACAGGTTTGACCTTACCATCGAGCCCGGTGAGGTTGTCGGGCTGATCGGCCCCAACGGAGCCGGCAAGACGACGGTCTTCAACATGATTTCCGGATATTTCCCGCCCACCGACGGGACGATCGTCTTTAAGGGGCGGTCGATCGTGGGGCTCAAGCCTTACCAGATCGCCCGGCTGGGGATCGCCCGGACCTTTCAAAACATCAGGCTTTTCCGGGATAATTCGGTCCTTGACAACGTACGGGTGGCCTTTCACCCCCGGGCGGGTTACGGGCTGATCGACGCCTTCCTGCGCACCCCGCGCTTCCGGGCAAAGGAGGCGGAGATCAACGAGCGGGCCTTTGAACTCCTGGAAACCCTGAACATCGCCGACAAGGCGAACACGGCGGTGAAAAACCTGCCGTACGGCGACCAGCGGCGCGTGGAAATCGCCCGCGCCCTGGCGGTGGGGCCGGAGCTGCTCCTGCTGGACGAACCCGCTGCGGGCATGAACCCGGCGGAGGTGCAGCAACTGGTGGAACTGATCCGCTTCATCAAGCAAAAATTCAACCTGACCGTGCTCCTGATCGAGCACCAGATGGGGCTTGTGATGAACCTCTGCGAGCGCCTGGTGGTGATGGACTTCGGGGAGATCATCGCCCGGGGCCTGCCGCACGAGGTGCGCCAGAACCCGAAGGTTCTCGAGGCCTACCTGGGTAAGGGGGCTGTTGCCTGATGCTGGAAGTCAAAGATCTGAGCGTCTTTTTTGGGAACATCCGCGCCCTGCACGGCATCTCCTTTGATGTGCAGGAAGGCGAAATCGTCACCCTGATCGGGGCGAACGGGGCGGGAAAAACCACCACCCTGAGGACCATCTCCGCCCTGAACAGGCCCACCGGGGGGGAGATCCTGTTCCGGGGAAAACCGATCACCGGCATGAAACCCCATAAGGTTGTGTCCATGGGCATCTCCCACGTTCCCGAGGGGAGAAGAATCATCGGCAACCTGACGGTGCTGGAAAATCTGATGATGGGAGCCTACACAAGAACCGACCGGGCGGAGATCCAGGCCTCCCTGGAGGAGGTCTTCCAGCGCTTTCCGCGCTTGAAGGAGAGGTCCAGGCAGCTGGCCGGCACCCTCTCCGGTGGCGAACAGCAGATGCTGGCCATCGGGCGGGCGCTGATGGCAAAGCCGGTCCTGCTCTTGCTCGACGAGCCGTCCATGGGGCTCTCCCCGATCCTGGTCGAGGAGATCTTCAACATTATCTCCACCATCAACCAGCAGGGAACCACGGTCCTCCTCGTCGAGCAGAATGCCTACATGGCCCTGCAGATTGCTAACAGGGCCTACGTCCTGGAAAGCGGCCGCATAGTCTTGTCGGGGGATTCGAGGGAACTCCAGGCCCACGAAGGGGTCAGGGCCGCTTACCTGGGAGAGAGTGCTTAAGCTCTCAAGTCCTTTTCAAATAAATTTTAAGAAAGGGGCGTTTAACATGCTGGTGCGCGACAAGATGACACCGGACCCCATCACCATCACCCCGCAGACCACGATTGCGGATGCCTTGAGCCTGATGCGGGAACACAACATCAGGCGTCTTCCTGTGCTTGACAGGGGCAAGCTGGTCGGTATCGTCACCGACCGGGACCTGATGGAGGTCTCCCCATCGCCGGCAACCTCGCTGAGCATCTTTGAACTGAACTACCTTCTCTCCCGCATGAAGATCGAAAAGATCATCAAGAAACAGAAGGTGATCACCATCAGTCCGGACGCCTTTCTGGAGGAGGCCGCCCTGATCATGCGGGACAACGAGATCGGTGCGATTCCGGTGGTGGAAGACGGCAAACTGGTGGGAATCATCACCGAGAGCAACATCTTTGACGCCTTCATCGAGCTGATGGGCCTGCGCGATCCCGGCACCAGGCTGACCCTGGAGATGGCCGATAAACCGGGGATGCTGGCCAAGGTGACGGAGGCCGTCTGGAAGAACGGGGGGGACATCTCCCATCTGGCCGTATTCCACAACGACCACGACGGGGTGATCCTGATCATGCAGCTGAGGACGACCGACGCCACCGCCATCACCGAGGCCCTGAAGGCCCTGGGTATTACGGTCAAATCGGTGGCCTGGAAGGGGCACATTGCGGTATAGCAGACAAGGGGACAGACAAGGGGACGGTTCTCTTGTCTATGAGAGCCGGGCTTTTTTACGTCACAACCGGCGGCTAGAATGCGGCTGCTCGGGAGCAAAGGGGATATACATGGCAAGAAAGGGACCGATCCTTGCCCTTGAGGATGTAAACGTATATTACGGCGCCATCTGGGCACTGAAGGGCATCAACCTGGCGGTGGAGGAGGGGGAAATTGTCAGCCTGATCGGGGCGAACGGCGCGGGGAAAAGCACCACCCTGCGGGCAATTTCCGGTGTAGTCCGGAACGCCTCGGGCAGGATCCTTTTCCGGGGGGAAGAGCTGATGAAGCTGCCTGCCCATCAGATCGTCCGGAAGGGGATCGCCCAGGTTCCGGAGGGGCGCAGGGTCTTTGCCAACCTGACGGTTCTGGAGAACCTGGAGATGGGAGCCTACACCAGGAGCGATCAAAGGGAGGTCAGGAGGGACCTGGAGAGCGTCCTGGACCGCTTCCCCCGTCTGCGGGAGCGCAGAAACCAGGTTGCCGGAACCCTGAGCGGCGGCGAACAGCAGATGCTGGCCATCGGGCGCGCCCTGATGACCCGCCCGCGCCTCATGCTCCTGGACGAGCCCTCGATGGGGCTGGCTCCCCTGCTCGTGAAAGAGATTTTTTCCATTATCCAGGAGATCAACCGCGAGGGAACCACCATCCTCCTGGTCGAACAGAACGCCCGCATGGCCCTCCAGATCGCCCACAGGGCCTACGTCCTGGAAACCGGCAGGATCGTCCTGGAGGGGCCGGCCCGGGAACTGCTTGACCGGGAGGAGGTGAAGCAGGCCTACCTGGGAGGGTAAGCCTGCTACAGACAGGCTATACAAGCCGGAGCCTGCCGGCTTGTTTGTGCCCTGCTATCGGCAAAAAGGTTGGAGGGCTTGACATATTATGGAGGATGCATATAATAGAAACCACCGCCTCCCGGCGGTTTCCATGGGAACATTCATCTAATTCTGGAGATACGCAGATGCTCGGTTGGGTTTGCACGTACACCCCGGAAGAGATCTTTGCCACCCTGGGTTTGGAATCATACCGTCTTTACGGGGACGACCGGGGTGAATATGCAAAGGCGGACCTGGAATATCTCCCCGTCAACTTCTGCCCGCTGGGCCGGGCGTGCTTGAACGAGGGGATGGCGAACCCCTCTCTGACAGGGGTTGTTTTGGCGGCTTCCTGCCACGCCCTGGTGCACCTGGCCAGCGCCTTCAGGTACTCCGGTGAGCGCCGGGGAAAGGAATTTTTCGTACACCTCCTGGATCTCCCCCGCACCCCTGACGGCAATGATGCTGCGGTGCGGGCTTTTGCTTCGTCACTGCGCGCCATGGCCGGCCGCCTGAGCAGCTTCTACGGAGCAGCCTGGGACGATGGTGCTTTTTCCGAGGCCCTGCGGGCACACCAAAGGGTGCGCCGTCTCCTGCGGGAGCTCTACCGTCTGCGGAGGGAACGACCCGAAGACTTCCGGGCGGCGGGGCTCCTGGAGGTCGTCCGGGCCGCAGGCCGGGCCAAAAAGGACGAATTTCACCCCATCCTGGACGGCATTGTCAAGGCGCTGAAAGGGAATAAAAACGGAGAAAGCCGGGTGGATGGCTCACCGGCGGCAGCGCTGCTTGCCGGGCTGCGGCGTAGGGGCTCGCCCGGGGGCCCGCGCCTGCTTGTGGCGGGAAGCCCGCTTCCCTTCGCCTACCTGGACCTGATCGAGGAGTTGGGGGGAAATATCGCCGGGGATGACCTCTGCCAGGGGTACCGGTACTGTCTTCCGGAGGTGAAAGAAGGACCCGATCCCTTTATCTCTCTGGCCGGTGGGTACCTGGAGCGGGTGCCCTGCCCCAGGATGCTGGCGGGGAAAGAGCGTTTTTCATACCTGCTGTCTCTGGCAAGGGAGACCGGTGCCCGGGGGGTCATCTACCATGCCTTGAAGTTCTGTGACGCCTCGCTGTACGAGTACCCCCTATTGCGGGAGCGTTTCGCGGAGGCCGGGATACCGGTGCTTTACCTGGAGACCGAGTACAGGGACGTCGGACTGGAACAGGCGCGCACCCGCATCCAGGCCTACCTGGAACTGCTTGGAGAACAGGCCGGTGATTAGATGGATCTCAACAGGACGATTCAAAACCTTTTAAAGGACAGGGGCCGGTGGGGAAAGGTGCTTTCTTCCCCCGTCTCTTACCGGATCGTGGAGGGGGCCCTGGCCCTGGCGAAAAAGAGCTTCCCCTGGCAGGCGATCTACCAGATGAGCCGGTTCGCCCTCCACCAGACGGGCCGTGCCTACACCGGGAAGGTTCCGGTGGTCTGGTCGAGCGCCTTTTTCCCCGTGGAAATCGCCTGGGGCCTGCAGCTGTGCCCCTTTTCTCCGGAGGTGGCGGCTGCATTTATTACGGGGATGGGCTTCGGCCCGGAGGCGTTGAGCATGGGGGAAGAGGCGGGCTACAGCAGGGACCTCTGCTCCTTTCACCGCTGCATCGCAGGAGCCGCCCGGGCCGGCCACCTACCGAGGCCTGCCGCCCTCCTGGCCAGCACTCACCTCTGCGATGGAGCGCCCCTGCTTTTTCAAAATATGGCGGAGATCTACGGTGCTCCCTGTTTTACCCTGGATGTGCCTTACACCGCAAGCCGGGAAGCCGAGGTTTACGTGGCCGAACAGCTTGAGAGGCTGTGGCATGACCTGGCGGAGGCGACCGGGCGCAGGCCCAACCGGGCATCTCTGGAAGAGGCACTCCGGCACAGCAACGGCTTCCGGAAAAACATGATCCGGGCGAATGAACTGCGCTGCCGGGTGCCGTCGCCCATTTCCGGGAACGACATGCTGGCCTTCATCTACTTATTCTTTATCGGGCAGGGAAGCCGGGAGGCCGCGGAGATTTCCGCCTGTCTGGCGGAGGAGATCGAGGAAAAGATCGTCGGGGGCCGGTGGGGCGGGGCGGAGAAATACCGCCTGCTCTGGCTGCACCTGAAGCCCTACTACAGCAATGAGGTGATGAGCTTCATCGAGCAGGCCGGAGGGGTTCTGGCCTACGAGGAATTCAACCACATCTACTGGCCGCCCCTGGACCCGGGCGAGCCCTTCCTCAGCCTAGCCCGGAAGGTGCTGGCCCACTTCGACTACAAACCGGTGGAGGAGCGCATCAGGGTGATCCGGGAACTGGCCGAGAAGTACCGGGTGGACGGGATCGTCCACTTTTCCCACCACGGCTGCCGCCAGTCCACAGGGGGCTCCCTGTTCCTGAAGGAAGCCTTGCAGGAAGCGGGCTGGCCGGTTTTGCTCCTCGACGGCGACTGCCTGGACGGAAGGAACGAGGCGGCCGGAGGGATGCTGACACGCCTGCAGGCCTTTTTTGAAATCCTGGAAGAAAGGAAAGAGGGATGCCTGATATGATTACGGCCGGAATCGACGTCGGGTCTCTGTCCACCGATGCAGTTCTCCTGCGGGACGGTGAGGTGCTGGCATACAGCATCGTAAACACCGGCGCCCAGGCCCGGGCGGCGGCGGAGCGCGCCTTTGAGGAGGTCCTGGAGAAGGCGGGGATAAGCCTTTCAGAAGTGGACACCGTGGTGGCCACCGGCTACGGGAGGATGAGCGTTCCCTTTGCAGACGGCCAGGTAACGGAGATCTCCTGCCACGGCCGCGGCTCCGCCTTTCTGAACCCGGAGGTCCGGACGGTGATCGACATCGGCGGGCAGGACAGCAAGGTGATCCGGCTCGACGGGCAGGGGAACGTCATCGATTTCCTCATGAACGACAAGTGCGCCGCAGGCACCGGACGGTTTCTGGAGGTCATGGCGGACAGGCTGGAGCTATCCGTTTCCACCTTGGGGAATGAAGACTTAAAAGCAGAGGGGGCGGCGGAGATCAGCAGCATGTGCACCGTTTTTGCGGAATCGGAGGTGATCTCCCTGATCGCCCGGGGGATTCCCCGCCCGGAGATCGTCCGCGGCCTGCACCGATCTATCGCCGAACGGACGGCGGGTATGGCCAACCGGCTGGGGATCATGCCCCGGGTGATGATGACCGGCGGCGTGGCCAAGAACCCAGGGGTCGTCAGGGCCCTGTCCGAAAAACTGGGGGCGGAGATCGTCGTCCCGCCGGAGCCGCAGATCGTTGGGGCGTTGGGCGCCGCCCTGATCGCCCGGAAGAAGCGCTCCGGAAAGGCCGTGTGACCGCTTCCTCCGGAACCCGACGACGGCCAAACTGGACGCAGGCAGTGGATTGTGATAGAATAGCCTCGAACGGGAGCGGATTGTGCCTGGTGGTGCGCCCGGACTTCAAATCCGGCGAGAGGCATGACGAGTGTCTCTGGTGGGTTCGATTCCCACACGCTCCCGCCAGTTTTTTTTCTGCAGACAACAGACAAGCAGACAAGGGGACGGTTCTTTTGTCTTTAGCAATCTTTAACAATGGTCAGCAGGGAGTAGGAAGCTTAATCCTGTAGCCTCCGGCACGCGAAATCTTTCCGGATGCCCCGGCAGTTCGGGAAAAGGGATAAGTTGAGGGTTGGAGCATGATCCGAATGGCCAGAGGAAACAGATATCGAAAGTATCTTGTTTTTTTTGTGGTTTCTCTTGCCCTTTTCATGTCTTCGGTGGATTCCACCATTGTGGCCACCGCCCTTCCGCTCATTGAGCGCAACCTGCGGGCGGATTTGAACTGGGCGGGATGGGTAATCACCGCCTACCAGTTGATGACCCTGACCATCATGCCCTTGATGGGCCGCATCAGCGACGAGTGGGGGCGCAAAAGGATCTTTATGGCCTGTGTGGTGGTTTTTACGGTGAGTTCAATGCTCTGCGCCCTTTCACCCAACATCTACTTTTTGATCCTTTTCCGTTTCTTACAGGCCCTGGGCGGGGGGAGTTTCATTCCCTCGGCGACGGGGATCGTCGGGGATTACTTCCAGGAAAACCGGAGTCAGGCCATAGGGCTGTTTACCAGCATCTTTCCCCTGGGGGGGATTATCGGGCCCGCCCTGGGGGGCTGGATCCTGGATGTCGCCGGGTGGAAGGCCATTTTTCTGGTCAACGTTCCCATCGGCTGCCTGGTGCTCCTGTTATCTCAGTTTTTGCTGGAAAGGGATCCTCAATTCCGCCGCACCCGGGTGGACTTTCCCGGGGCCGCCCTCTTCGCCGGGATGATGCTCAGTATCATGTACTTTATGACCCGACTGGGGGAGCAGCCCGGAGCGCTTGCGTCATGGCGCAGCTGGATTTGGCCGGCTGTGGCCGTTCTTTTTCTCATCCTCTTCTTATATCGGGAAAGCACCGCCGGTGCTCCCATTTTGGATCTCTCCCTTCTGAAGACCCCGGCCTTTGCGGTGATCAACGGGCTCAACCTGATCTACGGGGCCTGCATCTTCGGACTGATGGCATTTATTCCCTACTTCGGGCAGGTGACCTACGGGATGTCCAGCCTGGTCAGCGGCACCCTCCTGACGGCCCGGGCCCTGGGGATGATGGGGATGTCAACGGTGACCAGCATGCTGCTGAACCGCACCGGGTACCGGTTACCTATGGCGGCAGGGTTTCTCGTGCTGGCCCTGACCACCCTGGGGTTGAACCCGTACTGGCGGCCTCCGGCGATCCCGACCTTCTGGTGGCTGGCTGCCCTCATTTTTGTATCCGGTATGGGTGTTGGAATGGCCAGCCCCTCTTCCAACAACGCCGCCATCGAGCTGATGCCCGAGAAGATCAGCGCCATTACAGGGCTCAGGGGGATGTTCCGGCAGACCGGCGGGGTTATCGGAACGGCAGGGATCGTCCTGGTCCTCTCCCACTTCCCGAATAAAGTGGCTGGATTCCGGACGGTTTTCCTGGGGATGAGCACCCTGCTGTTGCTGGCGATGCCGCTTATCCGGCTGGTCCCGGACGGGCGCAGGGCCGCGGCTGTAGGTGGCCGGGGTAAAGGGATCGAAGTTTAGATGGTTTGACCTGCCGAGACCCTTCCGGTGGCCTTCCGGAAGGGTTTAATTATTGCGCCTGCTTCTGACCGGTTTGTGGTGATGGCCGGCGGTCATTTTCTACGGGGCTTTACCGTAAAATAAAGAAGCGGGAGCCGCCCCGCCCTCGAAAAAAGATTGCCGTGGTGAGTGTCTTAGAGGGGGACGGATAAGATCCCGTGATGTTTCGGAAAGGGGGATGGACGGCAGTGGAGGATCCGGGGGGACAGGGGGCCCGGGAGGTGCCCTTCAAGCCGTACCGCAACGTGCCTCGGGACAGATTGGATGAAGCAATCCTCTCCCGGATGTACGAAGCAAAAATTGCGGGGGTATCGGCCGCCTTTATTAAAGACGGGCGGGTGCTCTGGTCCGGCGGCTACGGGTGGGCCGACCTGGAAAGAGAAAGACCGGCCGCCCCCGATACCATCTATAGAATTGCCTCGGTTTCCAAGCCGATCACCGCAACAGCTTTAATGCAGCTCTGGGAGCGGGGTCTGTTCCATCTCGACGACGACATCGGTGAATACCTGGGGTACCCGGTCAGGAACCCGCGTTACCCGGAGGTCAAAATAACCTTTAGAATGCTCCTCACCCACACCTCCAGCATCCTGGATGCCGGCGGGTATGAGCAGGCTTTAGCCGCGTCTCAACCCCCCTTATTGAAGGATCTCCTCGTACCGGGCGGCGGGGCGTACACCGGATCGACCTGGGGGGATTACAGGCCCGGTACGAGATTTAACTACTCCAATTTCGGCGCCGGCATCATCGGGGCCCTGGTGGAAGTGCTCTCCGGGGAACACTTCGACCGGTATGCCCGGAACCACATCTTCAGGCCGCTCGGCATGGACGCAGGGTACGCGGTGGCGGATCTCACCCACCTTGAGAAGCTGGCCGTTCTTTACAAGACCACAGGCAATGGCCGGTTTTCACCGGCCTGCGACTATTTCAGAGAAGGGGAGGACCCCCGGAGGAGGCCGTACCTGCCCCTGGGAAACTACTACATCGGGCCCGCCGGGGCGGTCAGGACAAGCGTCCTCGACCTGGCGAAGCTCATGATCGCCCACATGAGCGGCGGGGTCTATCAGGGGGTTCGCCTTCTCAGGAAGGATACCGCCGACCTGATGCAGCAGATCCACTGGTACGGGTTCGGCCTGAACGGGATGTTCAGGCAGATGGGGCTGTTCTTCCACATCACCGACGCCCTGGCGGGTCGCAGGCTCACAGGGCATCCCGGTGAGGCCTGCGGCCTGGTCGGCGACATGTACTTTGACCGTGATGAAAACACCGGGATCATCTTGATGACAAACGGCGGGTATTATCGCACCCTGATCAGCGGCTTCACCGACATCGAGGAGGAGATTATCAACAAGATATATCATGAACTCGCCGGCCCGCCCGGACCCGGCAGGCGGGTCATCACCCTCCGGATCGGGGATAACAAAGCGGTGGTAAACGGAAGAGCCGTTTTCTATCCCGTCCCACCGGAGAAAAAACCGGCTGATCTCTACGTCCCTGCCGTAACCCTTGCCGACGTGCTGCAAGCCTTTATTGAATTCGATGAAAAAACCGGCCTCCTCTCGCTGACAAAGAGGGGAAGGGTTCTGCACGCCGGGGCGGGGAGCGCCTGCCTGGAGACCGACAACGGCAGGGTGCCTTTAGAAACCCCGGTCTTTTGCAAAGAAGGGTATATCCTGTGGCCCTTCCTCACGGTTGCCCGGCTGTTCGGAGCCGAAGTGACTTACAGGAGCGCCGAGGAGATCAGGGTGACGCTTCAAGATGATCTCCGGGGAGCGGGGCGGGGTTAGCCCATGACTGCGCCTCGTCAAAGGCCGGGTGCAGCCTCTTGCTGGCGATGGCCGCATGGGCGGCAGGCAGGCCCTGGGAGAAACGCCCGGTAAAGCGTCACGCCCGGAAGGCAGCCCTGGAAGATCGCCGCCCTGGCCGGGCGGTTAGACTTCAGCCCCTGATCACCAGGACGGCCGCCCCGTGGATTTCGCCGTGGCGCAGGGCGCTCAGGGCCTCGTTGGCCTGCTCCAGCGGGAAGGTGGTCACCTCGGTGCGCACCGGGACCCTGGGGGCCAGGGCCAGGAACTCTTCCCCGTCCCTGCGGGTCAGGTTGGCCACCGACCGCACAACCCGCTCACCCCAGAGGAGTGCGTAAGGGAATGAGGGAATGTCGCTCATGTGGATCCCGCCGCAGACCACCGTTCCCCCTTTCACCAGGTGCCTGAGCGCTTCCGGCACCAGCGGCCCCACCGGTGCGAAAATAATTGCTGCGTCAAGCTTCACCGGGGGAGCCTGATCGGAACCGCCTGTCCAGTCTGCCCCCATTTCCAGGGCAAACCGCTGGGCCTCAACGTCGCCGGGTACGGTGAAAGCGTAGACCTTTCGCCCCTGATATTTGGCCACCTGGGTGATGATGTGGGCGGCATTGCCGAAGCCGTAGATGCCCAGGTGCTCGGCATCCCCGGCCATCACCAGGGAGCGGTAGCCGATCAGCCCGGCGCAGAGCAGCGGCGCCGCCTGCAGGTCCGGGTAGCCCTCCGGGATCGGGAAGCAGAAGCGGTGGTCGGCCACGGTGTACTCGGCAAAGCCGCCGTCGATGTCATACCCCGTAAAGCGGGCCGCGTCGCAGAGGTTTTCCCTCCCGGAAAGGCAGTGCTTGCAGCCGTTGCAGGAGGAGCCCAGCCAGGGCACACCGACCCGCTGCCCCGGAGTAAAGGTCTTGACCCCTTCACCAGCCTTGACCACCGTGCCCACTATCTGGTGACCGAGCACCAACGGAAGCTTGGGCTCCTTCAATTCTCCGTCTACGATGTGCAGATCGGTCCGACAGATCCCGCAGGCATGGACCTGCAGCAGAACCTGTCCCGGCCCGGGTTCGGGCACCGGTAGGTCCGCCGGGCGCAGCGGCCTGCCGGGCTCGTCAAGAATCATGGCACGCATTTGCAATCCCTCCTTACCTTTATTTCATCACACCGGAGCAGTGGATGCAACGGTGGTGCCGGGGCATGATGCGGCAGTTTAAAGGGGCAAAACCGGGGGGTCGCGGGCCGAACCCGGCCGCTTGGCTTTTCCGCAGCGGATTATTCAGGGGAAGCGGAGTGCTATAATAGACTCGGTGGCTGCTGCCGAAATTTCCGAAAGGGGGGAGGTTGCCCGTGGATTACAAAAGGCTCAGCAGACAACTCTCCTATGCCTTGAGACACGCCCCGTGGAAATACGGCCTTGAACTGGGCCGTGAAGGGTGGGCCGACCTGCGGCAGCTGCTGCGGGCCCTGCAGGCGAGGGGCTGGCGAGGCCTCACCGCAGCGGATCTGCAGCAGATGATCCGCCTTTCCGACAAACAGCGCTTTGAGATAGCCGGTGACAAAATCAGGGCGTTATACGGCCATTCCCTTCCCCAGAGGATTGTCCGGGAGCCCGCTCCCCCGCCTGAAGTGCTGTTCCACGGGACGGCCAGGCGTTTTGTTCTCTCCATCAGGGAAAAGGGCCTGCTGCCCCAGGGGCGCCAGTACGTTCACCTCTCCGTGGATGTGGACACCGCACTGCAGATGGGGAAGAGGCACGACCCCCGGCCGGTTGTGCTCAGAATCAACGCCAAAAGGGCATGGAACGAGGGGATCTGCTTTTTCCGGGGGAATGACAAGATCTGGCTGTCTGACGCCATTCCCGGCAGGTATATCGAACTGGCAGGTTCTCAGCCTCAGGGCTTCATGCTGCTCCTTTTCCGGTAAACCATGTCGCGCCACACGCCGCAGCGGAAGTTTTTGCAGATCGGGGGGCGTTTTTCCCATGGGATAATGCAGCCGGTGGGACTTAGATACTCGCAGGCATGGGGGTGAATCTTCTCCTTCAAAGGTTCCACCCCGTATTCCGGGTGGTAACCCCCGCCGTATAACCGCATTCTGTCATCGTGGAGCCGGTGCCAGGTGAAATTGTACGGGGGGCCGTAAACCAGGCAGCATTTGCCCCCGCACTCGGCGCACAACTGCTCGTCGCGGTACTCGGGGAGATCCGGGGACATCATCTCGACATCAACCTCCTTTCAAACCGATGCCGCTTTTCTGAAAAGCATTATTGTCTTTTTACGATATCGTATTGAGAACCGGCAACAGGATTGACTTCCTCGACCATTTTCCATCAGAGGAGTATTCTCTAACTCGCCTTCCCACCTTCCCAGAGATTAGAATACACAAATGCGACTGTAGTACTATATATTCGCAACATTTCTCCTATTCAGCATCAAAGGGGCATTTACTATAATTGGTTTAAGGCAGAAGGAGGGATCTGCAGTGAAGAGAACGGGATGGATGATACTGGCTGTAATTATTTCGCTGCTGCTCATCGCAAATCCTGTTTTTGCCCGGCCGGGCAACGTGAAATTTGGCGGGGCAGGCAAGTACGTAAACGGTGGGGGCTCAGCCGGCCGTGGAGCCGTAAAAGTGGTTAAGGAGAACAAGGGAAAGTTTCATCAGTTGAAGGCCCAGCTGCAGGAACGGGAAAAAACGTCCGTAAAGCGTGAGTTCTCGGATACCAAAGCTCACTGGGCGAAGGAGAGCATCGAGAAGGTGCAGAGCCTGGGCTGGATCAGCGGTTACCCGGACATGACCTTCAAGCCCGACACCCCGGTTTCCGGCATCGAGGTGGTGTCAATGATAGTGTCTTTGGCCGAGGATTTGGGCACCGGGGCTGAAGGCAAGGAAGTGCATGCTGTGGATGATCAAACCGGTGTTTCCGAAGGGAAGGAAGAAGTCTCCGGGGATGAAGAAATGGCCTCCGAACCTAACCAAGACGTTTCCGAGAATCAGGACGAGCTTTCCGAAGGTAACAGTGATCAGGGGGAAGAAATCGACGTCCCGGATGTGCCCGGCTGGGCAAAGGATGCGATCAGGAAGGCGGTTGTCTTGAAGATCGTCAATGTCAACAGGTTCCACAGCCAGGTGCAGGCGACCAGGGCCCAGGCCGCGGTCATGCTGGCCAAAGCCCTGGGACTGCAACCCGTTGATACGTCAAGCGTCACTTTCAGCGACAAGGTGCTGATATCCTCCGAGGATCTGGGCTACATCCTGGCCCTCGCCGAAGCCGGGATCATCAAGGGCACCCCTGACGGCAAGTTCAATCCCAACAGCGCCATAACGAGGGCTGAAATCGCCGCCATGCTGGCGAGTGTGGCGGACAGGATCGGCGATGAAACTGCCGGCGTTACAACAGATCAGACTACCCAGCCCCCGGCGGATTCAACGGATCAAACCCTCACCCAGCCAACCGACCAGACAACAACCGCAGAGGGTAATCCAACCGGCCAGGCAGAACAAACCGCTGCTGAGACCGCTTAAGCATGACCCTCATCCTGACGAAAAATCTCCCTCGATGAAACGGGGGAGATTTTTCCTTTTCTAATTCCCCGCCTGAGGGCTTGCCTCCGGGGTAGCTCGTCGCTCACCTTATTGAGAGATCGATTACCTTCTCTCCTGCCGCCGACAAGCCGGCCTCCGGGGCCATGACAACAGGGCCTTCATTTCTCCCTCTGCGTAGACTCCTTAGATATGCCGTGATTATAACCGCCTCCAGGGATTTAGCAAGAACGGGCTTAATTTCCGCAGAGTTCGCGCTTCCAGTATATTACGGGTTAAACGCCGAAAATGTTTATGATAAAGTGGTTGATTGCTCAGGAGGACTATTATATAATTAAAGTAATCTAGTTATCTATATATGTTGGTTAACCGGGTATTCTCTGAATGTTCTTTGGTCTCAGGTATGTGTTACAACCGGGCTTCGTTAAATAGGATGACCAACAGGTAATTCCTGTGGAAATAATATACAAAAGGGGATTTGCCGGATGATTATCATTGGTGAAAAGATTAACGGAACGATTAAGTCTGTTGGTGAAGCCATTGCGAGGCGGGATAAGGAGTTTATTCAGAAGCTGGCCCGGGATCAGGAGGTTGCCGGAGCCGATTACATCGATCTCTGCGCCGGAACCGAGCCGAGCAAGGAAGTGGAAAGCTTGCGGTGGCTGGTGGAGATAGTGCAGGAAGTGGTGAATGTTCCCCTGTGTCTGGATAGTCCCAGCCCTGATACGCTGGCGGAGGTGATACCTTATGCCGGTAAACGTGGGTTGATCAATTCTGTATCCGAGGAAGGGGATAAGCCTGAAAAGATTTTCCCTCTGGCGAAACAGTATGGCTGGGATGTAATTGCGCTTACCCTCGATGACAAGGGAATCCCGAAGGACGTAGAGACCCGCCTGGGTATTGCCAGAAGCCTGATCTGCAAGGCCCAGGGATACGGGATATCGGCCGACAGGATCTACATCGACCCGCTCGTGATCGCCCTCTCTACCGACAACCAATCGATGCTGAAGTTTGTGGAGGTAATGCGCCGCCTCAAGGAAGAGTTTCCGCAGGTGAAGATCACTTCCGGTCTGAGCAACATCTCTTTCGGACTGCCTAAACGGAAAATGATCAACCGTCATTTCCTGACCATCGCCCTCTACGAGGGAATGGATTCGGCGATTCTGGATCCCCTCGACCGGGACCTGATGGGGAGTATTTATACCACGGAAGCCTTGATTGGCAAAGACCGGTACTGCCGTGCTTATGCCAATGCTTACCGCAAGGGGTTAATATAAAGGATTTATATATTTTAGCCTTCAGTTTCCAGATGGGGAGGGGGTGCGAGTCGGGGGGTTAAACCGGAAGACTCATTACAAAGCAGGTGTGTGATGGACCGGGCCCGGTTCAGCTTAAACTAATGTGTGCTTCCGAATCAAGTATGAAGAATATTTAAACTGGAGGGAAACAAAAAATGGGCGAATCTTTGACCACCTACATGGGGGACTTGATGGAGGAAGAGGTTTATGCTGAGGTAAAGAGGCAGCTGGACGAAGGAGTTCCTCCGGAAAAGATCTTCGGGGAACTGCAAAAGGGGATGGAGATCATCGGGGAGCGTTACCAGGCGCAGGAGTATTACCTTTCCGAGCTGATCATGGCTGCCGATATCTTTAAGAAGGCGGCGGAGCCCCTGCAGGAGAAGCTCAAGGGAAG
Source organism: Clostridia bacterium (assembly GCA_902812385.1). GTDB lineage: Bacteria > Bacillota > DSM-12270 > Thermacetogeniales > Thermacetogeniaceae > DULK01. The sequence goes on along the minus strand of CADDZD010000011.1, from coordinate 16,306 downwards.
TGCAGGGGAAACCGTGGGAACGATGGTGCTGGGAACGGTGGCCGGAGATATCCACGACATCGGCAAGAACATCGTAGCACTTGTATTCAGCAGCAACGGCTTCAACGTGATTGACCTGGGAGTGGATGTCCCCGTTCAGAAGTTCGTGGAGGCGGTGAAGGAACATAAACCGCAGATCGTGGGGCTTTCCTGCCTGCTGACCACCAGTTTTGACAGCCTGAAGGCCACCGTCGAAGCCCTGGAGCAGGCCGGGTTGCGGAATGAAGTGAAGGTTCTGATCGGCGGAGGCCCTGTGGATGAGGCCACCTGCAAATACGTGAGAGCGGATGCTTACTGCGTTGACGCTCCGGCAGGTGTGGATATCGCCAAAAAGATGCTGGGGGTGGCTTAAATGGTGACTGCCAGGGAGCTGTACGAAGAGCGTTTAAACCGCATTAAGACGGCCGTGGCCCTGGGCAAGCCCGACCGGGTGCCGGTGGTGCCGATGGGGGATTCCTTCTACTTGAAGTACCTTAGGGTTAAATTGGCGGATTCATGCACAAATCCAAAGCTGTTCAACGAAGCCATTCTAAAGGCCGTAACCAGCCTGGGCGAGGTTGACGGAATCCAGCACCCGTCTTTTTCTGTGTATTTACTGAGTGTATTATGGATTTCCGAATTGAAGATCCCCGGCCGCGACCTGCCGGAAGATGACCTGTGGCAGGTAGACGAAAAAGAGTTGATGACGGTTGAGGACTATGACACCATCATCAACCAGGGGTACAAAAAGTTTCTCGATGATTACTATATGCACAGGCTGGACAACCTGAATGCCAAATTCCAACAGTTCGTAGAATCTTTACCCGATGCCATTAAAGCTACACAGGATATGGGAATTGTCCCTTTTTCCCCTGGAATTACCACCATACCCTATGAAGTTTTCTGCGGTGGTCGTTCCATGAGCGAATTCTTGAAGGACCTGTTCCGGATTCCGGACAAGGTGCAGGCTGCAATGGATGTGGCAATAGAAGATATTGTGGAGAGCGCAAGGCAGTTCTGCCGTGCCATCAAGCCGATCGCAACATGGGTGGGCGGTTGGCGCTCCGCCAGCGAGTTCCTGTCTCCGCGGCTGTGGCAGCGGTTTGTTTTTCCCTATTACAAAAAGCTTGTCCAGGCGGTGGTGGATGAAGGGGTAATCGCCGTTCTTCATTTCGACTCCAACTGGACCAGGGACCTGGAGTACCTGCGGGAACTCCCGAAGGGTAAATGCGTCTTTTCACCTGACGGAACCACCGACATTTTCAAGGCCAAGGAAATTCTGGGGGACCACCTGTGCATCATGGGGGATGTCCCGGCGGCTTTGCTCTCATTGGGAACGCCGGATGAGGTTCACAACTACTGCCGGCGCCTGATCGAGAACATCGGGCCCTCCGGGTTCATCCTCGCCCAGGGCTGTGACATCCCTCCCAACGCCAAACCGGAAAATGTCAAGGCGATGATCGAGTCGGTCAAAGGTTAAATCCTCTGCCCGGCAGGGAATTGCCAGGTATGTCGTGAATTATTGAAAAGGGACTTTAATGTTCTTATAAGACCGGGTGCCCGCCCCCTCCCCCCGAAGGCGGGTACCCGGCGCCATAGGGGTGTAAAGTTTCTATGAGGGCACGTTCCTCTTTTCTCCCCGCCTACTACCGGGTGGCGGAAGATATAAAAAACAAGATCGACCGGGGCGAACTGAAGCCCGGGGACATGATCCCCTCAACAGCCCAGCTTGCCAGGCAGTACGGGGTCAGCCACATGACCGTGCGCCACGGGCTGGAATTGCTGGCGAAAGACGGCTATATCGAATCAATTCAGGGCAAGGGCAGCTTCGTCGCCTCCCCGCGCATGGATACACTTTTGCTGGAGTTTTCCGAAAATAAAATCTTTGGGAAAAACAAGGGATTCAGGGTCCAGCTCAGCGAACTGGAAATAATCCCGGCGGATGCAAAGATTGCTCACAAATTGGGCGTAAAAGAAGGGAACAAGGTGCTGAAGATCAGGCGCATCCTGTCGGATGAAAAGGGGCCGGTTGCCGTTGATTCCCGGTTTCTGCCCTATGTTAAAGGAACTCCCCTGCTGGAGAAAGAGATCGCCTACGCCGCCTTTCCGGACCTGGTAGCCCGGCACACCGAACTGGTGTCGGTAAAAAATGTTTTAGAGGTTTCTCCGTGTATCCTGTCGAAGGAGGAAGCAGAACTGCTGGAGGCCAGGGCAGGGCTTCCCGCCCTGTGCATTGAACAGATCATCTATGCCGCAAAGAACCGGCCGATTGGATGGTCAAAGATGATCTGCCGCGGCGACCGTTTTACTTTAAAGGCTGTTTCACAACCATGAAATGGGAAGTGATCGGGCGATGCAGGCGGTGCGCAAGCTCATAGTTTCTGCTGTTGCAGGCATCCAGGAGGAAAAGGCCATTTCCCTGGTCCGGAATGGCCTGGCAAAGGGGATCGACCCCTTTGTGCTGCTGGAGGAGGTAAGGACCGGAGTGGAGATTGTGCTGGAAAGGTATAACAGGGGGGAGTACTTCCTGGCCGATGTGGTAATGGCCGCCGATATCTACAAGCACGCCCAGCAGGTGGTGCTTGGGCCTGCCGGTGAAACCTCAAGCCACGGCGGCCGGCCTCAGGTGGTGTTCGGCACCGTGGAAAAGGACATCCATGATATAGGAAAAAACATTACGATTGTGACGATGCGCCATTACGGGCTGGAGGTGCTTGATGTCGGTGTCAATGTGCCTCCGAGGGTATTCCTGGAGAAGCTCCGCCAAACCGGCGCCCCCATTCTCTGCCTGTCCGGCCTGATCTCCGATGCATACGATTCCATGAAAAAGACGGTTTGCCTGGTTAAGAAAAGTTTAGGGAAACGGCGACCGACGATCGTCATCGGCGGCCTGGTGAACGAGGTTGTTTGCATTTATACCGGCGCGGACTACTGGGCAAAAAACTGCACAGATGGCGCCGAACTCTGTATCAGACTGCTTAAGGAACGCGGCAACGGCAGGTGCGCTGCCGGCAGCAGAACGGCTAAATGAGGTGTGTATTAATGAGCACAATTGTCATAGCATGCCAGACGATAAGCGACGAGGTAAACATGGCGATTGCCGAGACCGGGGTTAAGTACCCGGTCCTCTGGGTGGAATCGGGGCTCCACAACCACCCGGATGCCCTGCGCATGAAATTGCAGGAAACGGTGAGCAGGATCACCAATGTGGAAAACATCATCCTCTGCTACGGGTACTGCGGCAACTCGCTGCTGGGCCTGCACTCTTCCGGGGCGAGGCTGATCGTGCCCAGGGTTGACGACTGCATCTCCCTCCTGTTGGGGTCCTACGAAAAGAGGGAAGCCCTTTCCCGGGAAATGGTCAGCTACTTCCTGACCAGAGGATGGATCGTTAACGAAAACAACATAATCAGGGAATTTGAACGCTGCGTGGAACGCTACGGCAGGGAGCGGGCGGAGCGGGTTTTAAAAATGATGCTGGAGCACTACCAGCGCCTGGTCCTGATCGACACGGGAGCATACCCGCTTGACGACGCCTGCCTGGCGAAGTCTTATGAAATCGCCGCAATGATGGGGCTGAAGCACCAGGTGGTGAAGGGTTCTATCGGTTTGCTGAAACAGCTGCTGACCGGACCCTGGGATGAAAACTTTGTGGTTCTGGAGCCCGGAGAGGAGCTTGCCATGGATTATTTCCGCATAGATATGAAGGATTCTATCTCCAACCTTTCGCTGTTCGGCTTTGGAAAGGGATGAAAGGATGAGGGTAATTTTGGTGAGCGGTTTCCTGGGCTCCGGAAAGACCACGTTCATCAGGCATCTTGCCGGGTACCTGGTCGTGCAGAAGGAACAGAGAGTGGTCATCATCGAGAATGAGGCCGGGGAAGTGGGGATCGACGACCGGTTTCTTGCCCGGGAGGGCTTCCAGGTCCGAGAGATCTACGGGGGCTGCATATGTTGTCAACTGACGGGTGAACTGACCCTTGCGGTGAACCAGATCGCGGAACGGTTTAACCCCGACTGGCTGATCATCGAAGCCACCGGGATTGCCAGACCAAGCACGATCCTGAATACTCTCAGGAAGTACGGGAAAGGGATTGACAATATATTCACCTTGGTTATCGCCGATACCGGCCGCTGGGAGGAGCTTTCGGAGATCATGCCGGAACTGATCTTTGCCCAGATAGCGGAGGCGGATCTGGTTATTGCCGGCAAGATCGACGAAGCAAGTGAAAGTGCCCTGCAGAGCCTCATGGCGAAGGCAAAAGAGATCAACCCTCGGGCGGAGGTGCTGCCCGCTTCCCTAATCAAAGGCATCGAGGAACCGGTCCTGAGGAGGTTGTTGCAGCATGCATATGCATGAGACGGCGGTTTCCAGAAGGGTTGAACTGAGGCCGCCTCGCCCCTTGAGCGCCGGGGAACTGGAGGGGATCGTTTCCAGGCTGCTGTTGCGCCTGGCGGAGGGGCTGAGCATCAAAGGGGTAGTGCCAGGCCACATCAAGGCCTTTGTTACGGAAGGGGAGCCTTACGCCGCTTTCAGCTGCACGAAGCCGGGGAAGGTGGTCACCCGGGCCTCAAACGACTGGAGCGGCTCCGTTTTTTTAAAACCCTCTCTCAGCCTGAATGTCGTGGTGTTCGGCCCTGCGAAGGATGAGGTGGAAAATCTGGTGGATGGGTGCCTGGCCGATCTGCCGCAGTAATCCCTTGTTGCCATGAGGTAATTAATGAGCAATTTGGCTCTAAGGGAAGGGCGGTTCAGGCACTTATCAATGATTGTAAACGCTCTGATAAAAGGATAATGTCCCATTTATTTACCGGTTGCTCAAGATCATCTGATAAATCGTCGATACCTAATTTTTCAAATATTAATTGCGTCATCGCTGGGGGACGGAAAGTTAGGGTATTCAAACACTTTCTTGCCGGGAAATTTACGAAGTAGTTCGTCCATTTTTTTAACTGTACGTGCACTAAAAAGAGTTTGTTTGCACTGTTCACAGTATAGGGCAGGTACATTATAAATGGTTATCACTTGATTATTTATATTTCGATCTACGGTCTTTTTGACCTTTAACATCGGCTGGCCGCAGCGACAAAATCGTTTATTCATATTTTACCAGGTTCTCTAAAGAGTAAACCGCCTTTTTGGTTTTACCTTCATATTCTATTTGAGGAGGACTCATTAACCCCTTTGAAACATAATATCTTAATGTTCTTTTGGGATTTTTGCCCAAGTATATTCCGTGCTATTGGGCAAGATTTATTAATTCGTCAAGTGTCATCTCAATATCTCCTAAGGTTTTTAACTAACCATATTATATGACAGCTTGGTAAAGCACCAAAGGTAGCGGAAGTAACGGTGGAGATGACCTGATGCAGGCCGGCTGTGCAATCGGTGATTGCCCGGACCCTTGAGAAAAAAAGAGGTAGTTGATTTAAATGACCGCTGCAGTAGCAGTTCAGCATTTATAACATTCGCAGGAGTGAGGAATGCTAACGAAAAAAGGGCGGTGATCTGGTTGGATACGGAAAGGGCGATAGAGATCTTTAACTCACTGGGAGTGATTGATGTACACCATAAGGGCGCGCCTGTTTGGATCGAAAATATTGAGGGCAGCACTGCGGAGGTTCGCTACCTCGACACCCGGAGGCGGGCCCGGGTCCCGGTGAGTGAACTGGTTGAGAATAGCCCGGAGGCTCAATAAAGGCGCAGTGTGAACGGGATCAAAAAACTCAGGTCTTCCAACGGGAATCCCGACCTTGACAAGATCAGGCCCTATGCCTTCTGCATCCGCGAATACCGGCAGGTTGCGGGCAGGTTGGGCAGCTTCGGGTTCTCCAAAGAGAAGTAGGTCTTTGACGCTCTGGCGGCGGTGCTGTTTGTTGTATTTATAATCAGATCAAAAAACCTTTTCCCGGCGGAAAGCCTCAAGCCGCCGCAGACTGAAGCCCTCTGATCCTGTTGCAGGTGGTTGATCTTTAATCTTGTGGTAAAGGGGAAAACTTGAGATGCCCCGGTTAGAAGAATTTATGCAGGCGATCAAAGCCTATCCAGTTATCGCCTCCCTGCGACGGGAGGATCAGCTACCCGCAGCGATTTCCTGCAGGGCGCGGGTGGTTCTGATCTCTTCTGGAGATATTTTCAACGTCGAAGAGATCGGCCGGGAACTGGAAAAACACAACAAGCTGGTGCTGGTCCACGTGGATCTCATAGCCGGGCTGGGCAGGGATCACACCGCCGTCAGGTTCTTGAGAGATAAGGCCCGGGTGACCGGGATAGTCACGCCGGGCAGCCAGCTGATCACCGCGGCGCGCAAGGAAGGACTGCTCACGGTGCAGAGGCTGTTCGCCCACGATTCCCCTTCCATCGCCACCGGGATCAGTGTTTTGAAACAGTCGAAACCCCACTTCATCGAGGTCCTGCCGGGGCTGGCCGTGCTCCGGGTGATGGACGAGCTCAGGGAGCACTTTCAACAGCCGATTATCGCGGCAGGACTGATCAAAGGCATCCAGGACCTCCGGCTGGTTCTCAAGGCCGGAGCGGTTGCCGTGGACACCAGCGCGGAAAAATTGTGGAACGTCGAAAATTTTTAGAAGGAGTTTTCAATTTCATATCGAAGAGGTAAACTGAAAGGCATATTAAGCCGGGACTAGAGACGAGAGTAAGTCCCACTCCTGGAGTAACCGTCAGGTTACGAGGGGTGGGATTTTTTGTTTACACCGGCGTGATCGAGGTGATGGATCCATGAGGGTCTGATAAGATGAGGCATTTCGGGAGAAACTTCTAAATGTTGCGATTAAAACGGCCACGGACAAGGAGGAGATTTAGTGTCGTCATTGGACATGCTTGCCATTCCTGAACAGATCGAAAAAGAAGACAGTTACGTGATCGCCACCTATTACCTGGAAACAGGCGCCGGGAGCGATATCGTCTCGAAAATCAGCGCTATCGCGGTGGAGCAGACGACGGGAACCTGGGTTGCGGTCCCCGAGGAGACCCCGGAAGTGCGCGAAAGACACGTGGCAAAGGTTGTAGGCATTTACGAGGTGCCGGGGCACGAGTTCGAGGTGCCTGCGGGAGCCGGGACCAGGCAGTTCGTCTTCCAGCTCGCCTACCCCTCGGTGAATTTCGGCCCCCAGATCCCCATGCTCTTGAGCACGGTTATCGGCAACATCTCCATGTCCGGGAAATTGAAGCTCCTGGACCTCAAGTTCCCCACACCCTTCCTGGAGGGCTTCAAGGGCCCCAAGTTCGGAACTAAGGGGGTCCGGGAGATCCTGGGAGTGGAAAAGCGGCCGCTGTTGAACAACATGATCAAGCCCTGCACCGGCTACACCCCGGAGGTCGGCGCCAGGCTGTTTTCCCGTGCCGTCCGGGGCGGTGTCGACATCGTCAAGGACGATGAACTGATCGCCGATCCGGTATTCTGCCCGATGGTGGACAGGGTCAGGCTCTACATGGAGGAGGCCCGGCGCATTTACGAGGAGACGGGGCACAAGGTGCTTTACACCGTAAACGTTACCGACCGGGCCGACCGGGTGCGGGACAACGCCAGGCGGGCGATTGATGCCGGCGCAAACGGCATCATGCTCAACTACCTGACCGTCGGCATTTCGGCGCTGCAGGCACTGGCCGAGGACCCGGAGATCAACGTGCCCATCCTGGCGCACCTGGATTTTGCAGGGACCATGTACGAATCCCCCTATTCCGGCATGAGCTCCCACCTGATCCTGGGCAAGCTGGCCCGGCTGGCAGGAGCCGACATCGTGGTTTACCCGAGCCCCTTCGGTAAATTCCCGTTCCTGAGGGAGCGCTACCTGGAGATCGGGCATAACCTCTTAAGCAAATGGCTGCACTTCAAACCCGTTTTCCCCATGCCGGGCGGCGGGGTGATGCCCTCGGTGGTGCCCGCCATCGTCAGAGACCTGGGAAACGACTGCATTCTGGGGGCCGGGGGCGCCATTCACGGCCACCCGATGGGCCCCGAGGCCGGGGGAAGGGCGATGCGGCAGGCGATCGACGCCACCATGAACGGCATCGAGCTGCGGGATGCGGCCAAAGAGCATCCCGAATTAAAGGCTGCGCTTGATGCCTGGGGCTATCCCGATGAGGCAAAGCCGGGCATCTTCGAGATCAAGGCTTAAATCAAAAAAACAAGGAGGTTGTCGAGAAATGGCAAAGCAGTACACCAGAGAAGAGGTATTGGCCCGTTTGAAGAAAACCATAGCCGAGGGGAAACCGGTCATCATCGCCGGTGCCGGCACCGGGATCTCCGGTAAGTTTGCGGAGAAGGGGGGTGTCGACCTGATCGGGGTCTACAACTCCGGCCTGTTCCGGATGGACGGAAAGGGCTCCCTGGCCGGGCTGATGCCTTACGGGGACGCCAACCAGATCGTCATCGACCTGGCCAACCGGGTCTTCCCCGTAATCCAGGAGACCCCCATGATCGCCGGGATCTGCGGGACGGACCCCACCCGGGAGATGCGCTATTATTTGAAGCAGCTCAAAGAGATCGGCTTCTCCGCGGTCATGAACTTCCCCACCGTCGGCCTCATTGACGGGAGGTTCCGCAAGGAGCTGGAAGACACCGGAATGGGCTACGGTGTGGAGATCGAGACCCTGAAGCTGGCCAAGGAGCTTGGCTTCTTCACCCTTGGCTATGCCTTCAACGTGGAGGAAGCGGCCATGGTCGGCCGGGCGCAGCTGGATGTTATCATCTGCCACATGGGCCTCACCAAGGGCGGCTCCATCGGCTCCAAGTATGCCGAAGCCATGACCCTGGAGCAGTCCGCCGAGCTCATCCGGGAGATGACCAGGGCTGCCCGGGAAGGTTACCCGGACATCATGATCTTCGCTCACGGCGGCCCCATCTCCGGTCCTGAGGACACCGCTTACATCTACCAGCACACCGAGGCGGTAGGCTTCCTGGGTGCTTCCAGCATCGAGCGTATTCCGATCGAGGTGCCGCTCGCCGAGGCGGTGCGCCAGTTTAAGAACGTTCCGCTGAAGAAATAGAACCGCAGTTTAGGGGGATGAGCTTTGATGGGGATGGGCCCGCTTTTGGTCGACGTTGCCCTGGTGCCATCCGAGGTGCGGCCTGCCTGGAGAGAACTGGTCTGCATCGTGGTGGACGTGATCCGCGCCAGTTCCACCATCGTCACTCTTCTGGATAAGGGCTGCCGGAGCGTCTATACTGTAGGATCAGTGGCCGGGGCCCGGGCCCTGGCCCGGGAAAAGGGGTGGCTCATCGGTGGGGAACGCAACGGCCTGACATTGAGGGGATTCGATTTCGGCAATTCCCCCTTTGAGCTGCAGGGGGTGAATCTCTGCGGGGAAAAGGCCGTTCTGACCACCACCAACGGGACAAAGGTGATCAAAAAGGTGGCTTTTTCCCGGGCGGTGCTTGTCGGCTGTTTTCTCAACGCCTCCGCTTGCTGCAGGAGGGCACTGGAGCTTGCCCGGGAACACGGTACGGGCGTTGGGATCGTCTGCGCCGGCGAAAAGGGAAGATTCGTCCTGGACGATGCCTGCTGCGCCGGTTACCTGGTCAAAACTCTGCTGCATACGGGAAAGGAAATGGGGCTTAACCTGGCGGTCTCCGACGCCGCCCGGGCCGCCCACCGGCTGTTTGACTCCTACCCGGACATCCGGTCCTGCTTTATGGAGTCCGGCAGCGGGCGGCGCCTGGTGGAGATAGAACGAGAGGAGGACATCGCCTCCTGCAGCAGGGTCGACGTTTCTGATGCGGTGCCCGTCCTCATCAACAGCAGTCCCTGTGAGTTCAAGCCTTTAACCTGAGATTGTCCGGAAAGGAGGACAAAGCTATGGGAAAGAGACCGAGCATTTACGTGGCGGGAATCCTGGATACCAAGGGGCAGGAGATCAGGTACCTGGCCGAACGGGTCAAGGCCGCCGGCGGCGAGCCGACCATACTGGAATTGAGCGTCGGGCGGGAGGTGGGCTGGGCCGATATCAGTATCAGCCAGGTCCTGGGTGAGATCGGCCGCACCAAGGAGGAGATCTTCGCCCTGGACCGGGGCAAGGCCTCAGACATCATCGTCGAAGCCGCCTCGAAGCTTGTCGCCAGGCTGCTGCGGGAAGGCAGGCTGGACGGGATGATCGCCTACGGTGGATCCATGGGGGCGAGCATCGCCACCCGCATCATGCAGACCCTCCCCATCGGAGTCCCGAAGTTCATGCTGACCACCATGGCCTCCGGGGACGTCAGCCCCTATGTGGGCACCAAGGACCTCTGCCTGATGTATCCCATCGCCGAGGCCGGCCTCAACAAGGTGACCCGCAGGATCCTGAACAATGCCGCGGGCGCCATTGTTGGTATGGCAAATGCCCCGGAAACAGGGGCGGTTGGAGAAAAGCCGCTCATCGGGTGCATGATGTTCGGGGTTACCACTCCATGCGTTCTGAGGGCGTCAAAGTACTTTGAGGACCGGGGCTACGATGTCATGATCAACCACGCCGTGGGCAGCGGTGGCCGGTCGATGGAGGAACTGATCCGGGACGGCTACATCGTAGGAATCCTGGACATCACCACCCACGAGATCGGCGACCTCTTGCTGGGAGGTGTGCTCAGCGCAGGCCCGGATCGCCTCACTGCCGCCGGGGAGAAGGGAATTCCCCAGGTTGTTGCCCCGGGCGGCCTCGACCTGATCAACTTCGGGCCCAAGGATACGGTGCCGGAGAGGCTGCTCAAGGAGACCGACCGGCCCGGTCGCGGCCTCTACGTCCACAACCCCATGGTGACGTGCATCGGGGTGTCCACCGGGGAGGCATACCGCATCGGGGAGCATATCGCCGAAAAGCTTAACAGGGCAAAGGGGCCGACGGTGCTCTGCGTGCCGATGCGCGGCTGGGGGGCCTGCGATCTTCCGGCGCCTAACAAGGATCTCGGCTGGGCGGGGCCCGGGCCGGGACCCGTTTGGGCGGAAGACCCGGATCATCCCGGATGGTCGCTGCGGAGCGGCTATTTCGTATCCGCCCTGCGCAAGGTCATTGACAGGGACAAGCCGAATCTCGACGTGATCATCGTCGACAGGCACCTGAACGAGCCCGAGTTCGCCGACCTGATGGCGGAACTGCTGGAAGAGATGCTGAACGGCAAGTGGAAGAAGGGAAGCCACCAGGACCTTCCCTATGTCATCCCGTTCTAGGGGGGTGTACCGGTGGCTAAGCGCTATACGCGGCAAGAGGTACTGGAGCGTCTGCGCGGCCAGGTCCGGCAGGGAAAGGCCATTCTCATGTTCGGGGCGGGGATCGGCCTGACCGCCAGGTGCGCCGAAATGGGTGGAGCCGATCTCATCGGCGTCTACAGCACCGCCCACTACCGGATGATGGGTCAGCCCTCCCTCCTTGCCTGGCTCCCCTATTCCAACGCCAACGAACACGTGGCCCGGATGGCCCGGGAGACCCTTCCGGCGGTGAGGGAAACCCCGTGCATCGCCGGGATCGGCGCCCACGACCCCGCCCTGAATATGGAAAGGTTCATTGACGAATTGCTGGACATAGGCTTTTCCGGGATTACCAACGAGCCCTTTGTGGGCATTTACGGCAGGGAGTTTGCGGAGCAGCTCGAGGCTGCGGGGATCGGCTTCTCCAGGGAAGTGGAACTGATCAGAACCGCCCACCGGAAGGATGTCTTCACGGTAGGATGGGCCTTCACCCCGGAGGAGGGGCGGATCATGGCCGAAGCCGGCGCCGACGTGATCGGCGCCATCGTGGGGGTGACCGTCGGCGGCTTGACGGGGGCGAAAAAGTCCCAGAGCCTCGAGGAGGCCACCAGGCACATCCAGGAGATCTGCAGGGCGGCCAGAGAGGTGAACCCGGAGGTGCTCGTTCTCACCCACGGCGGCCCCTTCAAGGACGTGGAAACCGCCCGGTATTCCATTATGAACTCCGATGCGGTGGGGTACGCCGCCGGTTCCAGCGGTGAGCGCCTGCCCACCGAGACGGCCATTGTGGAGATCACCAGGCAGTACAAGGAGATCCGGCTGGGGTAAACCCCCAGCCGTTCCCTGCATATTCTCACATAAAAAGTTATCTGGCATATTGTTTTTTGTTTGCCTGTGTGATAGAATTAGGCGACATTAAAAAGTCGTGAATAACTGAAAATATTGAGGCCTCCTTTTGGGTAGGGACCGGGGTATTTGAGGGTATTCCGCTTTTTGGTTGATGATTTCGGAAAGGAGGCTTAAAAAATGCTGGGAAAAGTTAAATGGTTCAATGCCGAGAAGGGCTACGGGTTTATCGAGTGTAACGACGGCGGGGATGTTTTTGTTCACTATTCGGCGATCCAGGGTCAGGGTTTCAAAACCCTGCAAGAAGGGCAGACCGTGCAGTTCAACGTAGTCCGCGGCAGCCGCGGGCCTCAGGCCAGCGACGTAAAGGTTCTCTAGCAACCGGCAAGTGGCGTCCTCCCCTCAATTTGAGGGGGATTACTGCCCCCTCGCACTCTCTCAATGTTCTAAATCGCTGCACATGGGAAGGGGTATTTCCGGGTAACGGAGATACCCCTTATTCAGTTCACGGCTGTTTTCCACCTGTTCGTCAACGCCCCGCCTTACACTGTTGCCATGGTAAAATATCCCCCATCACAATGCAAACAATACTTTCTTGCTCAAGGTTGATGCCTCCCTCTTCTATTCCCAATCAGGTCAAAAGCAGGCATAAGCGGACTATATTCTGTAAATACGGGTTTGGACGTAAAAAATAACCGTTTGCCGCCACGGTTATGTCGGAAAATCTCAACCGGAACCCCGGAGATGAGTTTCGACCCTGTCTTATTGCACATCTTCTCCGGGCGCTTTAAGGGTGTTGGCAATGATTTTCAATAAGTTAAGTACTTGACAACCTGCCATGACTGGTATATTATAGCACTGTATTAACTGTATTAATGTTATTAATACAGAGAGGAGGTGCCTATGTTACAGCCGGACTTCAGGGATCGCCGACCCCTGCACGAACAGATCAAGGAAAAAATCAAGACGCTGATCATCCGCGGGGTGTTGAAGCCGGACGAGCGGATACCCTCGGTGCGCGAGCTCGCCCAGATGCTGACCGTCAATCCCAACACCATCCAAAAAGCATACAAGGACCTGGAGGCGGAGGGGTTCATCTACTCCATCCGGGCCAAGGGGAGCTTTGTCACCCCGCAGAACCGCTCGACCCCCAATCACCGGCGGGAGGAGCTGCTGCGGGAGCTGGAGAGAAACGTATCGGAACTGATGTATCTGAACGAGCCGGTGGAGCATCTGATCGAAACCGTCCGCACCATCTACAGGAAAGGAGGCCTGATTGAGTGATAGAGGTGAAAGAGCTCAGCAAGAGCTTCGGCAAAATCAAAGCCCTGGAAAACGTCAGTATCAACGTGGGGAAAGGCTCCGTTTACGGCCTGGTGGGGCCTAACGGCGCCGGAAAGACCACCCTCATCAAGCACCTGGCCGGCGTCTACCGGCAGGATGCGGGAACCGTCACTGTTGACGGCCGGCCGGTCTACGAGAATCCGGAGGTCAAGGCGCTCCTGGTATACATACCGGACGACCTTTATTTCTTCTCTCAATACAGCATTGAGGAAACGGCCAGGTTTTATGCCGGCCTCTACCCCGACTGGAGCTGGGAGAGATACCGGCTCTTAAAGCAGGTGTTCTCTATCGACCCCGGGAGGAGGGTCACCCGTTTGTCCCGGGGCATGCAGAAGCAGGTGGCCTTCTGGCTGGGGATCTGCGCCATGCCCCGGGTGATGCTCCTCGATGAGCCGGTCGACGGCCTGGACCCGGTAATGCGGAAACAGGTCTGGAACCTGGTGCTCCAGGATGTCGCCGAACGCCAAACCACGGTGCTGGTCTCCTCCCACAACCTGCGGGAACTGGAGGATGTCTGCGACCATGTGGGGATCCTGCACAACGGCACGATCCTGGTGGAAAGGGATCTCGACGAGTTGAAGACGGATATCCATAAGATTCAGGTCGCCTTTGCCGGAACGGTGCCTCCGGATCTGCTCCGGGAGGAAACGGTTCTGCACCGGCAGCAAAGCGGGAGCGTCCTTCAGTTGATAGTAAAAGGGGATAAGGACCGGCTCCTGTCCGAGGTGCGGCGGGCTGAGCCGGTGCTCCTGGATATCCTGCCGCTGACGCTGGAGGAGGTTTTCATCTACGAACTGGGGGGGATCGGTTATGACGTTCAAAGGGTCCTTATTTAGCAAAGGGGTGATGGCCGGCGCCCTCAAGCGTTTCTGGTGGGTCGGCGTCCTGTACGGCATCGCCCTGCTTCTGATCCTGCCCTTCGACCACATGATGAGGGAATTGCCTCTCGCCAATAAATGGGCCGGGGAAATGCTGCGGAACACGCTGGACCTTTTTTCCGGCGCGGCCGGGCTGCAGATCGTCCTGCTCTGCACCGTGCCCGTAATCCTGGCGGTGCTGCTCTTCCAGTATCTCCACAACGGCCGGGCGACGGCGGTCCTGCACAGCCTCCCCCTCGACCGGAAAACCCTGTTTCTCAGCCACACGGCGGCGGGGCTGGTGCTGCTGCTTATGCCCGTTCTGGTCACCGGCCTGGTGCTGCTGGCCCTGAATGCCACCACCCTCTTGAAGTTATATTACACCCCGGTGGACATCCTCCGGTGGATGGGAATGAGCGCCCTCTTCGACACGCTGACCTTCTCCATCGCCGTTTTGGTGGGAATGTTCACGGGGAATGCCGTTGCCCATATCATCTTTACCTATATCCTGCAGGTCCTGCCCAGCGGTTTATACGTGCTCCTGTCCGAAAACCTCCGGCACCTGGTTTACGGCTACTTCGACATCACCCAACCCGGCAAATTCCAGTATAACTTTCCCCTGATGGTGTTTACCGGCGGCACCTCCAGGAATCTCTCCGCCGCCGAAAACGTCTCCGGAACCGTTGCGGTATACCTTCTGGCGGCCACCCTGTTCCTGGCTGCCGCCGCTTATGTCTACAGGTTGAGGCACGCCGAAGCAGCCGGTGAGGTCATCGCCTTTCCGATCCTGCGGCCGGTTTTCAAGTACGGTGTGACCGCCTGCGCCATGCTGCTGGCAGGTGCGTACTTTGCCAGTGTATACAGAGGTGCTTTCCCCGTCATCGCCCTGGGCTACGTGCTGGGTTCCCTTTTGGGCTACCTGACGGCCGAAGCCCTGCTGCAGAAATCTTTAAAGATCTGGTCGTCGTACAAGGGCTATCTGGGATATGCTGCGGTGACGATGTTGCTGCTGCTGGGGATTGCTGTGGACGCCACCGGTTATGAACATCGGATTCCCGCCCCGGAAAAGGTAAGGGAGGTCTATTTCGGTACCTCCATCGGCGGTTGGATACTTCGAGACGAGCAGGAAAGCACCCGCGAACAAAATGTAGAATACGAGTACAGAGGGGGTGCCTTTCTCAAAGATCGAAACAACATCAAAAACCTCATCCTCCTGCACCGGCAGCTGCTGAAGGCCCCTCGCCCCGCAGATGGGATTGACCACTATATTGTTTATACCCTGGAAAACGGCACCCGCCTGGTCCGCCGGTATTCCTTCGATGAGAGGGATTACACCTCCCTGCTCAAACCCGTGTACGAGTCCCTGGAGTATAAACAGGTCAGGTTCCCGGTGGTGGCCCAGAACCCGGACGAAATCAAAATGATCGAGATCGGCGATCACCGGACCTCGAAAAGGCCGGTGATCCTGACAGACAGGGCCGAGATCGGGGAGTTCGCCGCCCGCCTGCGACGGGACGTGCTCGATTTAACCTTTGAGGAACTGACTGCCGGTTCGGAGGAAAATATGTACGCCGATATCGTGGATGCCGCCGGGAACTCGGTGCACTACAACCTCAGACCCGGTTACGGGTCGGTTATCGGCTGGCTCAAAGAAAAGGGATATTACGGGAACATCATGCTGCTGCCGGAGGAGATCGAGTATGCCGTTCTGGAATACCTTGTGCCCTCAAAGACGTATAATGCCGGCTCGGCGCCTAAGCGGATTGAGATCAGGGACCGGCGGCTGATCGAGGAACTGCTCAATATATCCGGCCCCGAGGGCAAAACGCGCATGGGAGAAACCGTCGACGTCACCTTTTACGTTTACGGGAAGGCGGCCGGGGGGTCCTTCCAGTACCACCGCTCAATCCGGCGGGATTGGCCGGTTTCGGAGGCGTTGAGAGAATACCTGAAACGGCTGGATTAGCGCGGATGGTGCCATCTACCGTTAATCAGGCCGGGAGCATGAACCTCCCGGCCTCTACTTTTCGACTTATACGACTCTATGCCATACGGAACTT
>CADDZD010000010.1 GCA_902812385.1 Clostridia bacterium | reverse complement strand
AAACCAGGAGGTGGTTCCCCATTCTAAAATAAGTCTGCGTAACTGTATAACTGTAGCAAAACTAAACTATGCAGGTGGTCAACTTTTAAGAGATCAAGTGGTCAACTTTTTGATTGACAAATACAGCCTCCCCCTTGTTGAACCGGGAAATTGGCACAAGAGAATTCAGAACACTGCTTACGGTGATTTTTTCAGGCATATTATCAGACCCTCTCTTTTATCATGAGTCTCCTGATAATATTATATGCACTATCGATATATTTAACAATGTTTTTATATATATTTTTATCCCTCCCTTTAATATGGGGGACCTGTGCCCTGAATCTCGATTGCTTCATTCACAATGTCATCCACTGCTGTCTCGATACTGTCTGAGGAAATGATGCCAAAGCCCTCATACCGCCGCTTTGATGCTGTCGCAGCGGTATACATGGCAATGACCACCTCCTTGCTGCCAAGCCATGCAAAAAACTCTCATCGCCACAGTAGCTCTCCGCGCTGGCTGTAAACCCTTTGACTGTCGGCAGGTTTTCCTTCCAATCTGCGCTTTGAAAGGTGGTTATGTCCGAGGCATGAAAATCCCGTAAAGACCGCATGAAGATGATTGAAATGGATAACAAAAAGCAGCTCTTTCTACCGGGGTTTTGCACTGCCGGTTGATGCTCCTTACCAGCCGACTCTTGAAAAATGTCTGATGGTAGGAGGTTACATGCTAATTATGAGATAAAGGGATCTCCGCCGCTGCCGTGTCGCCGCTGTGGGAGAATTATCGGATGGAGGCCGAGTCCGGCGCCGAACAAGGCCTGAAGCGCGGTGGCGGGAAGAACCGGAAAAGGCCGGATGCCGGCGCTATCCTCTGTCCAACCGACACCGGCCGCACCCTCCTTAACAGATTGGTTGTCATTATTATAACATATGAGAAAAAACACCGTGCTGCAAACCATCCCGCCTGCCGGCGTAGCGTAATTTAATGCCCATACCGGTTGTCATTATAGTTAACAGTTGTCAAATACTGTATAACTAAACGTTAATATGGTGACGCCTCCCGGCGGTCTGAAACGAGAAACAAGATCACGGGCGCCCGTGGTCTTGTTGAGTTCAGCAGCCGAACGACAGTATTCGACATTCTTTTTAACGATAATTGCAGGAACTACTGGCAGGAAAAGGAGGGAAAAGCTAGAAAAAAATAATTCTGAGTCAGGCCCTGTGAAGTTATCTGGCGGGTCTTTACCCCGATACAGTGGAGCTATGGCTGACAGTACTGAGCTATATTGAAAAGCATTATGAAGTGTCTGCTTTGGAGCAGATCTACCTTTGTATGCGGAGTGCCTTGCACGAAAATCGTTTTGTGACCGCAAGGTATGGAAGGAGTTGAAAGGGGTTTATGAGGAGATTTCTGGGTTTGCTTGTTTGCTTCCTTTTGTTTTTGTTGGCCGGTAGCACCGGGAAGGCCGAGGCTGTTCCTGCTTTCCCCGGTCTGGTGGAGCTGCGTCAGCCCGACGGGTCGGCTTTCCTTGCCAGGCAGTGGGGCGACGAGCGGCTGCACGGGTGGGAGACCGCCGACGGGTACACGATCGTCAAGGACGAGGCGAGCGGCTGCTGGTGCTATGCCCGCACGGACGAGAGAGGCAGCCTGCTGAGCACGGGCGTCAGAGCTGACAGAACCCTCATTTTGTCCTCCGGTTCCCTTTCCGGCGCTGCTGACCCGGCTGCTACGGCAGATCCTGCCGCTGCGGCAGCGGTATACGCCTCCGGCCTGCCTTACAGCGAAAACTCCGGGCAGGCGTCAAGCGCCGTCACCCGGGCCGTTTACCGGGACAACCTCACCGGCGCTGCCAGGCTCGTTTTCCCTGCAGGCAAAGAAGTTTGCCTTGACGTTACCCCGGCGGCTTTTCCTCCGGAGGCAGAAGCACTCACCTTTGTTGTTACCCCGGTGGCTGCCGGCACAATTCGCTGTCTCCTTTGCCGTTTACCTGGACACCGGCGGGGCGGCGCTGCCGGCGCCGGTACGCCTGGGCCTGCCCGCCGGAGAAACTGAGGTCCTGCTCTGCCGGGGTGAGCGCGGCTGGTGCCGCCTCCCGGCCGAAAGGGAGAGCAGCTGTCTTTTCGCAGAGATTGCCGGCACCGGCACTTACGGCGTGGCGGAGGCTGCTTACCTGCCGGCGCCGCCGGCGGGGGAGGTTGCGGGGACAAGCCTGCGCCTTGAAAGCATTGCGGGTGGCGAAATCTGGTACACCACCGACGGGAGCGACCCGCGTGCAAGCGCCACGGCGGTAAAATATGCGGGACCGCTTCAGATCGGGGCTTCCGGGGTGTCGACCGTCAGGGCCGCCGTCTACCGCAACGGTGTTTTTAGCGACCCGGCCGGGTTTGCGGTGCCGCCGGCAGGGAGCCCGCCGTCCGTTTTGGGAAAAGGTGTCCCCCGGCCGCTACAGGGCCGCACGCCCGCTGTCCTGCAGTCTGCCGCCGCTGAGGTTAATCCGGCTGCAGGAGGCGAACTGGAACTCCCCGGCGTGGCGCGGGTGGTGATCCCGCCCGGTTCGCTGCCGGCCGCACGCCCGGTTCTGGTGCGGCTTTTGGCCCTTAAACCGCCGCCGGAACTGGCCGATAGGGAGGCTTTAACGCCGGTTGTCTGGGTGCGCTTCCGGGGGTTATCCAAGCCGGAGTTAGACAAGCCAGCCGAGCTTTTTCTCTACCCGGGAGAGACATCGGGGGTGCGGGTTTACGCCATGGTCCCTGGAGCCGGGGAGAAGCTGGTTCTTGTGGATGAACCTTTGCCTGTGCGGGTGACAGGCAACGCGCTTGCCGTGCTGATTGACCGTCCCAGCTGGTTCATGGCGGTGCGGTGAAGGAGGAAAGGAGATGTTTGCATGGATCATTTTGTTTGCATGGATCAGTTGGTTTGCAGGGATCAGTTTTTCGCCACTCTTTTGGCTGCCAGTCCTATTTTGGCTGCTGCCAGTCCTAATCGTTATGATTACGGGACGGGTGCTGGCTTTAAGACTTGCACCGAAACTTACGCTCCGCGGTCAGGCGGTCCTATATGGTGTTTTAAGCGCGGTAGTGAGTGGTGCCGGGCAGGTAGCCCGGGGGCGGTTTCTGGCGGGCGCATTTCTTTTTGTGGTTATCGTTCTGGTGCCTGTACTGCAGGGGTTTCCGTTTATATGCGCAACCGCTTTCATTGATATGTGTTTTCTAAACCCTGAAGGATACTCGGTACCCGAGTGGTATGGAACTTACAGTTGGCTCGTTGTACTTTTTCTTTATTCTCTTTATTGCTTTCCTTCCAATTTTACGCTCTGGCTTTTCGGCATCTGGGATGCGGCGCGTCGTTCGGAGTTACGGGTTTCTACCATTCGTAATCTTGGACTGCTACTGAACCTTGTAGTCCCCGGGCTGGGCGCTGTCTGGGCTACTGCGGGTAGCGGCGCGGCCCTCAAGCGGAAATTTTACTGGACTGGGGTGCTGGCCGTCCTGGGCGGCCTTGTCTGGTTGGGCTATGGTTTGCTATTAGGTTGTGTTATTCTGTTTCACGGCTGGTTTCCTCCTTTTACCTGGGACGATCTTTTCGGCTACCCTGGCGGGGTTGTTCCGGGGTTTTTCCCAGACCTAGCCATTTTCGGCTCCGCTTTTGTCCTTACAAGTTTGCCGGTTTTCTTTTTGGAAAACCGCAAATCCAACACCGAAGGTGAAGAGGGTGAGAAGAATGTTACGGACCAGTAGAAGCTGGTGCGGTGTTATTTTGCTTGTTTTTCTCTTCTTCAACGTGTTGTTAACGCCGGCATTAGCGACAGGGTTCCCTTTCAAGCGGATACCTTTTGACGGGCACGTACACACATGGTATTCAGACGAGGATCCAATGACTTTCAAGCGATCAGTAGAAAGTGCAGCGAAGGACGTCAGGCGTATCCTTGGGGAAGGAAGTGCCTTTGCGGTAACTGACCACACTGATGTAGTAGACTGGAAGTTTCAATTAAGATCGCTTTTCACTCGCGCGGATTGGGTGGGTAGAGCAGAAGAAATAGAAAAAACGAAGATTCCCGCCATTATCATTCCCGGCCTAGAACTGACCGTAGGTGTAATAAAACCCTCGGAGAAGAAAGACGAGGGGCATTTCCTGGTTTATGGATTGAAGGATTACTGTGGTGAAGTACAGGAAGCAAAGGGCTTAAAGGGCTTGAAGGCCCCCTTTAAAAATTTGACGCCGGACAAGTTGGAAGATGAAAAGTGGGATCGGCTTGGTAGCAAGATGGGACACCTCTTTAACCCAGGAGATAAAATCCTATGGGAGAAGGTTTGGGAAGGTGACCCGCCCCGAAAGGATGTCACAGAGGCGTTAAAAGAGGTGGGAGAGGCTGGCGGCTTTGGCTACATCGCCCATCCAAACGGAGGTTTGTTTGGAAAAAATCCCGAAATAAAGGGTAAGGAAGACCGGGACATCTTGAAGCAGGCGGTAGATCGTGTGTTCGATTGGGGTGCCACCGACATCGGCGAGGGGCTCCTTGTCGGGGCGGGGGAGCTCGAGAAGGAGTCTTTGCCGGAAGTGCGCAAGGCCATTATTCTCCTTACCGACGGGGTGCAAACTGCCGACCCTTACGAGGAAGAGCACCTCCATTGCAGGGATAAAGGTATCCGTGTCTACACCATCGGCCTGGGTAGCTATACCGACCCCGAGCTCCTAAAGCGGATCGCTCAGGAGACCGGCGGGCGGTACTTCGAAGCCCCGGACGCCCAGGCGCTGGCCGCCATCTACCAGGAACTGAGCGCCGCCGTTGCGGGCGGGGCGGCCAAGGAGCGCCAGAGCGAATTCTTCACCGCTCCCGGCGAGACCAGAACCCGCGCCTTCACCGTCGAGCCCGGGACGCTTCAGGCCACCTTCGGCATCACCTGGTCCGGCAGCGACTTTGATCTGATTTTGGTCCGCCCCGACGGCAGGGAACTCACCCCGGAAAGCCCCGACCCGGACTACAGCTTCGTCAAGGGCCCCACCTACGCCTACTACATAGTCGACAACCCCGAACCGGGCGAGTGGACCTATGTCGTCACCGCCAGAGAGGTTCCTCCCGGAGGCGAAGATGTGAACCTCTCGCTTACCGCAGTGGAGATGACCCCGCCCGAGGTGACCATTGAGGGCTTTCCCGACGGCTCCCTCATCAGGCAACCCGTCACCGTCAGCGCTACCGCCTGCGACCCCGACGGCCTCAGCGAGTTTTACTGGTTCCTGGACAATTACGAAGTGGCGAGCGTCCCGGTGGAAGGCAACCAGAGCGTGGTGGAGGCCACCTACGCCTTGGACCCCGGGGCTCTTCCCGACGGAACACACATCATCACCGCCTGGGCGGCCGACAGCAACTTCACCTCCGCAGGTGCAGACCTGACCTTCATCATCGACAACGCCCCGCCGGTGGCCGACGCCGGACCGGACAGGGAAGTAAGAGCCGGTGAAGAAGTCATTTTCGATGCCACCGGCTCCAGAGACGCTGCTGCCTTCTTCTGGGACTTCGGCGACGGCACGGAGGAGGCGAGCCTCTACCCCTACGGCTTCCATATCTACAATGCTCCGGGAAACTACACCGTCACCCTCACCGTCTACGACGACGCCGGCAACAGCGCTGCCGACACCTGCCGCGTGCTGGTGCGGCCGGCCGCGGCGGGCGGCGGAGGCGGAGGAGTGGTGAGGCCTTACGTCTCCACCACCGACCCCGCTGACAAAACCAGCGGCGTGCCCGTGGACAAGGAGATCAAGGTGGTGTTCAGCGAGAGCGTTTCCGCGGGCGCGGACCTTGCCGGGATCGCTTTAAAGGACGCCTCCGGCAAGGCGGTGGAAGTGAGCGCCCGCATCGAAGGGAGTGCCCTCTACATCAAGCCCAAGGAGGCGCTGGCCTACGGCGCGGCCTACACCGTGGTCATCCCCCCAGGGCGGTGAAGGACAGCGATGGCTACGGCTTACCCGGCGACTACACCTTTACCTTCACCACCGCTGCGGAGCAGCCCAAGCCGCCTGCTGCCAGCTTCAAGAACATGCAGGGCCACTGGGCGGCCGAGGCGGTCGGCAGGCTGGCCGAAGCCGGGATCATCTCCGGCTACCCGGACGGCACTTTCGGGCCCGACCGCCAAGTCACCCGGGCCGAGGTGACGGCCATCATGGCGAAACTGCTCGGACTGGAGGCGGGGAAGGAAAGCGAGCTCAACTTCAAGGACAACGCCGCCATACCGGCCTGGGCGAAGGGGGCCGTTGCCGCGGCGGTGAAGGAGGGCATCATCAAGGGTTACCCGCAGCCGGACGGCAGCATGACCTTCGAGGCCGCGCGCCAGGTATCCCGGGCGGAGATGGCAGCGATGGCGGCCAGGGTGCTGGAGAAAAAGCTGGGCTCCATCGCACCGGCCGAGCTTAAGTTCACGGACGCCGCGGCGATTCCCGCCTGGGCGAAGAGCAGTGTGGGAATTGCAGTGGCAAAGGGGATCGTCAGCGGGTATCCTGACGGAACCTTCAAGGCGGCAAAGAACATAACGCGCGCCGAAACTGCGGCAATGGTGCTGCGCCTCCTCGATGCGCTCGGAAAGTAGCCGGAGCTCGCAGTTGTACAGCCTATGCCGTGTCGGAGAGGGCGGGAACCCATCCCGCCCTCCGTATTTTATCCGGAGGGGGTTTTGTGGGTATCGATCAGGGCGGTGCCAGCAGCAGTTACCCGCGCCTGCGCCAGCGGGTTTACCAGCGTTGTTCAGAATGCTGTCAGCGGAAGCACCTGCACCACAAAGGCACGGCTGAGGAAAACAGAGGCGCTCTACATTTCAATCCGGAGTAAGGAGGAAACGAGCTGTGGCTGGGGAGAGTGCGAAAAACATCAATGCTAATGAAGATAAAGGCACCGGGTGCCGGCAAGGCGCTAAATGAAATTACCCGTTGTTCCGGTTTAAAAGGACGAGGTTGAAGGTCAAGACACCAAGTTCGCAATATTCGACAAATCATTACACAAAAAACTTGCAGAATCAGGGAGGAGAATTGGAAAAGTTAGTGTATATATTAGTTTAGAACCAGGGCCAGTGCGGCCGCCGGAGGAGCGTCCGGCTCGGAGTAGCAGGCAGCTGTGGACAAGAGGTTTTTGGGAGTCGCTTTAAAGGCGGAGGGAGCATGCGTCCGGCCCGGAGCGGCAGGCAGCGGAGCGGAGCTTTCCGGCGAGGACCACTCCACGAAAGCCCTTAAGAGGCAATCGAAGAGGAGACTCAAAAGCACTCCTCTTCGTTTTGTTTTTAGCGTCCTTTGTCGTCACTTGTCGAATTTTGCTGCGCCGGGGGATTTTGCTGCCGGAAAGAGGTCTCAGGGATGCGAGAGAGAGATTTGGGGGCCTGAAAGCGGGCCTTGCCTGCGCCCCAGAAAGGGGCGAGGGGCCCCAGGGAGAGCTGGGATGCATCTGCAACCGCCTTATCTGCGTCGTGGCAGGGGATGTGATCGAGATTAAGTGCGCCAAGTGCAAGCGGCTGGTGAGGATCGAGACGGCCGGGAATGACGAAGCTAGGCAGGACATCGAGCGGTATATCCGTTTCTACAACACCGAGCGGCTGCATTCGGCCCTTGGTTACCGCTCACCGGCTGAATACCGGGCCTGCCTGGCTCAACAGACTGCCGCTTGAGAAAGGGGGTGCTGAACCCATAATTCATCCTGAACACCTCTTGGGTGCAACTCCTATCGCAGCCCGGCGGCGGTCAAGGGGCGGCCGCGTAGCGGCGGCGCAAGCCCTTGCCCTTGACGGCAGCCGGGCGAGATAGATAATGGCTCTGGAGGTGTTCAGTTCCTGTTGCCAAAATTTAAAAGACTTCCTTCAAACCGGCCGGTTTTGTCTTGGCTTACGGGGGTCATTACGTACTTACGAGGACTCAAGCGTTCTTACAAATTCAGGTAATGGAGTGAAGATAGCAGATATAATTACCATTACGGAGGTAGACAAACATGACTGAAGAAATTTCCTTAGAAAGCTATAAAAAAGCATATAGAGAAATAAGAATGGAAGAGGAGAAAAGAGGTTTTCTGATTCATCTCGTAGTCTATCTATTCGTTAACGCCATGATGATAGTCATTAACTTCCTGTTTGCGGGCTTACTACTCCCAACGGCCGCAGCAGGATGTCCCCTCTTCGTCAACGATAACGCAGAGTTCTTGACTGAGATTCAGGTGACGCCACTCAATGTAAATATTGACTATCTATCTGACGAACACCACCAGGCGATGCCGGTATTCAGTGTGGCCTCAAATCAGCCTTACAGCCTAAAAATAGACTTTGATTTGAAGGATGCTTCAAAGGCTGTATTCTTGAAAGTCCTCCGCTGCGGCAACGATAGCTTTCCGGAATTGTACCGGATAGCACTCCCGCCTGACCAGCTTATAGCCGGGCGAAATAGCGTCGTGGTAAACCTGCCCGCTCCCGAAGAGACCGGAATGAACGAAGCAAGCCTCTATATGATAAGGACAGTGGGAGTTGCGGGGCACATTGAAACTCCAAACTGGAACGCCATCTTTACCGACGGTCCTTTCGCCGGCAGGGCGCCGGAAGAACTGAACTGGGACAACTTCGAGGTCGCCTACCAGGTTACCGCAAAAGTCGGCGGCGAATCCCATAATCCCTTCATTAAAGACCTTTCTTTGACGCCCGATAAGACAACCCTTGCGTCAGGAGAAGGTTTCTCCGTTGGAGCCCGCTACTACAGGACCTACTGGTGCCCGAGCGACTATTTCAAATTCCTGGCGAAAAACGAGCAAACGGGGGAAGTGGTAGAACTCGGAAGATGGGCGGCACCGTACTGGGAAATGGTTAAAACAGGCTGGCAGACGTTTAGCAAAAACCTCACCGCTCCAAGCGAGCCGGGAACCTATATAGTCAAGGCCGTCGGGTGTTCCGGACATGGAACTAATACCTACTTCGGGGTCAATTGGAACGACCCGCGTTCGGATGGAGGCTTTCGCGGACACCGCCCTGAAGAGTTGAGCTGGGACTTCTATGAAATTGCTGCCGAGTTCAAAATCACCGTTACCGAGGAGTGGTCTTTTCTTGTCATCACTGACCTGCACATCGGCAGGAATTACCTGGACTATGACGGAGAAGGCTACTCAGATAGAGGTACAGGGGAAGATTACTACTTGACCGAACGGCTTAGGAAAGCAGTCAGTTGGGTAAATGAGAATCATAGGGCAAAGCATATTAAGTTTGTGGCAGTTCTCGGTGACCTTTCTGAAAACGGCCAACGCTCAGAAATGAGGAAAGCAAAAGAGATACTCGACGGTTTAGAAATTCCTTATTTCCCCGTGATCGGAAACCACGATGTCTGGTCCCGGTATAACTACGTCAAGGATCCTCACACTGGCGAGATAAAACGTTCCGACCCTGTGGCAGAGGGAGATCGGTATTTCAAAGAAATCTTTAACGAGGAATTTTACCGCCAACAGTTCGAGAAACTTGGTGTAACGGAGTGGGATTTTGACAACGCTTCGAGATTCCATAATTATGCTTTTGTCTATAAAAGAGTTAAGTTTATTGGCTTGGATTTTGTTCGGCGGGATACCGACTCACCTTCTGGTGGCAAGGTCTATGAAAACTCTAAAGAGTGGCTCGAAAAGCATTTATATGATAAAAACACCCGGGCTATCCTTTGGTCGCATCACCCCATGTTTAAAGATGTGTGGAAAGGCTGTGAAAACGTGATCCCGATTGAAGCTATTCTCAAGAGGGCCAGCGAGGATCTCGGAACTAGAGCGTTGGCCAATTTCGCCGGTCATGTGCACAGTACTTATGATGAATATCTCAAAATACATTACCCGGTTTACTACAAGGATGCCGAAATCAACAAGGACTGGTCTGAGGATGAGTCTACCCCCTTAGGCATACCGGTGGTAACCACGGAAGCTTTAATGGCGGCATCAAATATGGACGGGCCAAAAGGCTGCCTCAGGCTGGTGAAAGTAGGGAATAGCGAAGACATCGATTTTCACTTAATCTATGGCGGATACGATTTCCGCGTCTTAAACCCATATTTCAGAAAAATAACGTGGCGCCCTTTTCTATTCACGCTTGGCTGGAACGTGCGATTTGAACTTTTCGCTTTCAATAAGATATATGAGCAAAAGTATTCGTTGAATTTTGGCGACGGCTCGAAGGCTCAATGGTACGATATTCCTTCATTATTACGATGGCGTGCGCACCGATATCCGGCAAGAGGTGGTACGTATACAACAGAATTCACTCTATCCAAGGACGATATAAACGTAGCGGAAACCATAACCCGGACTATAACCCTTCCACGTCTGAAACTGGCGATAGCTGCCCACAGCCCGGTTGATGTTATTCTTACCGATCCCGACGGTCTTACAACCACCAAGCAGGTGTACGGAATCCCGGGTTCGTACTATTACGAAGACGATTTTGATGAAGACGGCGATTCCGATGACGTCGTTACCCTTTCCGAACTTAAGATGGGAGATTATCTCATATCACTCCTGCCCCAACCCGAGGCAAACCCCACTGATACTTACACCCTTGAGGTTTTGGGGGAAGATACAATCGTCTCTTTTGCGTACAATGTCCAGGCCGCTCATATTCCTGCACAGCCGTATGTTGTAAGGGTTACAGAAACCGGAATCATCCCGATTATACCGGCGACGGTGGATTTTGATCCCGACACCTTAAACCTTAAGAGCCAGGGTAAATACGTCACAACTTACATTGAATTACCGGTAGGGCACGGGTACGACCCAAGTATGATCAGCCCGGGGACTGTAACCCTAAACGGTCAGATCAAATCAGAAGCGAAACCAGTAGAAATCGGCAACTACGACGCCGATGGCATCCCGGACTTGATGGTCAAATTTAACCGGGCAGAGGTGCAGAAGATTCTTCAAGCGGGAGAAAAAGTAAGAATCACCGTCACCGGTAGCCTGACTGACGGAAGGCTATTCGAAGGAACCGACTTCATCCGAGTGAAACCTTAGAAACCTTAGTTAGAGCGGTGTAAGTTAAGAAAATTCTAAAACTTGGCGCACTAATTTGCGACCGTACTGCACTATTCTATTTTTTGGAAAGGTTCCTTATCGTAAATAAGCAGGAAAAAGGGGATTAATAAGAGAAGTAGAAGCCATTGACTGGTCCGAAAACGAGGAAAAGCATAATAGGGGAGATGTTCAGACAAAGCCCAGATGATATCCATTATTTCTAGTAACCCACCTAAAGTGAGGCTTACTGCGGCGAACTTCCAGGCCCATCTTTTTTTTGAGAGGAGAAGAACGCCAGGAAAGAAAAGAAAAACTAGGCTAATGAAAGATGGAAAATAGAGAGGGAAATGATCGCGCAAAAGAGAGCCGTACATCTCGACCATAGAAGAGAAATACCCTTCTTTCATTAAGTAATTATAGTATTTAAAAGCAGACCAGTCCATGTTGACCCAAAAAGATACTACGGAAAAGATCAAACCAACCGCTACCATCCACCAGGCCGCAATTTTTGTTTTTATTGGCAGAGCAATCTTCTCCATAATTTCACCCGCCGCTTCAAAAAAGTCTGTTCGTTCTAAATTTACGCCATCTTTTGGTAACCGTCAATAGAAAAGGACACGACTACTTAAACCTCGAGAGTCTACATTTAACCACCGGTAGGGCACAGTATAATGGACCCCGAAAACAGAGCGAAATCAGGAATTTAAGATACAATTAAGGTTATGAAGAAACAATACTCACCGACCTTCAAGGCCATATACTGACCCCGTAGAAGACCAGACAAACGGCATGGTAGAATGGGAGCGATCTAAACAAGGAGGAAAAGAACCATGCCGAAGCGCCAATGGACAGCCGAACAAAAGACGCAAATTGTCTTAGCGGGCCTGATGCCCGAAGCTAATATTGCCGCCATCTGCCGGGAGCACCAAATCTCCCAGTCCCAATTTTACCGCTGGCGGGACGCCTTCCTGAAAGGTGGCGAGGCCGCCCTGCAAAACGGTCCCTCCAGCCGGAAGCAGGAGCTGTAGCGCAAACTCCGGGAGGCTCAAGCCAAAATCGGCGAGCAGGCCATGCAGATTGACATCCTTAAAAAAAGACCAACTGGGTCCTGAAGTAACCGTCCGGGTGCTGGTTCAGACACTCCATAAGGACGGGTATAAGAAAGATCGCCCTTATTGCCAAGACCCTCGACTTGATATAGAACGTATTGTTACAGCTTGCTCCTTGACAAGCCAAAAAAAGAACGGCCTGACAAAGACGCCGAAATAAAACATGCGATCATCAGGATCTGCATCCAGTTCCCGACCTTACGGCTACCGCCGGGTCACTGCCGTTTTCCGGAACCGGTTAGGGCGCTCCATCAACCAGAAGAAAGTGCAGCGGATCATGCAGGAAGAAGGCCTCACCGTGCCGGTCAAAGAACGTGTTGCGAAGCGCACCAAGGAATCAGGCCGCATCCCAGTAACCCGCTCGAACAAGCACTTCCAGGTTGATACCCTCGGTCTGGTGCGGCGCCGCCGGCGGGGGAGGTTGCGGGGACAAGCCTGCGCCTTGAAAGTATTGCGGATGGCGAAATCTGGTACACCACCGACGGGAGCGACCCGCGTGCAAGCGCCACGGCGGTAAAATATGCGGGACCGCTTCAGATCGGGGCTTCCGGGGTGTCGACCGTCAGGGCCGCCGTCTACCGCAACGGTGTTTTTAGCGACCCGGCCGGGTTTGCGGTGCCGCCGGCAGGGAGCCCGCCGTCCCCCTTGGGAAAAGGTGTCCCCCGGTCGCTACAGGGCCGCGCGCCCGCCGTCCTGCAGTGCGCTGCCGCTGAGGTTAACCCGGCTGCAGGAGGCAAACTGGAGCTCCCCGGCGTGGCGCGGGTGGTGATCCCGCCCGGGGCGCTGCCGGCCGGGCGTCCGGTTCTGGTGCGGCTTTTGGCCCTTGAACCGCCGCCGGAACTGCCGGGTGCAGGCCAGCCTGTCGGCCCCGTCGTCTGGCTGCGCTGCCGGGGCCTCTCCGCCCCGCTCTTCAACCAGCCGGTGGAACTGACCTTCACCGCAGGCGCGGCCGAACCGGGCGCCGTCAAGGTTTACGCCTTGGAGGGGGAGGTAAGGAGACCTGAGCCGCTACCAGCTCAGGCGGCGGGCGGCACCCCGGTCACTGCTGCCGGGCAATGGTTAGCCTTTTCGGGCGTACCGGTGCCGGCGCGGGTGACCGGCAGTGCGATCATCGTGCCCATCAACCGCCCCGGCTGGTTCGTGGCGGTGCGGTGAAGGAGGAAGAGAAGAGATGGTGACGCTTCTTTTCCAGGCAATCTTTTGGGGGAGTTTCCTCTATTGGTGGGTTACCGGTGAGGGCTGGCCCATTGCGGCTCCGAAGCACTTCGCAGTCGCTTCCTGCGTTTTTCTTGTCGGCTTTGTAGTGACCCAAGGGGTGGTTTTCCTATCGTTTCACAGGAAGTGGAGACTGGACGGGTGGCGGAAGGTCGCCCTGGGGCTTCTGTTCCCGGGAGCGGTTCAGGCTGCGGCAGGGAGGCCGGTCTGGGGGAGCGCGCTTAACTTTGCGTTGCTCGGCACTGTTTTCGTGGCCACGCTTTACTGCAGCTATTTTTACTTCGGTTACTTCTTTGTTGACTCCCACGAACCTCCTACCCCTCCTACCCCGCCCGGGATGCTGTACGGGATCGATTTTTTTATATCGCTTTCCTTGCTATGGCTGCCCCTCTACTTGCTAAATGTATGGGAGGTTTGCCGCGCTCCCCGGGGAGCGGAAACGCGGGCGGGAAAGGCGCTCCTGACTTTTTTCCTCAGTTTAGCCTTTCCCGGTCTCGGCATCGCCTATGTGGAGAAGTGGCGCTACTGGGGGTACGCGCTTTTCTCGTTTGGGGCGGTCTTTGTGCTGTTCCTCTTGGGTTTTGTGCTTCCGCTGGCGCTCGGCATGGGGCTCGGCATCCTCTGCGTGTTGTCCTATGCCTACTTAGCACTGCCCCTTGTCAGCTTAATTGATTGGTACTTTTCTTGTTTAAGAAGCACAGCGCAAGACGTTAAGAAGCCGTAATTTTAAAAGGAAAGGAGGCTTGTACAGGATGTCCCGCTTCGCCAGACGGAGGTTGATAAGTTCAGTTCTTTTTCTGGTCTTCGTTCTAACCATACCCGTGCACCCGGCGATGGCTTACAAGGTCGTGATCTTCGACGGCCACATGCACTCTAAATATTCCGACGAACATGAGTACTACGGTGAAAATGGAATGACGAAATGGCAAGGTGACTACAGAGACATTTCTGAGATGGCCGAGGATGTCGGGAGAATTTTAGGGATCCACAAAAACAAAGATAAATGTGCCTTTGCCGTTACTGATCATTCCGATGTGGTGGCGTCTTGGCCACGAGAGCTACTAATAAAGTTGCGTTCTCTTTTCACTGCCGCTGACTGGGAAGCAAGGCAAAAAGATTTAGAGTTGCTCGCCGGGAAAAGCAAAGTCATCGCTATCCCTGGTGAGGAGGTAACAGTTGGAAACGGTAAAAACGAAAAAACTGAGGGGCATTTCCTGGTTTATGGCCTCAAGAAACGTGTTCCTGATCCCTTCGAAGGGTTAACGCCTCAAATGTTAGAGCCCGATTCCGAGGGCCCGCCAGGAGACCTGCTCCTTCCCAAAAGCGTTTGGGATGGGAAGCCGCCCCGCAAAGATGTAGTCGCTGTATTGCGGGATGTTAGAAGGCTGGGAGCTTTTGGCTACATCGCCCACCCGAATGGCACTCCTGGTCTGCCGACTCGTCAGGACCCATCGCCGGCGTGGCGCGACAACTGGACCGATTACGCCTGGGAGAAGGCGCAGCAATTCATTGGCACGGTGGTGAAGGGTTTCGAGATCTTCTCTGCCGGGCGTGACCATAGCGTTCAGTACGGCAGTATTTTTAAGAGTAAAGCGTGGCGCGAATGGAGCAACTCTTTAAAGCATGGGCAGAATTTCTTCGTCATCGGAGGAAGCGATAACCACCACAGGCGTGGTCTCGGAGCGTTAAATAAGATCGGCTCTTCTTTTACCTACCTGCTGTTCGATGACAATCAACTAATCAATGAAAGCACGGTACCAGCGTTGTTCAGAATGCTGTCAGCGGAAGCACCTACACCACAAAGGCACGGCTGAGGAAAACAGAGGCGCTCTCATTTCAATCCGGAGTAAGGAGGAAACGAGCTGTGGCTGGGGAGAGTGCGAAAAAATATCAATGCTAATGAAGATAGAGGCACCGGGTGCCGGTAAGGTGCTAAATGAAATTACCCGTTGTTCCGGTTTAAAAGGACGAGGTTGAAGGTGAGGACCCCCAGGTGCACGGAAAAGTCCACGTGCCTGACGACAACTTCTCTGGGGACGTTCAGCACCTTGGAGGAGAAGTTGAGGATGGCCTTCACCCCGGCGCCCACCAGGCGTTCGGCCACTTCCTGGGCGGCCTCATCGGGGACGGTGATGATCGCCATCTCAACACCCCTTTTCCTGATGACCTCTTCCATTTGGGAGACGGGCTGCACCACGATCTGGCCCAGCCTTTTACCAAAGCGTTCGGGGTCGTTGTCAAAGACTCCGACAATGTGGAAACCCTGGCGGAGGAATCCCTGGTAAAGGGCGAGGGCGGAGCCGAGCTTGCCTGCTCCCACCAGGATCACGGGCCATTCCCGGTTGAGCCCCAGAATGCGCCTGATCTGCTGGTTGAGATCCCCGGCATTGTACCCGACACCCCTGGTTCCAAACTCCCCGAAGTAGGCCAGATCCTTGCGTACCATGGCCGGGCTGACCCCCACCCCCTCGGCGATCTCCCCGGACGACACGGTTACCTTTCCCTCCTCTTCCGCCTGTTCCAGGAAAAGCGAGTAGAGTGAGAGGCGCATCACCGTTGCCTCGGGTATTTTGAGGGTTTTCACGCGAACCATCCTCCCTTGTCAAGCTTTTACCATAAAGTCGCCGTCCCGTCTTTATTGCATCTTAATTTTTCCAGCAGGTAAGCCCTGGCATCGGACACCATGTAAAAGGATCCGGTGATGCAGACCAGGTCCTCAGGGCCGGCATCCTTGAGAGCCGCATCCACCGCATCGGTGATCTCCTCGATCAGGTGGACGCGGCCGACATAGCGGCGGGCCTCCGTCGCAAGCAGCTGCCAGTCCCCCGCCCGGGGGCTGAGGGGCTTGGTGATGATCACCGTGTCGGCCAGGGGAGCCAGCTCACCGACCACCTTTTCCCGCTCCTTGTCACCCAGCATCCCCATGACCAGGATCAACCGGCGGTAGTGGTAGATCCCTTCAAGGGCGGCCCTCAGGGTCCGGGCCCCGTCGTAGTTGTGGCTGACATCCACCAGAACCCCGGGGCTTTTTGAAAGCAGTTCCAGGCGGGCAGGCCAGTAGCTTCTGGCAAAGCCCCGGCGCAGGTCTTCCGGGAAGTCCAGCTTCACCCCGTGCACGTGGCGCAGGATTTCCAGTGCACCGAGAGCAGTGGCGGCATTCTTCACCTGGTACTGCCCCGCCAGGGGGACCTTTAAATCCGTATAACTCCCCCACGGGCTGCGGAGGTCAAAGGCGGTGCCGGTGGGTGCGGCCTCTTTTAGCTCCCAGGTGATCTCCTTCCCGACCCGCAGCAGGGAGGCCCCATTTTCCCTGCATTTGGCCGCAATCACCTCCAGGGCGTCGGGCTCCTCGGCGGCGGTGACCACGTGGCCCCCCGGCTTGATGATCCCGGACTTGACGGTGGCGATCTCCCGGATGGTCCTGCCCAGGTAATCCATGTGGTCAAAGGTGACGTTGGTAATCACCGAGACAAGCGGATTCTCCACGATATTCGTGGAATCTATCGCGCCCCCGAGGCCGACTTCAAGCACCAGGAAGTCGACTTTTTCTTCGAAGAAATAAAGAAAGCCGAGCGCAGTGCAGACCTCGAATTCCGTGGGATGCTCATGGCCATCCCGCACCATCTGCTCCAGCAAGGGCTTCAGCCTTGTCAACAGAGCGGCAAACCTCTCCTCCGAGATGGGATTGCCGTTGATCAGGTAACGCTCGGTATAGCTGTGGATGTGGGGGGAGGTAAAGAGCCCGGCCCGGTAACCGGCAGCTTCCAGAACCCGTGCCACCATCACCGCCGTCGAGCCTTTGCCGTTCGTCCCACCGATGTGGATCACCCTTAAGTGACGATGGGGGTTTCCCAAAAGCCCCATCAGGTGTTTGATCCTTCCCAACCCGAAGTTGAAACCGAACTTTGTCAACCCGTAAAGAAAATCCAGTGCCTCATCGTAGTGCACGAGCCCTGCCTCCTAAGATTTAACAGTTGAGGTCCTTCCTCTCCCCTGTGACCATGTAGTAGATCGCCTCGCCCAGGTTGGTGGCGTGGTCGGCCACCCTTTCCAGGTACCTGGCAACGAACAGCAGCTGCGTGGCCTGCCGGATCGTCCGGGGATCTTCCATCATGAAGGTCAGGAGTTCCCGGAAGACCTGGTTGTAAAGGGCATCCACCTCGTGATCGTAACCGATCAGGGCTTCAACCCTTGAGATATCATGATGCACATAGGCCTCCAGGCTCTCCCGGATCATCTTTTGGGCGATCTCGGCCATCCGGGGAACGTCGATCAGCGGCTTGATGAGGGGCTGCCCGGCCAGGCGCAGTGTCACCTTGGCGATGTCCACCGCATGATCCGCCATTCTCTCCAGGTCAACGGCGATCTTCATTGCGGTGCTGATCACCCGGAGGTCGCTGGCCATCGGCTGCTGGAGAGCAAGCAGTTTTACACAGAAATCCTCGATCTTGATCTGGTACTCGTCTATAAAATCATCGCCGTCA
The DNA here is from genome assembly GCA_902812385.1 of Clostridia bacterium. Taxonomy (GTDB): domain Bacteria; phylum Bacillota; class DSM-12270; order Thermacetogeniales; family Thermacetogeniaceae; genus DULK01. Next base: position 34,850 of record CADDZD010000010.1, on the reverse strand, counting down.
ACTATCTGCTGTGCCAGTTCCTCGTTGCGTTCCTTGAGGGACTTCACCGCATTGAAGATGGTCTGCTCTACCAGGGTGCCCATCTTCAAGACTTCCTGCTGCAGCTCCTCAAGCTGTTCCTGGTAAGACTTGCGCGCCGACACATTCTCTCCTCCCTTCTCCTCAGAGGGGGTATGTTTTAACCGAAGCGCCCGGTGATATAGTCCTCTGTTTTCTTCTCCTGGGGCCTGGTGAAAAGCCGGTCGGTGCTGCCGAATTCGATGAGCTCCCCGTTCAGAAGAAAGGCGGTATACTGTGAGACACGGGCCGCCTGCTGCATGTTGTGGGTTACGATAACAATAGTATAATCCCTCTTCAGTTCGTCGATCAAATCCTCAATGCTGGCGGTGGAGATGGGGTCCAGGGCTGAACAGGGCTCGTCCATGAGCAGCACCTCCGGCTCCACCGCCAGCGCCCTGGCGATGCAGAGGCGCTGCTGCTGTCCCCCGGAAAGCTGCAGGGCCGACTTGTACAGCTGGTCCTTCACCTCGTTCCAGAGGGCGGCCTTGCGCAGGCTTTCCTCTACAATCTCGGCCAGGCGCTTGCGGTCCCTCACCCCATGGCGGCGCGGCCCGTAGGCAACATTCTCAAAAACCGATTTTGGAAAGGGATTCGGCCGCTGAAAGACCATCCCGACCCGTTTGCGCAGGTTCACCACGTCAACATTGGCACTGTAGATATCCTCACCGTCCAGCAGCACAGTTCCCTTAATGGTGACTCCCGGGATGAGGTCGTTCATCCTGTTGAGAGTCCGGAGCAGGGTGGACTTGCCGCAGCCCGAGGGCCCGATCAGGGCCGTCACCCGGTGAAGGGCGACATTCAGTTGAATGTTTTTCAGGACGTGATTGGCACCGTAAAAAACATTGAGGTCGCAAATCTCTATCTTGTTCTGCATAGGCGTCTTATCGGCACCGGCCTTCTGTTCCAATCTGTTATTCAGCGCAGTCAACATTTAGATCCAACACTCCTCCGTCCGTTACCCTCTATTGTCAATAGGGAGGGAAAAATAGAATTGGGAACCCTTCCCCGGTTCGCTTTCCACCCAAACCCTGCCGCGGTGGGCCTCGATGATATGCTTGACGATGGAGAGCCCCAGGCCGGTGCCCCCCAGTTTCCGGCTGCGCGCCTTATCAACCCGGTAAAAGCGCTCAAAGATGCGCGGCAGGTCTTCCGGCGGTATTCCGATACCCGTATCCTTTACGGCAACTATCACATCCCCCCCGTCCTGCCGCAGGGAAACCTCCACCTGCCCACCGCCCGGGGTGTACTTGAGGCTGTTGTCCAGGAGATTCAGGAGCACCTGCTCGATCTGGTCCCGGTCGGCCCCTACAATTACAGGCTCGGGCGGGAGATCCGTGGTCAGAGTCAGTTCCTTCTTGAGAAACTGGGGTTTCAGCTTGTCCACAATGCGCTTGATCTCTGCGTCCAGTTCCAGGGGCTCGATCCGCAGCCTGAAGCCCTTCGATTCGATCTTGGACAGTTCCAGGAGATCGTGGATGAGCCTGCTCAGGCGCTCGGCCTCTTCGTTGATGATGTTTACGAACTCCTCGGCTGCCCGGAAGTTGTACAGCGCCCCCGAAAGCAGGGTCTCCGCGAAACCCTTAACGGCAGTAACAGGGGTCTTCAGTTCATGAGAAACGTTCGCCACGAACTCCGCCCGCACCCTTTCCAGGTGCTTGATCTCGCTGATGTCGTAGAGCACCACCACAACACCGTGCGGTTCGCCCCCTACCCCGAAAATGGGCGCTGCATGGGTTTCTACCGTTCGCTCCTGCGGGTAGATGAGGGATATCTCCTTGCGAGCCAGCTTCCAGGACCGGAGGACGTCGTCGATCAGGCTGCTCAGGGAGTAGTTCTTCACCGCCTCGACATGCGGCATCCCCATCACCTCCTCCGCCCGCACCCCCAGGAACCCCTCGGCAGCAGGGTTGATCAGGCTGAGACGGCCTTCGCCGTCGAACAGGAGAACACCGCTTTCCATGTTGGCCAGGACGGCTTCCAGCCGGCCCTTGCTCTCCGCCAGTTCCCTCACGTTTTCCTTGATGGTGCGGGAGATCCCGTTGATGGCGGAGGCGAGCTCCCCGATCTCACCCTCCTCCGGGCGGCGGATTTCGGTCTCCCAGTCTCCACCGGCAATCCGCTTGGCGGCGGCGGTCACCTCCCCCAGCTGCCGCATGATCCTGCCTGCCAGCCTGTCGCTGAAAAGCCACGCGCCGGCAAGGGCGAAGAAGATGGCTGCCAGCATGTACTGCCAGAAACCGGCGAGGGGGAGGGTGATCCCGTAATCCCTCAGGAAAAGGGCTAAGAACCCGCCCAGCACCAGCAGGGCGAAGCCGAGGATGAGCATATTCCCGATCAAGATCTGCCGCTTTATCCCGTACAGTTTTCAATCCCCCTGTTCCCCTGGATTGGCGACTGGAACTTGTACCCCACACCCCTCACGGTCTTGATGTAGCGCGGGTGGGCGGGGTCCTGCTCGAGCTTTTCACGCAGGTGGCTGATGTGTACATCCACAACCCGGGCATCCCCGTAAAAATCGTACCCCCAGAGCTTCTGGAGGATGTATTCCCTGCTCAGAACCAGCCCCGCGCTCCGGCAGAGCAGGAGCAGCAACTCGAACTCCTTCGGAGTGAGGGCAACCGGCTCTCCGGCCAGCCTCACCTCATACCTCGCCGGAAAAACCTCCAGGTCTCCGAACTCCAAGTGCTCCTCACCCTCCCGCTCCCTCTCACCGGTGCGGCGCAGGATCGCCCTCACCCGGGCCACCAGCTCCCTGGGGCTGAAGGGCTTCGTCAGGTAATCATCGGCCCCCATCTCCAGCCCGAGCACCTTGTCGATCTCCTCGTCACGGGCTGTGAGCATCAGGATCGGGGTGGTCAGCCCCTCCTTGCGCATGAGCCGGCAAAGAGTCAGGCCGTCCATTCCGGGCAGCATCACGTCAAGGACGATCAGGTCCGGCTTTTCCTGCTGGATCTTTTCCCAGGCCTCGTTGCCGTCGCCGGCGGCAACGGTCTGGAATCCCTCTTTATTCAAATTAAAGGAGACCAGCTTGACGATCGACTCTTCGTCGTCCACGACGAGTATCTTGGAAGTCATACCACTCCCCCTTGCTATCCCCTGCCCCCGGGCACCGTTTCAACCGCCCCTTTTAACAAAAATTATTCGACACACAAGTCCCACATCCTGCTTATATTCTTCCGGTTGATTTTACCCCGGCAGTCTTCTTTTTACTCCTTTTTTATATTTTTTTCTTTATAACTGCCCCTGAAAATATGTTCCGGTTTATCCTTGCGCTTGCTCCCGGACTCCGGTTTAACTCGATTATAACGCGTCGCAGACGGCATGCTGCAAAACTTCGGCAGCCTTCCGGTCAAGCATAGGGGGAGGAAAAGCCGGTTGTGCAAGAAGATACCCCTGGCCGAAGGTGATTCCCAGTTGAACAAGTTTCATTAGTTCCGCCTCGTTTTCGATTCCCTCGGCAATAAGCTGGGAATGAGTCTTACAGGCAAATGTTCTCAATGTTTCCATCAATGCCTGGAGCGCCGTTGTTTTGTGAACCCCATGCACCAGGGGCATATCCAGCTTGATAAAATCCGGCTGGAGTTCGGCAACGGCACGGAGATTGGAATAACCGGCTCCGAAATCATCAATCGCAATCAGATAGCCCTGGCTGCGATAGTGATCAAGCGTTTTGCGGAAAGCGGGAAAGTCCTTGATAGCCATTCCCTCGGTTATTTCAAAAACGATGTTTTCAGGGGTAAGATTGTACTGCCTGACGAACCTTGCGGTTTGGCCGGGAATAAAACGGGGATCGTTGATAATCTGCGGGTTGATATTAAGGAAAAGCTTATGTTTCAGTGAAAAAAGACCAAGGTGCCGGAGGGCTTCCTCACGGGTTACCCTCTCCAGGGGGTAGAGGAGCCCCGCTTCGGCAGCAAAATTGAACAACTGGAGAGGAGGTGTAAAACAGCTTCCTTCGGGCAACCTTACCAATGCTTCATATCCATAGATTTCCCCTTCAGGAAGTTTTACCACCGGTTGAAAAACGATCCTAAATTGTTTTGCCTCAATTATTTGCATTAATTGCCTGACAGGTGGTGCCCAGGGCAGCTTCTTACATATTTGTTTTTGCTTGAACTTCATTGGCTTGCCTGTGACGGGCGAGGAATTCTCGCACCCGATCTGCCGAGCTGTTGAGAATACAGCTCTCTTCAATGCCCACCTCGGTGACGAGCGAAATCGCCGCATCACAATCCCCAACACTGCAATAAATATGCGCATCGCTGTTGACTGCAACCATAACCCGGTGCTTTTTAGCCAGTTGGGCGAGATGATAACAGCGCGATGCGCTGCCCGGGCGCACAAAAAAGGAGTTCTGTTGATTTCCAACGCCTTGCCAAATGCCTTTGCGGCCAGCACTACTTTTTCCATATCCACCGGATACTGCGGGTTTCCCGGATGGACGATGATATGGACATACGGGTTTTTGATGGCAGCGATCATCGCCCGGGTATTATCTTCCACCGTAGTCCCCTCATAACCGGTACCGCTGTGGAAGCCGGCCAAAACAAGATCCAGCTGCGCCAGCACTTCTTCAGGAACATCGAGCTTCCCGGTGGTGTCAAGAATATTGGCCTCTACCCCGCGTAGAACCTCCACTCCTTGCATTATCCGCGGCCAGACGATCATGTTTGCGAAATATAAGTAGTGCGGGCTCCCGGGCATCCGCAGACCATGATCGGTTATGCCCAGCATTTTCAGCCCTTTCCGGCGCGCCGCCTCGACCATCTCCTTCAGCGTACTGTAAGCGTGTCCACTCGCAACAGTATGGGTGTGCAAATCGGCTTCCAATTTCATCCTTACACACTTCACCTCCCAAACAAAGGTTTTTCCTTCGGCTCAAAGATACCCGAGTAATGTTTCGTTCTTTTTAAGGACGGTTTAACTTTTTTAAAACTTTTGTATAAGAAAGGCTTAATCTGCTTCGCGCAAGCGGGCAAGGCTGCCTCCGCCCCCGCCTGAAACAGCGCCGCACCGGTAGTGCCCTTTTAACCGTGTCTCTTCCAGCCGGCTCCGCCGCCGAAAACAGTGCCCCGCACCCACCGTCTGAAAAATATATATACCCCTCCTCCGTCGAGAGGTGGGAGGAGGGGTGCAGCCCTCAGGCATCTTTTGCTTTCTTTCAGAGAGAATCCGCTAACCGCGCAGGGCGGCAAGGCGGCGCTCGATGGCCGCCTGCTTCTGTTCCAGCTCTTCCTCCTTTGCCCGCTCCTTTTCGATCACATCGGGAGGGGCCTTGGCCAGGAAGGACCGGTTTGACAGCTTCCCTTTCACCCGCTGCAGGGCCAGGGCAACCGCATCCGCTTCCTTTTCCAGCCTGGCGATTTCCTTATCGAGATCCACGAGCCCCTCCAGCGGGACGTAGATCTCGGCATCCTTCACCACCGCCGTCAGCGCCCGGGCGGGTTTCGGCGCCCCGCCGTCGGCCAGTTCCAGCGGCTCGACCCCTGCCAGGTGCTTGACGTACCCTGCGTAGTCCCGGAGCAGGGACCGCGCCCCGGAACCGGCGATGATCACGCACCTGACGGAGCGCCCGGGATGAACGTTCAGCTCGCCGCGCAGGTTCCGGATCGACCGGATCACCTCCATCAGGTACTCCATTTTTTCCTCGCCTTCGGGGTCCTCCAGATCGGGCCACACGGCAGGCCAGGGAGCGACCATAATGCTCTTCCCCTGGTGGGGCAGGTGCTGCCAGATCTCCTCCGTGATGAAGGGCATGAAGGGGTGAAGCAGCTCCAGGGTGTGAATGAGGACGTACCACAGCACCGACTGGGCGGTGCTCCTGCTCTCCGGTGTATCCTTCCCGTACAGGCGGGGCTTCACCAGTTCGATGTACCAGTCGCAGAACTCGCTCCAGATAAAGTCGTAGAGGATGCGGGCGGCCTCCCCGAGCTCGTAGGCCGCCAGGTTCCCGGTCACCCCTTCCACGGCCCGGTTGAACCTGCTCAGGATCCAGCGGTCCGCCAGCTCAAGCCGCTCCCGGTCGAACCTCCCCGGTTCGGGCGCAGGCCGGAAATCCTGGAGGTTGAGCAGGGCGAACCGGGAGGCGTTCCAGATCTTGTTGGCAAAATTCCGGGCGCCTTCCACCCTCTCCTGGTGAAAGCGCAGGTCGTTTCCGGGAGTATTCCCGGTCACCATGGTGAAGCGCAGGGTGTCGGCCCCGTACCGGTCGATGATCTCCAGGGGATCCCGCACGTTCCCCAGGGATTTGCTCATTTTGCGGCCGTGGGGGTCCAGGATGAGTCCGTGGATGAGCACCTCCCGGAAGGGGACGTCCTGCATGAACTCCAGGGCCATGAAGATCATCCGGGCGACCCAGAAGAAAATGATGTCACGCCCGGTCACCAGGACCGAGGTCGGGTAGAAGAACTCCAGTTCAGGGGTCTTATCCGGCCAGCCCAGGGTGGAGAAGGGCCAGAGGGCAGAGCTGAACCAGGTGTCCAGGACGTCGGGGTCCTGCTCAAGCCTTGTCCCTCCGCACTGCGGGCAGTTCTCCGGGTCTCCTTCGGGGCAGATGACCTCGCCGCAGTCCCGGCAGTACCAGACCGGGATGCGGTGGCCCCACCAGAGCTGGCGGGAGATGCACCAGTCGCGGATGTTCTCCAGCCAGTTGAGATAGATCCTGGTGAACCGCTCCGGAACAAACCGGATGCGCCCCTCCCGTACCGCCTTCAATGCGGGTTCGGCCAGGGGCTTCATGCGGACGAACCACTGCTCGGAAACCAGGGGCTCGATCACCGTATCGCAGCGGTAGCAGTGCCCTACCGAATGGGTGTAATCCTCAACCCTGACCAGCAGGCCGAGCTCTGCCAGGTCCTCCACAACCCGCCGGCGGGCTTCCTCCCTGCTTAAACCGGCGTACCTGCCTGCTTCCCCGGTCATCATCCCGTCCTTGCCGATGACGGCAATCTCGGGGAGCCGGTGCCGCCGCCCCATTTCGAAGTCGTTGGGGTCGTGGGCGGGCGTCACCTTGACGGCCCCCGTCCCGAACTGCGGATCCACCACCTCGTCGGCGATCACCGGGATCTCCCGGTTCATCAAAGGCAGGATGACCTTCTTTCCGATAAGCTCACGGTAGCGCTCATCCTCCGGATGGACCGCAACGCCGGTGTCCCCCATCATGGTCTCGGGGCGGGTGGTGGCCACAACGATACCCTGCCCCCCGTCCACTCCGGGATAGCGCACGTAGTAGAGCCTGGCCTCCTGCTCGGTATGCTCCACCTCGATATCCGAGATGGTCGTCCGGCAGTGCGGGCACCAGTTGATGATGTAGCTCCCGCGGTAGATCAGCCCCTTTTCGTAAAGGCGCCGGAAGACCTCCCGGACCGCCCGGGAGCAGCCCTCGTCCATGGTGAAGCGTTCCCGCTCCCAGTCACAGGAGGCGCCGAGACGCTTGAGCTGTCTGATGATGTTGCCTCCGTAAGTCTCTTTCCAGGCCCAAACCCGTTCCAGGAACTTCTCGCGGCCGAGATCGTACTTGCTCAGGCCCTCCTTTGCCAGTTCCCTTTCGACCCGGGCCTGGGTGGCGATCCCGGCGTGGTCGGTACCGGGCAGCCACAGGGTTTCATCCCCCAGCATTCTGTGCCAGCGCACCAGCACATCCTGCATGGTGTTGTCCAGGGCATGTCCCAGGTGCAGGGACCCGGTCACGTTGGGCGGGGGAATCACTATGCAGAAGGGCTTCCTCCCGGTATTGGGCTCGGCGTGGAAAAACCGGTTCTCCAGCCAGTACCGGTACCACTTTTCTTCCACTTCATGAGGGTTGTAGGTTGTCGGGATAACCCTTTCTTCGATCATTTCTTCGGCAAGCCTCCTGAAAAACCCCTTCAGGGCGTCGTTCTTGATAGCAATGGCCTTAATGACTTCTATACAAAACTCCTTTCACCCGGTGCGGGACGAAAGGAGTTGAATTCAGGCTCCTGCTCCAATTGTACGGTTTTTCCCAAGCCCTTGTCAACAAGCCGCCGAATCATGCAAGCGCAAGGATAAATCGGAATATATTTTCAGGGCCGGGGAGGGTTTCAATGGATGACGCTGGATACATTAAAAAGTCCGCGGGGTAAAAAATAAAGTTGAGAACATCACTGCCTCTAAACATTCTCCTAACCCGGCAATCAGTTCGATTCGTTGTAGAAAAACTGCACAGGATTGGTGGTGTGGCCGCTATAAATGGGGAAAAAGATATTCAACAGCTTCTGCAGCTGGCGCGGCTGTACGGTGTAGAGGTAACCGCCTATGGTAAAGAGGGAATCCCCCGGCAGGCGGAACCACCCTCGCTGCTGGCGGTGCTCCGGGCGCTGGGGGCGCCTGTGGCCGGAATGGGCGACGTGCCCGAGGCAATCCGCCACCGCAGGAAGGAACAGCGGCAGCACTGCCTCGAGCCGGTGGTGGTGGCATGGGAGGGAGAGCTTACCGGGACCTCCCTGAACCTCCCGGCCGAGTGCGCAGACGGCCCTGCCGACTGCTGCCTGCTGCTGGAAACAGGGGAGGAGTGCCGCTGGTACTGCGACCTGTCCACCCTACCGGTGCTCCAGGCCGAAACGGTGGAGGAGAACGACTATGTGGTAAAGCAGCTCGTACTACCCCCGAAGCTGCCCTTGGGATACCACAGGCTTATACTGGCTCATCCCGGCTGCAGATCCGAAACGCTGGTGATCAGCGCACCACGCCGGCTTTACATCCTTCCTCCGGGAGCAGAAGGCAGGATCTGGGGAGTTTTCATCCCCCTCTATGCCCTCCATTCCGGGAAAAGCTGGGGCTCAGGAGACTTCACCGACCTGGAAGCCCTGGTGCATTGGGTACAGGAACTGGGAGGCGGCACGGTGGGCTCCCTCCCCCTGCTTGCCTCTTTTCTGGACGAACCCTTCGAACCGAGCCCCTACATGCCGGTCAGCCGCCTCTTCTGGAACGAGTTCTACCTGGATGTTACCAGGGTTCCGGAACTCTTGCAGAGCGCCGAAGCGCAGGCCCTCCTGAACTCTCCTTCATTTCGACAGGAACTTGAGTCTTTGCGGGCGGCTCCCCTGGTGGATTACCGCCGCGGCATGGCCGTCAAGCGCGGCATCCTGGAACACCTGGCACGCTGCTTTTTCGCCCGGGGTTCCACCCGGCAGGAAGAGCTGCACCGCTGGTTGGCCGCAAACCCTGCGGCTCTGGATTACGCCCGCTTCCGGGCCGCCGCTGAGCGGCAGCACGCCGGCTGGCCGGCCTGGCCGGAGCAGATGCGGGATGGAATCCTGCAGGAAGGGGATTACAGCCCTGATGCCGTCCGCTATCATCTCTACGTCCAGTGGCTGGCACACGAACAGCTGCGGGCGGCTGCGGCACAGGCCCGGCAGGGGGGAGTGGGGCTTTACCTGGACCTGCCTTTAGGAGTGCATGCCGCCGGATACGATACCTGGAGGGAGCGTTCGGCCTTCGCCCTGGAAGCAAGCAGTGGGGCGCCACCGGACCTGTTCTTCAGCGAGGGTCAGGATTGGGGGATGCCCCCCCTGCACCCGGAGCGAATCCGGGAACAGGGGTATCGCTACTACATTGCCTGCCTGCGCAACCACTTCCAGCATGCCGGGGTCCTCCGCATAGATCACGTCATGGGGCTGCACCGGCTTTTCTGGGTGCCTAAAGGCATGGCCGCCCGGGAAGGCGTCTACGTACACTACCGTGCCGAGGAATTCTACGCCATCCTGGCCCTGGAATCCACCAGGTACAGGACGCTGGTGGTGGGCGAGGATCTGGGCACCGTTCCCGACTACGTCCGGCCAACTATGAGCCGGCACGGGGTCTACGGGATGTATGTACTCCCCTTTGAATTCACGAACGATCCACAGAATGTGCTGCGCCCTGCCCCGAGCGACGCCCTGGCATGCCTGAACACCCATGACATGCGCCCCTTTGCCCACTTCTGGGAAAACATAAACACCGGGGAAGAAACGGCCCTGCTCGACTTCCTGCACCGCCAGGGCCGGCTTGATCCCTCTCAAAACAGTGCGGAGGCCGTCCTGAAAGCCTGCCTGGCATACCTGGCCGGCAGCCCGGCCCGGATCCTCATTGTCAACCTCGAGGACCTCTGGCTGGAAAAGGCCCCACAAAATGCTCCCGATCTCAAAGGATATCCCAACTGGCGGCGCAAGGCGCATTATCCCCTGGAAACCCTTACCCGCCTGCCCGAGATTACGGAGAGGCTGCGGGAGATCAACCGCCTGAGAAGGGGCAGGTGAAATTCGGACGGGCAGGTACCGCATGAAGCATCCTGCCGGCAGCCGCAGGGCAGGCCAACACGCCGCCTACAGCACCACCAACAGAGGATGAAATCTGGTTATCCTTGCGCTTGCTCCCGGACTCCGGTTGAACTCGCCCTAGTACTCGTCGCAGACGGCAGCCGACCGGCTCCTATGACGCCATCCATGGCGCATAGTCGCCTATCAAATTCCTGTTTCGCTTCGGCTGCCGTTGGCTGCTCCTTCGTCAAGGGCGAGTAACAACCTCCGTAGGTCGCTGCGCCAGCAAGGATAACCAGAACGTATTTACTGGGCAGACCACCACGCCTCCAGCGGCACCAACAAAGTATGAAAATACCCGCCGGGTCTACCGGCGGGCGACCCAACACTCACCGACACTCTGTTTCAGAATCGGCCTTTAGTTTTAATAATTCTGTTTTTTGTCTTCTACAGCTCACGAAGCAGCAGTGAGTGCTGGGCGACCTATGGAAGGCCGGGTAACATGACAGGCGACGCGAGGAGGACAGGTCGGGATGCGAGTGCGGACACCTTCTCCCGGAGCATGCCGCACCGCCCGGCCCGGTATCCCGGGGCACGGTCTTTATTCCGGCAGGCTACGGTAATGAAAAACCGCCAGGATGCCGGTTGCGACCCGGATGCAGGGGTTCGGCTCGGTGATGACGTTGGAAACCGCATACTGGCACCTTCCGTCCAGAATCGCCTGATGGAGGGGGTACCGGAACCCCTCCTCGGTTACCCCTGTCGCCCGGTCCCCCAGAACCAGTACGGATACGGTGTCCCCGACTCTGCCCGGCACGATCAGCCGGTTCCCGACCAGGTAGATGGTCAAGCCGGGCGCCTCGAAGCGGACCTCGATGCCGCCTTCAACGAGCTTCGCGGCGTTGAAGAGGTTGGAAAGGGTGTGATCCAGGCGGGAACCGGTTCCGCCCCAGACCGCCACCTCCCGGGCGCCCTCTCTCCGAGCGAGATCCAGGGCCAGCTGGGTGTCGGTAAAATCCTTTTCCGCCGGATAGGTTTCAAACCTGACGCCCGCCCTCTCCATGAAGGCGCGGTCCTCCTCCCGGATGGAGTCCATGTCCCCCACGATCCAGTCCGGGACGATGCCCAGCCTGCGGGCGGCGGCCGTCCCCCCGTCGGCGCAGACAACCCGGTCGAACCGCTCCGTACGGCCTTTATACCATGCCGGGTCGCCGTATTCCCCGTTGGCCATGATCAGGAACCTCATCCTCCGAACCCCCAGCTGTTCCAGGCTGTATTAAATAAGAAAGCAGGTGACTTCCAGCGAGTTCTGCGCTGCATTCACAACCTCTCCACAGCCTCTATTATATCCCTGAAGCTATCGAAAGGCATCACCGGTATACCCTTTTCCCGGCAGTATCTGTACAGCGTCCCCTTTGCGAACACCAGGTCGGCATGGGCGGCGGGGCAGGTGTCGGAATAACCGTCGCCGATGTACACCACCTGCTCCCCGGGTTTTCTCAGTTCCTCCATCAACCTTTTCTTGCAGGTCCCGCAGTTCCCACAGTCCGGGTTGCTGTAAGGGCACTTAATCTGGAACCCGCCGTCATACACCATCCGGTTGGCGTAGTACGGCACGTCGATCCCGTATTTTTTAAAGATAAGCTCGATGTTGAAGTCGTACCCGTCGCTCAGGACGTAGACCCGCCAGCCGCGCTCCCGGCAGAGTGCCAGGAAATCCTTGAAGGATGCGTCTATTTCCACAGACTCCACCAGCTTCCGGACCTCCTCCGGCCCGGCCTTGATGAGCCGCAAGATCCTGTTGGCGCACTCCTCGGTGGAGATCTCCTTCCTTTCCCACATCTCGTTGATCTCCCGCCAGCCTTCGGAGGCAAAGGCCTCCACCATCGCCACACAGGTATCCTTGTTGGTGATGGTTCCATCAAAGTCGGTGAAGAATACCCGTTTCATACCCGCCTCCAGGCGTCAGCCAGATCTCTGGCCGCCTCCTCAATGTCCCGGCTCCCCAGGATGGCGGAGATGACGGCGATTCCGTCAACCCCTGCTTCTCTCACCGCCTCTATATTATGTAAACCGATCCCACCGATCCCGACCACCGGTATGGAAATCACCTCTTTGATCCTCCGCAGCCCCTCCACCCCGATGGGCGGGGTGACCATCTCCTTGCTGCCCGTCGGATAGACGATCCCCGCCCCCAGGTAGTCGGCGCCAGCTCTTTCCGCCTGCACCGCCTCCTCCTCATTGGAGACCGAACACCCCAGGATCTTTCCCGGGCCTAAGAGCCTCCTGGCGACATCCACCGGCAGGTCGTCCTGGCCCACGTGCAGGCCGTCGGCATCCACCGCCAGGGCGATGTCCAGCCTGTCGTTGATGATCAGCGGGATGTGATGGGAAGCGGCGACCCTCTTCATCTGCAGGGCGAGTTCGTAGAACTCCCGGCCGGAGGCCTCCTTTTCCCTGAGCTGGAGCAGGGTGACGCCCCCCCGGATAGCGGCCTCGACGGCCTCGAAGAGATCCCTTCCCCCCAGGATACCCCGGTCTGTAACCAGGTACAGGGTGTAATCTACACGAGCCGGATTCTGCACCTTTTTGCCGCCTCCTCTCCCGTCAGGCCGTAAACCGCATCAAAAAGCCGCACCCGGAAGGTTCCGGGGGCCCCGGCCCCGCTCAGTTCCGCCGCCTTCTCTCCCGCTATCCCCATTGCCGCCAGCGCCGCCGCGCTCGCCACAAACCCGTCACCCTCCACGGCGGCGGCAGCCGCGGCCAGGGCGCCGGCCATGCAGCCGGAACCGGTCACGAGGGTAAAGAGGGGTGTGCCGTTTTCCACCAGGCAGGTGCGCCTGCCGTCGCTCACCACATCGGTCTTGCCTGTAGCCGCCACCACCGTGTTCAGGCGCTCCGCCAGGCTCCGGCAGGCATCCAATATCCCTTCACCCTCATCCACCGAATCCACCCCTCTCATCTTTCCCGAGTACCCCGCCAGGGACTTGATCTCCCCGGTGTTTCCCTTGATCACCGTAATCCTGGAGCAGTCCAGCAGTTCCCGGACGACCTCCCTCCTCCTCGAAATCGCCCCGCAGGCGACCGGGTCGAGCACGATGGGTTTCCCCAGTTCCGTCGCCCTGCGGGCGGCGGCGACGGCCGCTTCTTTCTGTTCCCCGGTCAGGGTGCCGAGGTTGATGTACAGGGCCGAGATCGCCTCCGCAAACTCCTCGACCTCACCCCGGACCTCCACCATCGCCGGAGAGGCGCCGAAGCAGAGGAGGATGTTGGCGACATCGTTAACGGTGACATAGTTCGTGATGCACTGGACAAGGGGGGTGCTTTCTCTTACCTTTTTCAAGACCTCTGCAATTTCGTTGACCATGTCTCTCTCTCCTTCCAAAGAAAGTTGTGCTTTACAAACCGGAAGGCCAGATAGGCAACTGCCGTGGCCAGCATGGAGGGTATGGTCGAGCCCAGCACCAGGTCGTATTTAAGTACCGCGTAGTAGGCAACTACCCCGACGGCCGCCGCAAGCAAACCTTCGATATTGAAGAGATCTCCGGTTCTGTCCTCCTTGAACAGGAAGTAGTCCAGGATCACCACCGAGAACACCGGGGCGAAGAGGGACCCGATCATGTACAGGAAGTTCTGGTACTGCTCCATCGGGAAAAACAGGGCAAGCAGCGTTCCCAGCCCTGAAAAGATCAGGATCAGGTGTTTCCTCGACACTCGGGAGGTGAGGTTCAGGGTGGACATCACCGCGGAATAGACGTCGAGGAAGGTGGTGGTAACGGTCGACAGGACCACGATCAGCAGGGCGGAAAGCCCGAGATTGAGCTGCATGAGGACCGCAATGGGGTCGGGAGTCCCGGCATAAATCGCCGACAGCAGCCCTGTGATGTACATGAACGAGCTGCCCAAGAAGTAACCCCAGAAACTCCCGAAGAAGCTGCCCCGGGCGCTGCGCCCGGACATGGTGTAGTCGGAGATCAGCGGCACCCAGGAGAGGGGCATCACCACGCTCATCTCCAGGGCGGCTCCGAAGGAGATGCTTCCGGCAACCCGGTGCACCTCCCCTCCCGGCAGGACCGCCTTCAGCATGACAATGCTCAGAATCAGCAGGAGGATCACCGCCGCATCGTTCACCAGGTTTATCCCCCGCTCGATGTACAGCGCCCAGACGGCGACCAGGATACCGGTAACAATGGCCAGGACGGCAAAGTTCTGAAACCCGAAGAGCTTGCCGGTGATGGTCTGCAGCGACCGGGTGCACTGGATGAGCATGATCGCCGTCCAGCCCACCAGCTGGAGGATGTTGAAGATGGAAATGATATATGAGCCGTACCTGCCGAGGGAGAGCCGGCTGGAAACCAGGGAGGGGCTTCTCCTCTGGAACCCGATCATACCCACCAGGGCCAGGATCAGGGTGCCGATCAGGTGCCCGGCCAGGATGGCTGCGATCCCCTTTTTAATTCCCAGCGGAGCGAGCAGGCTGCCGGTCATGATCTCCGCCAGGGAAACGGCAGCGCCGAACCACAGGGTGAAAAAGCTGAAGCCGCCGGTTTTTTTCGCTTCATCCACGGCCGATCGCCTCCTTCCGGTAGAGATAAAAGTGGTCGGTGGGACCGACCCCATGGCCGAGCCGGAAGGAGTGTTCAATCGCCCCGGTGATGTACTCCTTGGCGCGCCTTACCGCCTCAACCACCGGATAGCCGGTGGCCAGGTAGGCGGCTATGGCCGAGGAAAAGGTGCAGCCGGTGCCGTGGGTGTTTTTGGTGTCTATTCTCCTCCCGCGGAGGTGCCTGAAGTGCTCACCGTCATACAGCACGTCGACGGCATCCCCGGTGAGATGTCCCCCTTTCACCACCACATTTTTTGCCCCGAGCTCGTGGATCCTGGCGGCCGCCTCTTCCATTTGCTCAAGGTTTTCGATCTGCATCCCGGTGATCACCCCGGCCTCGAACAGGTTCGGCGTGACCACCTCCGCCATGGGGAACAGCACCTCCACCAGCTCCTGGCGGGACTCCGGCCTGAGCAGGTGGCAGCCGCTTTTGGATACCATGACGGGGTCGACCACGATGTTCCGCGCCCGGTGGGCCCGCAGGCGCTCCCCGATGACATCGATTATTTCAATGCTGGAGACCATCCCGATCTTCACCGCATCGATCTCGATGTCTTCAAACAGGCAGTCGATCTGGTCCCGGATGATCTCCACATCCAGTTCCCTTACGCTCACGACCCCCGTGGTGTTCTGGGCGGTAACGGCGGTGATCACGCTCATGCCGTACACCCCCAGGGCGCCGAAGGTTTTCAGGTCGGCCTGGATTCCCGCCCCTCCGCAGGAGTCGGAACCGGCAACGGTCAGCGCTACTTTCATTTCGCTCATTTCGCTCCTCCTTCCCGGTATTTGCCCACTTTCTCCTCGATGGTCACTCCACCGGCTTTGCAGTCGATCTTCACCACCGACAGCACCCGGCTTGCCCCGTGCTGCAGGCAGAGCTTCTGCGCCTTTTCCACTATCTCCAGCAGCCGGTGCAGTTCCCCCTCCATGGTGGTCTCCATGGGCCCCACCTCGTATTTCACGCCGGATTCCCGGATCAGGTCTATCACCCGGTCCACCAGGGGATATACACCTCCTTCGGGGACAAGAGGGATCACCTGCAGGCTGACGTTACAGAGCACGGCATCATCTCCCGTCACGGCCGATCCCCCCCAGGACCTGGTTCATGCTGCGGACGGCGCACATTTTGCCGCACATGGTGCAGGTGTCTTCCTCCTGCGGGCGGGACTCTTCCCGGTAGCGCCGGGCCTTTTCCGGATCCAGGGCCAGTTCGAACATCCTCTCCCAGTCCAGGCTGCGCCGGGCCTCGCTCATCTCGTCATCCCACCGGCGCGCCCCCGGCACCCCCTTGGCGATATCGGCGGCATGGGCGGCGATGCGGGAGGCGATGATCCCCTCCTTCATATCCTCCAGGGTGGGGAGGCGCAGGTGCTCGGCCGGGGTGACATAACAGAGGAAATCCGCTCCGCTGGCGGCGGCAATCGCACCCCCGATGGCGCTGGTGATGTGGTCGTAACCCGGGGCAATATCGGTCACCAGCGGCCCCAGGACGTAAAAGGGTGCGCCGTGGCACAGCTTTTTCTCCAGCAGCATGTTTGGTGCAATTTCATTCAGAGCCATATGGCCCGGCCCCTCGATCATCACCTGAACATCCTTTTCCCAGGCCCTCCTGGCCAGTTCCCCCATAACGATCAACTCCTGAACCTGGGAGGCGTCGGTGGCGTCCCTGATGCTCCCCGGACGGCAGGCATCGCCGAGGCTGATGGTCACGTCGTATTTCCTGCAGATTTCCAGCAGTTCATCGTAATGCTCGTAAAAAGGGTTTTCCCGATCGTTCATTTCCATCCAGGCAAAGAGCAGGGAGCCTCCCCTGGAGACAATGTTGGTCAGCCGCGCGTTTTTCTTGAACCTGGCGGCGGTCTCCCGGTTGATCCCGGCGTGAATGGTCATAAAGTCCACCCCGTCCCGGGCGTGTTTCTCCACCACCCCCAGAAACTCCGAGGCGGTGATTTCCGGCAGTTCCTTATCATAAAAGCCCACGGCGTCGTAAACCGGCACGGTGCCGATGGCCGCCGGGGACATTTCCACCAGCCTGCGCCTGAATTCCTCGGTCTTGCCGTAGCAGCTCAGGTCCATGATGGCGTCGGCCCCCAGTTCGATGGCCAGCCGCGCCTTCTCCAGCTCCCCCTCAACGTTACAACAGTCGTTGGATACTCCCAGGTTGACGTTGATCTTGGTGCGCAACCCCTGCCCTATGCCGCACGGGTCCAGGGATCTGTGGTTTTTGTTGGCCGGAATCACCACTTTGCCCTCGGCGACCAGCTTCCTCAACGCTTCGGCATCAACCCCCTCCTTCCGGGCGACGATCTCCATCTCCCGGGTAACAACCCCTTTACGGGCGGCATCCATCTGAGTTGTATAATCCATATTCAGCCCTCCTGACTTCTGGTGATTGCATGCATGGCCCTTCTCAGGGACTCCACCTTGGCCTTGATATCATGAGCCCCCACTATCTCCGTCACCATGGCGATGCACCGGGCCCCCCGGCGGGCGACCTCGGCGATGTTGTGCTCTTTGATCCCGCCGATGGCCACAAAGGGAAGCCCGATGTTCCGGACGACAAAATCCAGGTAGTCGAGACCCACCGGGTCGCAAACGTCCTTTTTGGTCCTGGTGGGAAAGATCGGCCCCACCCCGATGTAGTCCACCGCCCCGCAGCTCTCGGCGGCCCGGGCCTGGGCCGGGGAGTGGGTGGAAAGCCCGATGATCATCCCGTCACCCACCAGCTTTCTCACCTCTTCCGGCGGCAGATCCTCCTGCCCGAGGTGCACTCCATCCGCGCCCACCAGCAGGGCGAGATCCACATCGTCATCGACAATGAAGGTGACGCCGGCCTCCCTGGTCATCTCCCGGATTTTCAGGCACTCCAGGTATTTCTCCCGATCCTTCTTATCCTTTTCCCGGTACTGGATCACCCTGATGCCGGCATCAATCATCCCGGCCACCACCTCGATGTTGCTCCGGCCCAGGGAGTACTCTTCGGCCGTGATCCCGTAGATGTCCGCCTCCAGCAGGGCAGACAGGCCGCTCCTGTTTACCATACCGCTCCCCTCCTTACCATCGCCTGTCAACGGCGCCGTTTAACGCCTTTACCTTCCCTGAAAATGGGTTCCGGTTTATCCTGCCTTGTAAATACATTCTGGTTATCCTTGCAGGCGCAGCGACCTACGGAGGTTGTTACTCGCCCTTGACGAAGGAGCAGCTAACGGCAGCCGAACTGAGGCATGGATGCCGAAGTAGCCGACTCCGCTGCATGGATGCAGCGTAGGAGGCGGTCGGGTGCCGTCTGCGACGAGTCCTAGGGCGAGTTAAACCGGAGTCCGGGAGCAAGCGCAAGGATAACCAGATTTCATCCTCTGTTGGTACCGCCGGAGGCGGCGCGATCGTCTTCCCCCAAAAAGTAGCTCAACACCACATCGGCCTGTTTTGCCGCCGCAGTGCACACCCCCAGTGCCAGGGGAGGGAGATCCGGTCCCACCCCCGATACCAGATCGCCCACCAGGTAAAAGGTATCCCGGATGCGGCGGATCCTGATGCCTTCACTTCTCCCCCAGCCGGCCAGGCCGGAGGCGGCCACCAGGAGCTTCGGAGTATCCAGATAGGCCTCCACGAGCAGCTTTTTGGCTTCAGGGCGGTCGAAGGCTTCCACCACGGCGTCGCAGCAGGCAAAGATCTCCTTTACATTCCCGGCATCGATCCTGGCGTGGACGGCCTCGATCTCCAGGTCGGGGTTGACCAGCAGCAGGTTTTCTTTCAGAGCGTCCACCTTTCTGCGCCCCACCTGGGCGGCAAAGTAAAACTGGCGGTTCAGGTTGCTGTAATCCACCGTGTCGCAGTCCACGATCCTCAATCTCTTGAAACCGCTCCGCACCAGAAAGAGGGCGCAGTTGGAACCCAAACCCCCGGCGCCGGCGATGCCGACCTTAACCTGCCGGATCCTGGCGAGCCTCTGCTCGCCGAGGACCCTGGAAAGAGCCTCCTCAAAACCGTTCCCGGCCGCCGCCATCAAATCATCTGCCAGTCCTTATAGACCGGCTGGTAACCCTGGGAATAGATCATTGCCGCCATCTCGGCCACACTGCGCCCGTCGGAGATTTCGAACTGTCCGACGGCTTCGGGGTGGGACCGGCCGCCTACCGCCGTATTGGACCCCGCGGACATCTTGGTTACTCCGAGCCTGACGAGATGGTCCCGCAGCTCCGCCCGCTCTCTGCTGGATATGGTCACTCCACCCCTGGGCATGAACAGCCTGAAGGCCAGGATGTACTGCACCAGGTTCCTGTCGGTGACCTTCACCGGAGGTTCAAAGCCCCCCAGCTCCGGCCGCATGCGGGGCGGGGAGATGCTGATCTCCACCTCCGGATAGGCCCTCTGGAGGTAGTCGGCATGCAGCCCTGTGAAAAAGGCCTCGGTCCTCCATTCATGCAGTCCCAGCAGCGCCCCGATGTTCACCGTCCTCATCCCCGCCCGGCAGGCCCGCTCGGGGGCCTCCAGGCGGTAGCGGTAATTCCGCTTCGGCCCTGCCGGGTGCAGCCTGGCGTAGACCTCCTCGTCATACACCTCCTGGTACATGCAGAACCCGTCCACTCCGGCTTCGACCAGCTCCCGGTACTCTTCCTCCTCCAGGGGGTAGACCTCGATCCCGATGGAGGTGAAGTATTTTTTCAAGACCTCCACACACTCCCTGATGTAGGAGACCGGGGACTTGCTCCTGGACTCCCCTGTGAGGAGAAGGATGTGCTTCAAGCCGGTGGCGGCGATGATCCTGGCCTCTTCCTCCACCTCCGCCGGGGTGAGCTTCTTCCGCTCCAGCCTGTTGGTGGCCTTAAACCCGCAGTAGAGGCACTGGTTGGTGCAGTAGTTGGCCACATAGATGGGTGTGAAAAGCAGGATCACCCTCCCGAAATGCTGAACGGTGAGGCGGTGCGCCTTTTGGGCGATCTCCTCAAGGTGCGCCTCGGCCCTGGGTGACAGCAGGGTCAGGTAGTCCAGCGGCGTGAGGCGGTCCTTGTGGATGGCCCTCCTGACATCGGCGTCGGTAACCTGCTCGAAGAAACCGTCAAAATCAAAATTCTCGTACTTTTTTCGTTCATCGTAAAAGCTCATCACCTGTCCCCCCTGCTCAATCCCTCAGAAATCCGGTCAGGGGCGATGATGCCCTGGCATACTCCACGCTTTCCCCAGGCCCCGCCAGATAGGCGAGCCTCCCGGCGGCAACGGCCAGGCTGAAGGCCCGGGCCATGGCCACCGGGTCCCCGGCCGTGGCGATGGCGGTGTTCACCAGAACTGCCGCCGCCCCCATTTCCATGGCCTCCGCCGCCTCCGAGGGCCGCCCCAGCCCGGCGTCCACGATTATGGGAAGGGGTATTTCTTCTATTAAAATCCTCACCAGCTCCCTGGTTTTAAGCCCGCGGTTGCTTCCTATCGGGGCTCCCAGGGGCATCACCGCCGCCGCTCCGGCTTCCACCAGCTTTTTGGCCACCATCAGGTCCGGGCTCATATAGGGCAGGACCACAAAGCCCTCTCCCGCCAGTATTTCCGTGGCCTTGATGGTCTCATAGTTGTCGGGAAGGAGGTACCTGTTGTCCGAAATAACCTCGATTTTGACCCAGTTCCCGCAACCCGCCGCTCTGGCCAGCCTGGCGATCCTCACCGCCTCCTGAGCGTTCCTGGCCCCGGAGGTGTTCGGCATCATGATACAGTCCTCGGGGATATAGGCTGCGATATTTTCCTGCTCAAACTCCATGTCCACCCGCCTCAGGGCCACGGTCACCACCTGCACGCCTGCGGCCCTGACCGCCTCGGGAATCAGGCGGTTTGAAGCAAACTTGCCGGTTCCCAGAAAAAGGCGGTTGGTAATCTGCCTTCCACCAATCTCCAGAACATCCTCCACCCTTTTCAACCTCCCTCTACGAATCTCAGAATTTCGACCCGGTCGTTTTCCTTGAGTACTATCCCGTCCCAGTGCTCCTTCTTCACCAGGTTGTAGTTGTGTTCCACAATGATCGTTTCAGGATTGAGCTTCCTTTGGGCAACCAGCCCGGATATGGTGAGACCGTCCGGGATATCGGTTGCCTTGCCGTTCAGGTAGATGTTCAAGTCAGTTCCCTCCATATACAAAGATGAAAGCCAAGCCTGCTCCCCACTATCCAGGGACAGGGCGTTGAAAAAAGGCTTTTGCGTCCCTGTTTTCAACCGAAAGCGGCATGTAAAGGGACAAAAAAGCACCCCAGCCGGGATGCTACTAAAACACCATGACTCGCACCTCCCTCCGCTGGCATTACCCAGATCAGGTTCCAAGGGTTGGCTTGGTATAAGCCTCTCAGCCTTTCGGCACCCCTGTGAATCTGCCGATATGGAGTTATCACCCGTCGCCCGGCCCCTGCCGTGGCCTGATACAGGCCGCCACCGGGTCTACTTATTTTTTCCGTCCAGGCTTCCGGCCAGTGCGGCAATCGCCTTCTTTAAGGAGGCAAGGCCCTCCTCACGGCCGAGAGCGGGCCGGTACCCCAAATCCTCCGCTGCCTTCTCCCAACCGATCTCCCAGCTGTCGGACAGAAACTTCGGCCCGTTCCACTCGTTCAGCGGTATGGTTTTCACACCGCCGGCAGAGCCGGTTATCTCCACGATCATTCCGGCGATCTCCTCCCAGGTGACATAAAAGCTGCCGATGTTGTAGATCTTGCCGGATGCCCTTTCGCTGTTTAAAGCAAGCTCAAAGGCCCGGGACAGGTCGTCCATTGTCACAAAGGTGCCACCCACCCCGCCGGGGACCTCCAGGGTTTTTCCCTTCAGGGCATCCTGGACCATGTTACGCAGATGGCGGCCTCCGATCGTTTCTCCAAAGGCCCACCAGAACCTGAACACCACCACCGGTAGTCCCGCCTCTCGGTAGTAATAGGTGCACAGGTCCTCCGCCAGGCTTTTGGTTAAGGCATAGAGCGGTTTTCTGGCTTCAAAAACCAGGCGGGGGTGCTCCTCCTACAGGAACCCGGACCGCCCTTCCGTAAACCGTAGCAGTGCTCGCATAGATAAACCTTTGAACACGATGCTTTACGGCTGCCTCCAGCAGGTGGATGTGCCCGGGAATGTCGCCGTTGAAAACCTCCCCGGGTTGATCCGAAAAGCTCCAGGCCAGGTGAATTACAAATTCCGCCCCGTCCACCGCCTTATCGACCAGATCCTTATCTGCCACCGAACCGGTAAATCTGTTTTCCACCGCCACCGTTGATGAGGGGAAGTCCGCATCCCTCAGGTCGAGGGTTCTGACAATGCAACCCTTTTCGGTAAAATCACGCACCAGGTGGCTTCCGATATCGCCTGAAGAACCCGTTATCAATACTTTCATTTATTTTCATAACCTCGCTATTCTTCAGAATTAATCAAGGCCTTGCTCCCTGCATCATAGCAGAGAGTAAATACAATCCTTCGAATAAAACGATGAAGCACCCCAGCAAAGTGGAGTGCTTGTAATAAACCTTACAATTCTCACTTCCCTTCGCTGGCATTACCCAGATCAGGTTCTAAGGGTTGGCTTGTCATAAGCCTCTCAGCCTTTTCGGCACCCCTATGGAATTCAACCATATTTTTTATTTAAAGTGTACCACCTCCAACCTTTTTTGTAAATTAATTAAGTACTAAAACGATCAGGTAATTTATTGCTCTTGCCGGTTATTTCATAACAGACCTCCACGCCGCCACCAACAGAGGATGAAATCTGGTTATCCTTGCGCTTGCTCCCGGACTCCGGTTTAACTCGCTTATAACGCGTCGCAGACGGCAGCCGACCGCCTCCTACGCTGCATCCTTGCAGCGGAGTCGGCTACTTCCCCCGCACTCAATGGCACTTTCTCTGTAAAGAGATAATAATGGCCGGTTCCGAAGGAGCGTTAAAGGGGAGAATTTCCTTTGAGTGCGGGGTCAGTTCGGCTGCCGTTAGCTGCTCCTTCATCAAGGGCGAGTAACAACCCAGCACTCACTGCTGCTTCGTGAGCTGAAGAAAACAAAAACGGAATCATAAAGTGAAAGCCGATTACGCAACAGAGTTTCGGTGAGTGCTGGGTCGCTGCGCCTGCAAGGATAACCAGAACGTATTTCCAGGGCAGATATTGTATTCCGTATATTATGTGCGATAATGGTATTCCAAATATATTTTTTATAAAAAATCCCTTAACCCTCCATCTGCATTAAACCGGTTTTTCGGCGTGGGGCGGTCTGCCCCACGCCCACATCCCGGTCCGTTTCTACGGCCAGCTATACAAGCGACTGTCGCAGCGCACCTACTTTTTCAGGAACAAAGGTATCAGCATGCAAAATACCAGGAGGATGTACCCGAGAGCCATAATGCCATTGCTTTTCGCCTCAGCTCCGGGATACATGACCAGTGCCGGTACCAGCAGCATACCTAGCAGCGAGATTCCCTGCCACAACATCTTATAATTCTTTTTGTTTTGTGCAGTACCGTCCGCCATCTCGATCCCTCCATTCGTTTTCTAGTAAACATGCCTGAAGATCACAAACAGCATGATCCAGGCAAGGATTCCGATCACCACACCCAGCAACAGGCAGTATTTCAAGGTCTTCCCGATTACCTCGCCTTCACGCCCGGTCAGCCCGACAGTGGAGGTGCCGACGATCACCTTGGCCGGTGCAAGCATACTGCCTATAGAACCGCCTGCCGTTTGGGCGGAGGCCATGATCAGTGTGCTGACCCCCAGGATCTTGGCGATTTGCGCCTGGAAGGCTCCAAACATAACATTGGAGTTGGTGTTGCTACCGGTCATGAAGGCACCAAGCACACCTACAAGAGGAGCCAGTACCGGATAAACAACTCCAAAAGCTGTTGCTACACCCTTGGCCAGGGTATAGGTCATACCGGTTTCAACCATAATGAAAGCCATTAAAACCATGGATGAGGTTGCGATGCTGGACCCGAGGCCGTCCTTGGCCACCTTTGTCAGCACTTTACCCCACATCTCGCCCTTCCAGTATCCGGCAACACTGTAAATAATGATCCCGATGATAGCTGCGTAAACAAGCAGGGCTCCCACATGTCCTAAAGTTCCGACCTTTGATGACCAGCCGGCTTTAGTAACCCAACCGTAGGCCGTAGCATACTGCGGGCACTTAAAGGCCACTACCAGGACACTCTTCATCCAGTCTTCAAGGCCGGGAACGAATTCCTGCAAGGCCACGATCACGATCAGGGCGTAATAGGCGGCAAAGGCCAGGTGGAAATTCATCTTCTTTTTAATGGTAATAACTTTGGTGGCAGTTCCGGGCTCGGCAGATGCAGCAGCCTCAATTACAGCTGCAAGATCCTCATCCTCTTCGCGGTAGAATCTTGTCATAAAAGCTGTTACCACAATACCGACAATTCCTGCGATGAAGGTTGCCAGAGCGGGTTCCCACTGGGCCACCCCGAACTGGACGAGCGCCATTACGCCGCCAACCACCAGCGCCGGGAGCCAACCCTTTCTTACACCCTTCCAGCCGGCATAGCAGTGAATGGCGAAGAAGGCGCAGACAACGCCCGCCAGCCCTGTGAA
This sequence comes from Clostridia bacterium, assembly GCA_902812385.1. Classification (GTDB taxonomy): domain Bacteria; phylum Bacillota; class DSM-12270; order Thermacetogeniales; family Thermacetogeniaceae; genus DULK01. Next base: position 10,380 of record CADDZD010000010.1, on the reverse strand, counting down.
AAATGCGGCGAAGGGAGCCAGATCGGGCCCCGGCAGCCCCGTTGCCTGTTGGAGGGATGAGAAGGAGGAAGCCATGTCACCGAAGGTTACCGACCAGGAGTGGCCGATCAGCGGCACAGCAACTGCCGTTGTCAGGGGGAATCCCAAGCTTACCAGCAGCGGAGCACCGACAGCCACAGGAACTCCAAACCCTGCAACACCCTGGAGGAATGTCACAAATGCGACGCCAAACATCAACAGCAGCAAAATCCTGTTCTTGGTCATTTCGATAAAGGTTGCACCGATAGTCTCGATGCCGCCTACTTCGTTGACCACATGGTAGAGCAGCAGCGCCCCCCAGATAATGTAGAGCACGTAAAACGCCATTACCATACCTTTAGCGCTGGAGTACGACAAAAGCCAGAAGTTGGCTTTAAAGACCGTAATGCCGACAATTAATGCGATAAACCAGCCTATGGGACCGGCCTTCGAGGCACTCCACTTGAAACCAACCATCAGCACCAGAATGGCCAGGATCGGCAATAAAGCACAGATCCACGTGAAAAAATTAATCGGAATCGACATCTTACTCCTCCCCCATTTTATACTCCTTTGTCAAGGATAAATCGATAACTGATGGGGATTCTTAGAGTAATCTGTAGAGGTATGAAAAACGATTCCTGATAAAATGGCTGCAGCGGTTAGACAACAAGAGGATTAAAGACGGCAATGCTTACCTGAAGTTGTGCCTCCCACCCCCTTGTCCAGGGAATAAGGGTTGGCCGGATATAACGCAATCACCTTCTATTAAATTTTTACAGGCTTGCCTGTTAACCCCGGAACATGATATAATACCCCGGGCGCAGAAGCGCCCGGGGGCTAGCGTTATTATTGTGCTGCTGCCACTACAGGAACGGTGATGCCGACCTCGGCGCACTTGGCGTCGACAAACGCCTGCATCTTTTCGATGTGTTCCGGTTTCAGGTGCGCAAAGCGCTTCTGGTGCTTCATGTATTCGATAACCGGTTTCCGCTCTTTGAGTTGGACGGAGAGGGTGTACTTCCCATTCTCGAACTCGTAGAGCTGGTACATACCTGTCTGAACGGCGAGCTTGGCCATCTCAATGGTCTTGTCCGGCGGGAACTGCCAGCCCTTCGGGCACGGTGCATGCAGGTGAAGGTAGGCAGGACCCTCCTGGGCAAGGCCTTTTCTCACCTTGTTCATCAGGTCGACCGGGTATCCGATGGAACCTGTGGCAACATACTTTAAGTAGGGGTGACCGTGTGCAACAATCTTGGCGTTGTCCTTCGGGAAGTGCTTCCGGCCTTCCGGAATTACCTCGCCTGCAGGCGTGAAGGTCGTCCATGCCCCGTAAGGAGTAGTCGGTGATACCTGGATACCCGTGTTGGCGTAAGACTCGTTGTCATAGCAGATGAACAGGACCTTGTGCCCGCGGTAGAGCATTCCGGACAGCGACTGCAGACCGATGTCTACTGCGCCACCGTCACCGGCCATTACGATGACGTTCGGCTGTTCACCGTTATACTTCCCCTTCTTGATCAACATCCTGTAGGCTGTCTCAATACCGGAGGCGACGCCGCCACCGTTGGTTATCTGGGCGTGGATCCATGGTACACGCCAGGGGCCGCATCCGTAGCTGGTGTTGGCAACGTACATGCAACCGGTCGGGCCGATAAAGATGGTATTGGGACCTGCGGCCTTGGCCACCAAACGGTAGCACAGGGCAGGGCCGCAGCCGGCACAGGTACGGTGGCCAGGTACGTAATATTCCTCATCCGGAGCTTTCTTAATCGAAGGAATGCGTTCGAATTCGCTCATCATATTTCCCTCCTTTCACCTGATTACAGCTCAAAGGGCAGCCAGTAGGCCCTCTTCTCGACTTTCCCGGTCTTGGCGACCTCCTGGAGCTTCCTGAACATCTTCAGGAACTCGTCATGGGTGATCATTTCACCACCGAGACCGCCGACGAACCCCACGGTCCTTACCTTGTCGCCCACATCGTAGAGAGCGGTGCGCACTTCGCTGAAGAGCACACCTGCGCCGCCGGAGATGCCGAACTGGGCGGAGTTGTCGACAACGCCGACCGCCTTGAACCTGGACATTCTCTTGAGAATTTCATCGGTCGGGAATGGGCGGAATGTCCGGAGCCGTACTACGCCGACCTTATCTCCCAGGTTGCGCAGCCTTGCCGCCACCGCCTTGGCCGTGTTCATATGGGCACCCTGCCCAAAGATCACCACTTCGGCGTCATCGGTCATGAACTCTTCCAGGAAGGGGTCATACCTGCGTCCAAAGATCCTTGCAAATTCGTCGTGTGCCTTGATCAGAACTTCGTTGATGTTGTCAAAGGCCTGCTTGCGCTGGTACTGCTGCGGCGGACCCATGCACGGCTCGATCTGCGGTCCGATGATCTGCGGTTTCTTGGGATCCAGGACATGGTGATTCTTATAGGGCGGGAGGAATTCCTTCACCTGTGCTTCGTCCGGAACCTCAACGTCTCCAAGGATGTGGGTTACAAAGTAACCGTCCTGGCACACATACTGGGGAAGCATGACCTTGGGGTCCTCTCCCACCCGGTAGTAAATCAGGTGCATGTCGAGCACTTCCTGCGGCGTGGCCGCCCAGCCCTGAATCCAGCCCTGGTCACGGCAGCACTCGGCGTCGGTGTGCTCGGAACCGAAGTCACCCGGTGGGTCGAGGGTGCGGTCACCGATGGCCATCTGCACCGGCAAACGCTCACCGGAGATGGGGGAGTAAACCTCAAATGCGAAGGTGACACCCACACCGGAACTTCCCGTGAAGGTTCTTGCGCCGGCCGCGGAAGCCCCGTAGACGATACTCAGCTGCGCATGCTCGCCCTCTGCGTAAACCAGCTCGGCATTCAGCCTTCCATCGGCGATCATGCGCGCCAGCTCAGACATAATACCTGTGTAAGGACGGATCGGGTAGGAAGATATCACGTCAACATCAGCAAGTCTGACCGCTTCTGCTGCTGCCACACAACCAGAAATTCGCCTTACTTTGCCCATTATTTTCACCTCCCAAAAGTTTACTATTCTTTAAAGTCAAGTTCAGGAACCATTGTAATGGCGCCACTCGGGCATGTGGCTTCGCACAGGGCGCAACCTTTGCAGTACTTGAGGTTGAACTCCATACCGTTGTCGGTCCTGGTGATGCAGGCATCCGGGCAGAAGATCCAGCAGGTGCTGCACTCGGTGCACTGCTCCTTGTCAATGACCGGGCGACGGGTCCTCCAGTTTCCGGTGACCATGCCGGGGTTTTCAGAAACCGGGGAATCCACCGTTCCTGCAAAGGGCATCCTCTTCAGGAGATCCCAGGCGGTCTCCTCTTTTACGGGCTCTGCCGGCTCGATCTTGTCGAGCTTCATAACCTGGCACTCGTTATAACCCCGCCTCATGGCAGCCGGGTTCTTCACAACCTTTTCGAGGTTTTCCAGTTTGACAATACCGGAGGCCTTAACCACGGCGCCTGCAACCGGTGCAGAGATACCGGCTCCGATTCCTGTGGCGTCTGTCGCACCCTCGGCTCCGTCAAGGGTGACGACCGCCGTGGACATACTGTTGGCATCCACCGTGACCACCGTACCCAGGTTGCCATTGGTCACCAGGAAGTTGAGAATTTCCTCAGGGCTTCGCCTGGTGTTGACGACGAGGATTCCACCTTCCTTGAGCCCCTTCAGAATCTTATCGTTTTTAACCAGGGTTTCCTCCATCAGAACGACGACATCCGGGGCATCGTTCTCATACACATACCGGCTGTCAATGGGATCGGGGCTGATCTTGGCGTAGGCACGCACCGGAACATAAACCCTGTCCGGCAAATCGACATAGTTCTCCCACGCCTGGACGTACTTGTCCTCTTGTGCTGCAGCCTCTGTCAGAGCCACCACAACGTCACGGGCGTCTTTGTTTTGAAGCACTCCACGCGCCCAAACCGTGATCTGCTTCAGGTTCGGTTCGGCAAACAGATTTTCACTCATTACAGCTTTCCTCCTTTCATCCGGATAAAGGTGTTTGTTGGAAAAACCGTCCCTTCGCCTTTTGGCGAGGAATAAAACCGGTTAAGCGATCTGCACCTCGTTTTCCATGGATCACCCCCCGAAAAGGTTATTTTTATATATCGACCGCCGTTGCAGCGGCTGTTTCCTTGATGTCCCTTATATCCTTCAGGTTGCGGGGCAGCTGCCTTTTCTTTTCCTCCAGGAGTTCCTGCAGAGGCTGCATCAGGTGCCGCTGTTCGATCTGCCATACTTCCGGCCTGTCAAGGGAACCGGATTGGACCACCTCTGTCAGGGCGAGGAACGCCGCCCGCTCGGCAATGGCTTCGAGCTCGGAGCCGACCAGGCCTTCAGCCGCCTTGGCCACCGCCGCCAGGTTCACATCCCCGGCCAGCGGCCGCTTTGCCAGGTGCACCTTCAGGATGCTGATCCTGTCCTGGAAGTTGGGCAACGGGAACTCCAGGACCCGGTCAAACCTTCCCGGTCTCAGCAGCGCCGGGTCGAGCATGTCGATGCGGTTTGTCGCCGCCAGCACCACCACTTCTTTCAGCTCTTCCAGGCCGTCAAGCTCCATCAGGAACTGGCTGACCAGCCTGCTGGTAGCGGCATGCTCGCCGCTGCGCTTTGGCGCCAGGGCGTCGATCTCGTCGAAGAAGAGGATGCAAGGGGAAGCCTGGCGGGCCTTTTTGAAAACCTCGTGGAGAGCCTTTTCGGCTTCCCCCATCCAGTGAGAAAAAAGAAGGGGGCTGTTTACCGAGATAAAGTTCACCCTGCTCTCCTTGGCCAGAGCCTTGGCCACAAGAGTCTTGCCCGTCCCCGGCTTGCCGGAGAGCAGGATGCCCTTGGGGGCCTTCAAAGCAAAGTGTTTGTAAAGCTCAGGGTATACCAGCGGCCACTCGACGAGTGCCTGCAACTGCTGCTTGATCTGCTCCAGACCTCCGACGTCCTGCCAGCCGACCGAGGGTATCTCCATGGCGAACTCTCTGGTGGCCGATGGCTCCACCTCGGTCAAGGCATCGTTGAAATCCTTGAGGATTACCTTCAGGTCGAGCTCGGTAAAGTCGTCACGCCCGAAGCGGAAGTCTGCCAGCGCCCTTCTCAGGGCGTACATCCCCGCCTCTCTGCAGAGGGCCTCCAGATCGGCACCGACGAATCCGTGGGTGACCGCCGCCAGGTGTTCCAGGGAAACGTCATCCGCCAGGTTCATGCCCCTGGTATGTATCCTCAGAATCTCCAGGCGTCCGCGCTGGTCGGGAACATTGATGCAGATCTCCCGGTCAAACCGTCCCGGCCTCCGCAGAGCGGGATCCACCAGGTCGGGCACGTTGGTGGCAGCCAGTACGATCACGTTCCCCCTCGACTCCAGGCCGTCCATCAGGGCGAGCAGCTGGGCCACCACCCGCTTCTCGACATCGCCGTGGACGTCGGTGCGCCGGGGAGCAATGGCATCCACCTCATCCAGGAAAATGATGCTCGGGGCCTTTTTGCGGGCCTCGTCGAACACCTGGCGCAGGCGGGCCTCGCTCTCCCCGTAATACTTGTGCATGATTTCAGGGCCGTTGACGTGAATGAAGTGGCTTTCGGTTTCGCTGGCCACCGCCCGGGCGATCAGGGTCTTTCCGGTGCCGGGAGGGCCGTACAGGAGGATGCCTTTCGGAGCCTCCACGCCGAGGATGCGGAACAGCTGAGGGTATTTCAAGGGGAGTTCCACGATCTCGCGGATTCTCTGGACTTCCTTGGCAAGGCCGCCGATGTCTTCGTACCTGACCCGGTGAGCCCGGTCCTCTCCGCCTTCATTCCCCTTGAAGTGAATGGCGGTATCCTTGCCGATGATCACATTCCCCCGGGGGAGAACACCCTCCACCACAAAGGACTCCTCATGCCCGCTGAAGAGGGTGAGGGATACCACATCCTCTACCCTTACCGGCAGGCCGAGCAGCCTCTGCTTCAGGTGGGCCACCTCGTAATCACCGGACGGCATCCATCCGGCCACGGTGGGAGCCAGGACAACGCTCCTCGCCCTCTCCCAGGTGGTGGGCATCAGGGTTACCTCCTCTCCGATACCCACCCGGGCGTTCTGGCGGGTGATCCCGTCCATCTGGATCGCCCCGTCCGGACAGCTTTCACGAAAGGCCGGAAGGACCTTGGCGACCGTCGTGCGCTTCCCCTCGATGAGCACAACGTCATTCATGTTGAGGCCCAGCTTTTCCATAACGTCTGCCAGGACCCGCACGATTCCTTTTCGGGCGTCCTCCACCGCGCCTTCCATAACCTTCAATCTCATGCTATCCTGGGTCTTCTCCACCCGATGCAACCTCCCCGGAAGATTTTGTTTACACCCGCTTACCGCCCGAACATTGTCTACCGGTTAAATGCATGTGCTTGGAATACATGTTTGAATTCTATTATCTATTTTGGTATACCGCCTGATGATACATTACTACGTCCATTTCAAAATTCCTGCTGTCCATTAAAAATTTTTTAAAAAATTTTTTTCTTTTTTAAGATCCTGTTAAGCCTTGCCGTTAAGGCATTTTCTCCGACTAGCGGCAGTGCCGTATATTTATGATACAGGCATGTCAATAATAGATGTCAAAAAAGCCCGGCGGTAAGATGCGGCAAGATCGTATTGTATGCAAAAAGTATATATAAGATTTATGGTATACCGTTAAAGTTCACATTGATTCATCCTCGCGCTCAGAAAAATCTTTCTAACCTCCCATTGAAATGAAAGCTGTTTGCAGTCCGGGATGGTTATACATACCTGCAACTATAGATGGGGATAATTCCGGGATTTTTTGAGCCTTTCGGCATCCTCCTGCTCCGCCAGGGCCCTGCGCACAAAATAGCTTTCACAGGACCTCTCCACGTGCTTGCGGGCCACCCGCTCGGCCTCTTCCACATCGCCCTTTTTAATGGCCTCAAACAGAGCCCTGTGCTCCGCCAGCACCTCCTGGATGCGGCCGGGCAGGCTGTATCCGACCCTGGCGAAGCTCACAATATAGTCGTAAAGGTTGGAAATCATCTGCTTCAGGCGGGGGCTCTTGGCCGCCCCGTATACGGCCTCATTGAACTGGCTGTTCAATTCGTTCAGGTAGTTCAAATCCTTGGTTTCCACCGCCTTCTCCATTTCCGCGATCAGTTTTTCAAGATGTTCCAGCTCCTTTGCGGTTATCCATTCTGCGGCCAGTCGCGCCGCCAGCCCCTCCAGCACCGCCCTGATGTGGTAGATCTCCCAGGCCTCCTGGGGGGACAGCCGTGCCACCACAACCCCCTTCCGTGGAATGTGCTTGAGCAATCCCTCGGATTCCAGTTTGCGGATGGCCTCCCTGACAGGCGTGCGGCTGACTCCAAGCTGCATGGCCAGTTTGCGCTCCACCAACCTCTCGCCCGGCTTCAGCTGCTCGCTGAGAATTGCCTGTCGCAGGATCTGGTATACCTGCGGTTGCTTGATCTCGGAGTCTTCTGGGTTGAGTTGTTGCAAATTTTGGTCCATTGCCCTTTCCTCCACTAATCTAACAAGATTTGAGCTGCTGGCAGGGAAGAGTATTGCCAACAGTTCTTTTAATTAAACTACCAAAAATCAAAACCGAAAGCAATGTGGCATCCCCCGGCTTGGGGGCATTCTGCCGGGTTTTTTGTAAAATCAGGAGGTGGAGGGTTCCTGGTGCGCCTCCACAAGGAAGATGCCCGGCTGCAGACACCTTGTTTTGCTGGACGGAAAGGGGAGGGTTGTGGCGGACATCGCCGGATACCGCCGAAAGGTGGAGACTGAAACCGCAACCGGGAACCGGAAAGACTCCGGCAACAACGGGAAAGGAACAAGGCGGAACCTGAGATCATCTAGATATAATCTTGGCGTCATTTGGCAGATGAATTTATAATTTAAGTGGGGTGATCGGATGCGTCAAAAACTGGGTACTGCCATTAACCCCCGGCTGCTTTACAGGGCCAAACTTTTAGCGAGCCAGGAGCAAAAACATCTCAATGAAATAATTGAAGAAGCTCTGGAACAATACCTGTCCGAGAACAGGATCAAAACTAAGGGCTGCTTATCACCTGTTGTCAAAAGCACTAAGGGCTGTATCCCCGCCAGTGCTGATCTGGTAAAAAAGGTGCTGGAGGAGGAGGCCTTTTTTGAGGTTTGAGGAATTAAAAGCAGGCAGCAAGGTTTTTATTGATGCCAACATCTTTATTTACCACTTTAGCGGGATCTCGGAAGAATCCAGCTTCTTATTAGAGCGGTGCGAGCGGGAAGAAATACTAGGCTTTACTACTACCACAATCCTGTTGGAGGTCATGCACCGCTTAATGATGCTGGAAGCAGTTGCTAAAGGGCTGGTTGCACCGGGAAATATTGCAAAGGAGTTAAAAAGCAAGCCGGAAATAGTTACTGAACTGACAACCTATGCTGAACAAGTACAAAAAATTCCGGAAATGAACATTAACATTGTACCCCTTACCCAGGATTTATGCTTCCAGGCGGTGATCTGGCAACAAAAATACGGGTTGATGACCAACGATTCTATCCTTCTGGCTGCCTGCCAGGAGCAGAACTGCTGGCATCTTGCCAGCAACGATTCAGCATTTGCCAGGGTGGAGAAATTGACCCTGTTACATCCCATGGATGTATGAAATAATCCGTATGGGTGGAAGAGCCGGAGGCTTCTGGAACAGAGCCATAGCGCTCGGACACCTATAAGCATTGCAAAAAAGATTGTGCTGCGAGTGCATGGCCTACCACCGTGGCCGCTGCGAGCTCAGTGGCTGCTTCTTGCCGCCGGAAGCCGAGCACACCTACGACCGCTCGGTCAGCGCCTTCATCCGCGCCCGGCAGCGGGCGGCCCGCATTCCGCGTAGTCTGCCAAGCCCACAATTAGCGACCTACTGGTTCTTCTCCCGCGCCCTGTTGCTTTTGCTCCTGGTGGCCGCCTTCTTTCTCGCAGCGGTTGTCGTGTTCCTGACGGGTTTCCTGCAACCCGACATCCTTTCCAAAGGCAAGAATACCTGCAAAAGGTTGCAAATCCCTTTTCATGGTAAAAGCAGATAGAAAATGGCCGCAGACTTGGTACTTCGGGCTTCTACCCGACCATCCTATCCTAGCGCAGGTTTGAACATTAACCCTTTTTCCTTGATTTTTTGTTGAACAGCTTTAAAAGAGGCATCCCAGGTGCGTCTTTGCTTAGAGCTTCGAAAATCCGTCCAGGTCTTCTTCGCCTCTGGTGGGCACGAGATACTTAAAGACCTCTACCAAGCGTTGGCGGGCCAGTTTAGGTTGGGCCCAAAGCCTGTCATGGTTATCGGGTATCCAGCGCATGAACTGCTTGAATCCCTCATATTCTTCTTCACTGAATTCGCTAAGAACGCGGTCCAAGTTAGGGGTACCGCCGGAGACGCTCATGTTAGAGCAACCCCCATTCAACGATCCATTTGATGCCGAGGGCGATCCAGTGAGACGTAGTGTGAGCGAAACCGAGATTCCAGCGCAAGAACGGTAGTACGACCGTACCTTTCAGTGAGATCTACCACCTGAATGCCAATATGCTATGGCAAATTCATGGTTTCCTGTAGGCTTGCGGCTGCTATTCTCTTACACTCCCTTGCTTGCTTTCCTTGCAGGGCTGCGGGCGGCAGTTTTTCATAATCAACCCTGGACCTGCGGTCTTTTACGTAAACGCTACCCGGCAGGGATTTGGCGTAGCGTTTGAGCTGAGCCGCCTTTTCCGCAATTTTTTTCGAGTCGTACAGGCAATCGCGGCCCGTGCATTCAACAATGGCCATGGATATAGAAATGAAAGGGAAAAAAGTCTCCCTGCCGCTCCGGTCGCAGCCGCGGATTCCCCCCGCCGCGCGGTCCTCCGGGTCGTAAAAGCGGCGGACCAACCGGTCAAAATACCGGGCAATTTTTGCGCACAAAATCCTGGCCTTTTCCGGAACGGTTATGATGGTAAAGTCATCGCCCCCGATGTGGCCGATGAAATCGTTTCCGGCGCCGAACTTTTTTACGACGCTGCTCAAGAGAGCAGCGGTAAACAAAATCACCCGGTCACCGTTTTCAAAGCCGTACCTGTCGTTATAAGACTTGAAATAGTCCAGGTCCAGGTAGATCACCGCGCAGTCCTCATCTTCCCTGGCCCGCCTGGACAGTTCCTGCTCGATGGCTATATTTCCCGGCAATCCGGTCAGCGGGTTGGCGCCCCTGGCCATCTCCAACCGGATTTTGGTCATGGTATCCAGTAAAGTCTGAACCGATACAACTCCTTTGAACATCTGATTTCTTGTAACAATGATCCAGTCGTAGAGCTTGAGCCTGTTCCGGTTCATGGCAACCTGAGAGACTATTTCAATGGGAGTGTCTTCCT
>CADDZD010000009.1 GCA_902812385.1 Clostridia bacterium | reverse complement strand
CCACATCGATCATCCCTCTTTCCTCCTGTTGCCAAAGGATTGTTCTCCTTCAGCATAACAGGAAATTTGATCCTGGTGGTCAACTTTTCGCTGATCATCTGGTCAACTTTTAAAGTAACAAATACACTATAGAATTCTAAAAAAAAAAGGAGATGGTTTACTTGCGGCGTTTTCACCGATTTTTGCTGTTTGTTTTCTTCGGTGTTGCTTTAATTTTAGGCGGTGTTATTCCAGCTTGGGCAAATAGTGTTCAAAATTGGTGGGAAGACCCCAACGCCCACCAACCTCCATCCTGCTACGCCGGACGCATCTACACGCGGCAGCACTGGGTCGATTTCTACGTGAACGAGTCCCAAGTTGGCGCGAACTGGAATACTCCCGGCTCCCGGCTGCTCTTTTCGGGGTACTGCTCCGTGTTCGACCGGAGCCCCCAGGACCTGACGCACGGCTACACCGCCGTCGGAGACAATGACGGGGCGGCGTGGAGTGCCGCGGCGATCCTGGACTCCCTGGGTGTGCCTAATGTGGACGGGTACTGGATCATCAGCCCGGCCTATTGGCAGACGCAGGGCTCCCAGGCCGGGGCCGTCAGCCCGTTCACCGGATCGGGTGAGATGATCAATGACGTGCCGCTGACTGGGATACCGAACGACAGCAACGGACTACGGCCTTACAACACCATCAATGCCGGGAACGACAACCCCGCTTGTTTCGCGAACGGACCCGAAGGAGGGTTCCACGCCGGGGCGTACTACGTCCGCAAATACTGGAGCGACAGGGCAGGCGGGTACGTGACCGATAAGATCCCTTACCACTGGTACTCCATAGGCAGCAAGAGCCCGGTCGGCCTGACGAGCGCTTGCGCCGCCAACTTCGGGCACGTAGTCGTCAACGCCCCCGGACACAGCGCCACGACTACTAGAGCGGTGATCTGTTACAGCTACATCTACGGCCTCACGGCGACGCAACTCACGCCCGTCGGCAACCCGGTGGACGGCAAGCAGACCTGGAAATTCACGGTCTACAACACGACGCCGTTCATCGCTAAGAACGTGAAGCTGAGGGCGTATCTGGTGCAGAACGGCTCTTACACCCTGGCGGCGAACACCACGACCGACATCGGGCCGATTCCGATAGGGAACACCGGCGGAGGCGTCCAGCAGCCGACGACCACCTGGAGCCTGGGGCAGGGCGTGGAGCAAAGCAGCGCTCTCTTCAACACCGTCACCTGGACGTTTGAGACCCCTGTCCCCTCGGGGCAGCACAAGCTCCTCGCCACAGCCAACCTGGAGTTCTCGTCGGGGAGAGGCGTTCCGGAGCCGCTGAACACCGTTGTGGCCTACGGGCACAACGTAAACACTATTTCGGGACTTGTGGGGAGCGGGAGGATGGAGGCAGCAAATTCCTTTATTCCGCCAGGCAACACCGTGGACGCTATTATAGGCGGGAGTATGGCCTATATCGATAACTTTTTGCTGAGCGGGCAGCAATCAGGCTGGCAGCCGCCGGGCGGAGGCGGTGAACCCGACAACCTGGTGGCGAAAAACGTCACTTGTGACCCGAATACCGGCCGGACGGAAGCCACTTTTTCCAACACGTTCAAGGTGGGTGGGACGGTCACGATCAGGTTCTATTTCCAGCCGGAGGGAGGCGGCATAAGCCTGGTTGATCAGAAGACTATGTGGGTGGCTGCAGGAAGTGATTTCACGGCCTCAGCGTACATTCCTGACGCCGATTCAAAGAGCGGAACCGTGTTAGCTACGGTAGATTACAGGCTGTCCGGGAGTACATGGGTGCCCGAGAAGTATAGGGGAGATGACGGGAAGGATTACGACGAAGCGAAGTACGAAGACAACAAGGCGTCCTGCTCCGTGGGACACCAGCCCTACCAGATAAAAGAACCCGGCGACCACCCTGCCTACTACCACCCGGTAAGAGAGGTCTCAAAGTATGAGACAATCACCGAGCCTGTGTACGGCTGGAAAAAAGTAAAATTTCATCGAGATAAGATATCTAAAGATCCTGCGGTGCGGCTGGTCGAGTAGCCGCCCGCGCTTATTAATTTTTTGAAGGGAGTGATCTGGTTTGTTCAGATTTCTAAAATTTAAATTTACCCTGGCGCTTGTCCTGGCAATTTGCTTGACAGTTTCAGTCTTACCGTTTGCTGTCGGCCAGGCTACAGCCGGACCTCAGAAGCAATGGGTCGACTTGGTTACAGGCGTGGGCGCGGACGGAAACCCCATTACGACCCGGGTATTTGGCTACTATGCGAACGTGGAGGGGTTCGGCCAGGTGTTTATTGTCTGTGACCCGAGCAGTGGGGAGGAAATGGATGAAGCCTACATCCCCAACGTAAAGGTCGGTGAGAAGCAGACGCAAAAGCTGATAGGAACCGAAAGGAAGAAGGACCCTAGCGTCACGAAGACGCTTTTCTCCCCGCGGGTGATCAGACCTCTGTGGAAGGGCACAGAAGAGATGGGTCTCGCGGCGATCCGGGAGAGTCCCGGCCTTATAGAATACGGCAATGTAATGAGAGTTGCGCCTCCCTATGGAGATAACCCAGCCTGGTGGCCGGATTACTGGAAATGGATTTTTTACCCGCTGGAGAACAGGAACAGCTGGCCGGTTGTCTTCAGCACATCTGTTTATGGTAAGGGTGGCGAAGGGTACATTGGTGTGGGGGAAACCAAATATTATCGACGGGTCCTTGACAACTCGGAATGCCGGTTGGACAATACGATTTACCAGCTGGTTTCGACCGAAGTCAAAGAGAATCTCGATCCGGAAGCGCCGTCCCCGGTGGGACCAGGCGGGTATTTAAACTGGCCTGCCTGGTGGGGAATAGCGGATTACCAGCCGCTCATGTTTACTAACTACTATTATGACGGGTGCGGTTACTATGCTTTTAAGGGACTCTGGCGATTGCGGCCCTGCTTCAAAAAGATACCGAAGTTCATCCCTGACGCCACGGGGAGCTCTGTTGGAACACTGTCCTTCGAGGTAACGCCCGCCTACAGGTGGGAGAACAGCTACTGTGATGTGAATTACGGGTTTCTTACCGGCTACAAGATGGGGTTATCGCACCCAGACGTTTCGCCCCAGATCGTCCCGGGTAGACTGGTTCCCTACGAACCCGGGTTGGCTGGCCCGGTACTCCTTGTGGAAGCAGCAGGGTATTATAGCAGATATCTGTATGATAGAAATTACGCTGAAACTTTCGGACAAGTTAAGATAAGTGATTGGGAAACTTTTAAAAACCAGAAATGGCCGGGAAGAATTCATTTGCACGGTTTCCCCCGAGATCCGAATTCGGCTGAGTCTCTGCCTTTTTGGGGAGGTAGGGTTAAGGATGAAAACCTCGTGGACGCTTTCTTTACGAACAACAGCCAAAGAGAGTTGGTGGTGGCGTGGCGAGGAGAAAGAGACTGGTATGGGAACCCTTCGCAATATGTAAATTACGAAGTATTTCTATATTCTCGTAGAGTCTTTAATTACTTGGAAGAGAGAGGACCCTTTGAAGGTAGTTGGGCATTGATGTCCGGTTCCTTACCGAACGAGTGTCGTGTAAGCATGAACAACGACCTCTTTTATGACCTGACTTTTACCCCCTCCGCTTTGCCACGGAGCCTCAACGGAGAGTATAGCTTGAAAATTTCCAAACATTTCAACTCCCCAGCACCCATGAGTGTTTGGGTGATCGGAGCGCGGGGAAACTACAGCGTTTTCGGCAGCTACAACAGGGTGTTACAGGTGGCGCGCTCGACCAAGGGTTACCTAACCGGCGTGGAGAGCGAGTACAACGTGGTGGTCTACAACCCTGGCGATTACCCCATGTACGTCACACCTTGTGGCGCGGGCCAGTTCTGGATGGGGTATTTCGACAACTACTGGGAACCGCGTCGTCCTTACGGAAGCTTCACCCCTGTGGCTGGGACTGTTGTACCCTCAAAGGGCTATGGGGTGATCGTCCTGCGGGGGCAGCACAACATGACGAATAGCTCCTATGAAGGATGTTTTATTCCGCCCTATGAACTTAAGAGGCGAAGTAACATCGATTACAAGCGACGGTATGGGGAGGATGGCCTGCTCAGGCTCGGCCACCCGGGGCAGACCCTGGTGCCGGGTGTTGTCACCCCGTGCTGGGCGGACGATAGCTGGGTAACCGGATGGTACAACTACGAACCCTTTTACGTTTCCCTGGAGGCCGTGGTGACCGACGACGTGGTCGGGATCGACACGGGCACGGTGAGGTACTGGTATGATGGGGGGTATTCTCATTTAAGCTACAACGGCACTTTCAAAGTGGACGGGCGGTACCTTGTTCATGAGAGGGAGATGACACCCGCCGAGCTGAACCTTTTCGCCCAGGCCCGCCCGGGCGCGGTTCCGTGGAACAATGTGAAAGCGGTAATGGCGAACGGAGTCTGTACAAAAAAGCTCAGTACTTTGGGGAGGACGCCATACTGGGTGTACGTTGAGGGCAAGTAATCCCTTGAACCTCCCGGGATGGGCCGATTGACCTAGCCCAGCAGGGGCACATAAATAAATTTATAGAGCTTTTTCAAAAAGAAAGTGCAAAGAATAGCTGAATAAAATATCGGCGGTGGCTCAAATGGCAACGGCCCCGGGGAGCTTGCGCAGGGGTGCGGGGAGACCGCTTGCGGGGAGTTGGCCGACCCCGCCCGCCGAACAAAAAAGGCGTAGGTTCCAGTTATGACCTGCGCCTTTTTTTGTTATTTCTCGTTAAAACTGATCCCGAACGCCCTGCATACGTTTGACAAGTGCAGAGGTTCTGGCAATTTTCTTAAGAGCAAGTCTTCTCCCGTTTTTATCTCTTCAGCAAACGTTTCCAGAACCAGCAACCGCATAGCGGAGATAAGAGCGGAATTGAAACTTTCTCCGCGAAAAGCGGCTACAGTCTCAAAAGCCGCTGCTTGAAGCGAAGTTGTCCGGAAAGTGCTGGTTTTGTAGTCTTCGGACATAATAACTGAAATACCTCCTTTCAATTATTTATTTAATATTTATTATATCAATAATACAGTAATAATCAAACGAAACGCATTTTAAAAAAATTAAAATTTTTAAACCAAATTGTATTGACATTTATAATATTAATGATATAATTTATATCAATAATTATATTCATAATTTAATAAAATAAATTAAGGTGAGCGAAAATGTGCCAATTGTTCGGTTTCTCTTGCAACGGCGTCAACACCGATTTCTCGGACAAGTTCATGGAATTCAGGTCGAGGGGAAAGCACAACCCCCATGCCTGGGGCGCGGCCTTGTGGACGGATACAGCCCACGGCCCCCTTGTAATCCGTGACCCCCACCCGGCCAACACGAGCAGGGCGGCGGCCTTAATCGCTTCCCTCGAGGCCAGGACGCTCATCGCTCATGTCCGCTACGGGACGGCGAAGCCCCTCGACTCAGTGGTGAATGCTCACCCGTTCGTGGCGAACGTTGGCGGCAAGGACTGGGCTTTCGCCCACAACGGGTTTTTGCGGGGGGTTGAGGAAGCGTCCAGGTTTTCCATTAATTACGCCCCCATCGGGACGACTGACTCTGAGCAGTTTTTCTCGGTCCTTGTTGATTATCTCAATACTGGAAAGAGCCATGCCGCAATGATCGCTTCCGCCGCAAAGAAGTACGCCAGCGCGGGAAAGTTGAATTTTATTCTCTCCAACGGTGAAGAGTTCTATTTCTTTACCAATCACGTAGGTGGCCTGCATTACAAGGCGACCAAGAACGCCGTATACGTCGCAACGGTCCCTCTTGGAGACCGCACAAACTGGTTCCCGGCTAAGCCCGGCACGCTCTACGTGGTGGAGAATGGGAAGATCACGGCGAAAGTTGTCGTGGAGGATGGAGCGACGTACACCCCCAAGAAGAAGGACGCCACTGATACAACCGGGGGGTATGTCCAAAAGCGTCTCGGTCTCGAAAGGGTCAAGATCCGCCCCGATTTGACCGAAGAGGAATGGGAAAACCTGTTGGGTTTTATCGAGGAGCGGAAAGGCCCGGCGGGAATGAAAAGGGCGCCTATGTTAATTTAACAGAAAGAAGGGATCGCGGTGAACGGTATAAAGTGGCCTCTTATGATCAACCTTGATGGAAGGGTATACAGGTTTGTAGCGGCCAATTCAACCCAGGCTACTTATTCTCCCGTTCTCAAGGATAGCGAAAAAAGGATCGTTCTTGACCACACCCAAGCGTATTTAGCCGGGACAGAATACTTACAGGGCCAGGAAGCCGTGGAGTTCATTGAGGAAGGGTACTGCGAGAGATGTCTTCGCTCGGCCAAGAGGTGGGCGGAGATAGACGATTGCGGCGGCGTCATCGCGGTGGGGGGGCTACGACCGGGAGGGAAATCTGGTGGGATTTCTCTGCCCGAATTGTGGTTTTGTGGGATGATAAAGGAGAAAGGAGAGATTTCTTTGTGTGATCATCTTGAGAATCAGCCCAGCTACAAAGACCGGTTCACGCGGATTAAACCCCATGCCATAGAGCTTACGCGAGAGCTGATCAAGGCGAAGCCCTGGCGGGGCAACCCCGGGAGAGGGGAGCAAGAGGAATTTTTGAGGGCGTATAAGGCATGTCTCACGTGGCTGAAAGAAATGAGTGCGCTGTACCACATCCCGATGCCGCACCTTTTTATCACCGACCCCATAAAGTGCGGCGCGGGTTGTTACAACGCCGTCCTCCACGCTATATTTTTCCCGAAGTTCTCCGTCACAACGCTGGCACACGAGTTCCGTCACGCACTCCAATTCAAGAAATTCATGCGAATTAAAGGGTTGAAGCACGCGGAAAAAGATGCCAGGGGATGGTCGGTGAGTTTGATTTATAGGGCTGATCCGAAATTCTGTGAGCGGGCGAAAAGAAGAGGACTGCTTTTGTATACATAAATGTTGACTAATAAGAGTACATTTTTGTAAACTAAAGACGTAAATTAATTAAATTAATAAGAAAGGAGAGCATTATAATGCCGTCAAGCGTGAGGATCAGCCTACGGTCATGGAATATTTTAAAAGAGATAGCCGATTATGCGGGCGAAACCATGCAAGCTGTGCTCGACCGGGCCGTTGAGGCATACCGAAGACAATGGCTGCTGGAAAAGGCCAACGAAGCATACGCCGCACTGAGGAGCGATCAGGACAAGTGGCGGGAAGAGACCGCAGAGCGCAAAGAGTGGGAGGCGACTTTAGGCGATAATTTAGGTGATGATGAATGACTGCAAAACCAGCACGCGGGGAGATATGGCTTGTTGACCTTAATCCCACCCGTGGGCATGAGCAATCGGGCAAGCGTCCTGCTTTGGTGATTTCGGTTGATCTCTTCAATTCTGGGCCTGCAGAACTCGTTGTGGTTTTGCCTATTACAACAAGGGATAAAAAAATCCCCCTGCATGTAAGGATAAATCCGCCGGAGGGTGGAGTAAAAGAGACAAGTTTCATTAAATGTGAAGATATCCGTTCTATCTCGACGGAAAGATTACTGGCGCGGTTGGGCGAGGTTTCTCAGGACACCATCTCGGAGGTTGAAGATAGGGTAAAGATATTATTGGGACTGTAACTATTTCATTCCCATCTCTGAACGATACCCCGGTTTTACGGGGTCTTTCTTTTTTTTGTAGAACAATTCGCCAAGAAAGGAGCCAAGGAATTGCAGACAATAACTAACCCCCCAGACGGCTACAAGCCCAAAAAGAACACGGCCTGGTGCCCCTACTGCGGAAAGGAGACCATTTTCGCCTGGGACGGCAGGGTGAACGCGGCCAGGTGCTCAGAATGTGGAGTGTCCGCCAGGGACTACTACACCCGCGTGCTGAACGGCCTCTCGAAAGACCCGGATCTCGACAGGTTCGAGCGAAATGTCAAAACTGCGGGGAAGAAGTACATGAAGCTCTTCCCTTGGAAAAGCGGCGATGCGAGCAGAGAGGAACGTTCGGAACAAAAGTGCGACGAATTTGAGGCGAGACAGGCAAGCAGGCTGACGCCCTTGGAGCCGCTGGACCTTTTTTGCCCAGACTGCGGTCGGCACATCAGGGGCGTTTACCCACCCACCATGGAAAGGTGCTTTACTTGCGGCAGTATTGTTTCTGTGGACCGGGAAGGTTATATTTCCAGCGAAACGCCGAAAAAAGCGGTTTATTGCAGGAAATGCACAAGGCTCCTAAGCAACGAGCCGCGCCCGGTTGCTGTCTATTGGTGTGAGCAGTGCGGGACGTGGGCAACACTACCCGGCGATAAAGAAGGGGAGAAGATTGCTACGGCTGCTGAAAAGGAAAGCCATAAAGGGCGACGTGCAGGTGGTCTGCCCGATCCTGTTCTGGCGAAGGTTCGGGCCACAGTTGTCGAGGATTGCGCCAATTACCAGGGAAGTGCCAACAAAATGAAGCACTACTGCCACCGGTCGCAGGACGGAGTGTGCGTCTTTTTCACAACCGGTGACCACCGGTGCGCCTGGTTCGAGCAGGCTGTCCTGCCGGATCACCCCGCCCTGGAGGAAGTATACTGGCGGGATTATGGGCTGCCCAGAGCTGGAAAAATGATGGCAAGCGAACTCGAAGCTGAGGCCGGGGGAAAAGAGGAGCAGGTTAAGCAAGCCACCCGTGAGGCGAAGCAGGCTCTAAAAGAAGCCAAAGAGAAACGGGAGAAGCGATGCGCCTACTGCGGCAGGCCCTTCGTGCCTGAAAACAATTTCGAGCGGTACTGCTCCGAAGAGCATAAGAAATATGCCCGGAGGGAGCGGGACAGGGAAAGACGAAAAGGAGTTGTGAAAGCGAGCTGAAGATCCGCGAAGGGGAATTTTTACCAGTCCTGAAAGCCTTGCGCCACAAGGGTTTCAGGAACGCAAAAATGCAAAAATCGACCTGGGTAATATGATTATACCTTTAAGAAATTTTAAACCTAACTGGAAATTCTCCGGCGCGAACGCAAAGCCGTGTTGCTGTTGGTTTTAAAGCATTTCCCGCGGTGATTTTGGCTTTTAAACCATGCTCAGAAAAGCTTATAGATTGCCATATACGCAAAAGGGAATTTTACCCAACCCTGAAAGCCTTGGTATTGCTAAAAATATGAGCTGGAAAATTTCCGGGCAGTCTCCGGCTGTTGAATTTCTGAATAATCTGAACAAAAAAATGTTATTAGTGTAGACCCGGTTAAAGCGCCGGGCTGTTTCTTTTTTTTTCGGGAGGTGTCTTTCATGCCTAAACCGGCAGTTGTTTCAGTCTTTCAGTACCCCGGCGGCAAGGCGCGCATCGCCTCCTGGATCGCCGACCTGCTCCCACCGCCGGGTAGCTACGGGGTTTTTGTGGACCTCTTCGGCGGCGCGGCGAACGTGCTCCTGGAGGTAATGCGCCGGAACGAGGCGGCCGGGGTCAACATGCATTATGTCTACAATGACAAGAACGAAGAGATCGTCAACTTCTTCCGTGTCCTGCGTGACCCGGAATCAAGAGAAAAGCTCCGGGAGATGCTCCGGTGGACGCCGTTTTCCCGGAAGGAGTATGAGGGCTGCGTTGAAATGCCTGCGCCGGAGGACCCGGTGGGGAGGGCCTGGTGGTTCTTCACGCTCACGCAGCAGACGTTCTCTGGGCATCCGTTAGCCACACCCGGGCGATGGGCATACGACTTGGACGGAAAGTGCGTGAACCGATGGATCCACTCCCAGGATCGGATGGAGCATTTTGGGGAGCTCTTTCGCCGGGTACAGATAGAGTGTCTGGACTTCGCGGAAATTATCCGGAGGTATGCCAACCAAGATGTTCTGGTTTATGCCGACCCTCCATATTTTCACGGCGCCCGCGTGGATACAAAGGTTTACGCCTGCGAGCTTCCCCCGGAGCACCACAAGGAGCTTGCCGACCTGCTCAACGCTTTCCCCGGCATGGCCGCAATCTCCGGCTACCGGTGCCCGGAATATGACGAGTGGTACGCCGGATGGGAGCGGCACGACAAAGACGTTCCCTGCTTCATCTCAAAAGTCGGCGGGACGGAGAAATGGAAGGGGATGAGTAGGCCGCGGCGGACGGAATCGCTATGGCTTAACCCTGCGGCGGTGGCGGCGCGGAGGACGAGGATGAAGCAAGAGCGGTTGTTTGGGGATATAGCGTTTTCATAAAAAACATTAAAAAATATAAAATATATAATTGACACCAATGCAATAAATGATATAATTTAATTAGATTCAATCAGAGGAGGGCGGATCTAATGGAAACCTTGATCAGACGAGCAATTGAGCTTCCGGGTGAAATTGAGCGGCTGATCTCCGCTCAAGCGGAAAAGAAGGACCGCATTTATGATTTGATTCAGCAGAAGCGGGAGATTGAGGACGAAACCGCTGGCGCTGTGGCGTCCGACCGGCAGCGCTACCCTAACGAGGAGTCCCGCAGGGCGGAGATAACACGCAGACTCCGGGGTAATGAGGCGTATCAGAACCTCGAAGAGCAGATCAAGCTGGCGCGCAGAGAGCTTGTGCAACTGGAAGCAACGGCGGGGAGGGTCCAAGGCGAACTCGGGGCGGCGAATGCTCTGCTCAACCTTCTGGCGGCTTCGATCCATTCAGGTAGGAACGACGTGGAGCAATTAGTTATGAATATCCTCGATAGCACCTTGACGCCGCAGCAAATTACTCAGGCCCAGACCACATCAGAGACGCCCGCTCCGGCGGCAGAGAGCAACACGAATGCTTCGCGCCGGACGTCCCAGGCCCGTTCGACCCGGAATAACAGAAGGGCAACCGGAGGGCAGAGTAGCGAAGACGATCTGCCCGAAGCCCAAGTCAAAGTGCTTGAAGCAAATATTAACGAGCGGGGTAACACCCGCGCGTGGTGTGAGGTCGTAGGGAGCCAACAGAGGATCGCTGTATTCGCTAAAAACGGCAACGGAGAGAGATTAAGGGCGGCGGCCGGCACCGGTAGGACGCTGAAGGTTAAATACCGCGAGCTGGACGCCGGATGGTTTGCGGTTGCGGTCACGGCGGCGTGAGCATGTATTCCGACCGTGCCATAAGAGAGAGGGAAGATGTGATGAGGTACTGCATTTACTGTGGGGCACTGCTTCGTGATGACGAGGATACCTGTTGCGATGATTGTTTTCAATTATATGAACGTGAGGCGGATTAGTCCTGGCCAGGCGGGGTGAAGCCCTGCCCACCGCAATTAGGGTGTAGTGTAATCTGGTAGCGCAGCAGACTTTGGATCTGTGGGTGAATTTCAAGTCCTTCCACCATAACCATTAATTTAGCCACCGTAGTTCAATGGTAGAACGGTTCCCCTGTAAGGAAAGGGTTGCAGGTTCGAATCCTGCCTGCTCTGCAAATATAAAGCCCCTGCTGTAGCAAGTTCTACGGCAGGAAATAAGACAGGTGTGGTGCAAGTGGGACATCCCCGGCAGGTGGGGGCCGGGGAATAAAACCAAGGAGGGATGAACATGAAATTATTCAGGATTATCCAAGGTCTATATGGTGAAATTCATTGCGATTGTTACGTTGCTGCCGAAAACTATGAGGCAGCAAAATGCGAAAAAAATTGGTTCTGCAAAGGATATGAAATCAAAGAAGTAAAAGACAGGAAAGGGCAAAAGTACCGGATAAGACTGGAATTGTTTACAGATGAAGATAAAACCAAGAAGGTATGAGCATGGAGACCTGCGCGAAGCATGAAGCCTACACCGAGCCGGTAGTCAACCGGAGCTGGTTGGCGCAGAGACTATTGGAGCTACCGGAAGAGATAGCCAAAGCCGAATCAGATTTGCTGAAGCTGTCGGAGAAGCTGGAGCTGATCCGCCAGTTCCCTGATTGTGAAGCGAGGGTAATACGGAGAAGGCTAATACTAAGGCTCCCCGTGTGTTATACCGCGGCAGCAGCCAGATTCGCATACCTTGCGGCTTTCCTTCCAGCTAATGGCTGGGATGGAGACCCCATTATCACGACCGAGGGGGATGTGGTCTTAATTGAGGGAGATGTCAAGGAGCATGAAGAAAAAGAACAAACAGTGCGACCAACTGCAAATGGGGGTTTGATTCCCCCACCTTAAGCCCGGGTTCGAATCCTGACCCCACAGCCACTGTTAAAAGATTGAAAAAGGATGGTGTGAGGGATGTTGGAAAAAGTTTTCGTTTATGGCACTTTGATGAAAGGCCATAACAACCATTATTACATGAAAAGAGAAGGGGTCAAGTTTTTGGGAAAGGGCAGGGTAGATGGGTTTGCCCTTTATGATGTTACTCCTTATTATCCTGGAGCGATTAAAGAGAACGGCGAAAGCGTGTTAGGGGAGGTTTATGAAGTCCCTGAAGAGTGCATGGAAAAAATTGATTACCTTGAGGGCAATGGCCATCTTTATCAGAGAGAAAAGATTTCTGTAGTGTTGGAAAACGGTAAGGTAGAAGACTGTTGGATTTATTTATGGCTCCATAATGTTCACCCAGAATCCAAAGTACCTTTGGAACAGCAACCGTGGCGAAAATCGAGGATCGAAATTTGCGATATATGCGGTGGGGAATGCGGCTGGGACTGCGATACGTGTGGAGGAGAGATCAAAGAAGATTGCCCGGAGTGTCATGGAGAAGGATGGACTACATGCCCTGAGTGCAATGGAAAAGGTTTTGTAATTTGCGACTAACCATAAAAAGACATTATAATAATCAAATTTTAGAGAGGAGAAAAAACAATGATCCGTTTCTTATACGTGACCGACACTCATCTCCGAGGCACTGCCCCCGTTTCCAGGACCGATGATTTTGCATCATCAGTCTTATCAAAAATCAGAGAAACCGTTTCCATAGCAAACAACTATAACGTTGATGCCGTCCTGCACGGCGGCGATCTCTTCGACCTTCCAGAGCCGGGGCTGGGGCAAGTCGGACTGTTCCTCGAAGCACTCAAGGACTTACGCGCCCCGATTCTCGTCGCCCCCGGCAACCACGATATGTACGGACACAACCCCAACACGCTGGAAAGGACAGTGCTCGGCCTGCTCAAGCGGATAGGGTTCCTGGGCTACTTGACGCCCGAACCCCGCTGTTTCGGGGACGGCGAGATAAAAGTCCAGGTGACGGGGCAGGGGTTCCACGCCGAGATCGATCATCAGGATATCGCTCTCGATTACGCCGTGCGGAAGCCGTCGGGGTGCGATTGCGCCATCCACGTCGCCCACGGGATGGTCCTCCCCCAGAGGATCATTTCAAACGCCCCGTTTCTTCCCGCGGCTACGGCGGCGGAAGAGATTTTGCGGAGCACCGAGGCTGACTACACGCTCACCGGCCACTACCACTTGCCTTTTGAAATATCTGATGGAGAAAAGAGGGTAGTCAACCCCGGCGCTCTGGTGAGGCTTTCGGCGATTCAGGAAGAGATCGACCGGATGCCTGCCGTTATGCTCATTGAATGTTCACAGAGCGGAATAAGCCACCGAATAATCCCACTCGCTTGCGCCAAACCCGGCTCTGAGGCGCTCGACCGCTCCCACCTCGATGTGGAGCGGTTGCGGGACGAGCGGAGACAGGCTTTTCTCGCCAGCCTGGACGAGTTCCGCGGTGACCGCTTCGCCGCGCTGGAGCCGGAAGAGGTGTTGAATGAGGTGCTAAATCGCTTTCAGGTGTCTTCAGAAGTCCAGGGGGAAGTGTGGAAGAGGTTCCAGGAAATAACTTTGCGATAAAAAAGTGCTTGTGACAATTTGTTGCAGGCATTTCCTAAAATTTACCTTTTTTACGAAGGTGAAAAAAAATGATTACTAAAATAACCATAGAAAATTTCCAATCCCACGCCTTTACCGAAATCGAACCCGCCTCCGGTTTAACCGTACTGGTAGGAGAGTCCGACCAGGGCAAGTCCGCCGTGATCCGTGCTTTAAGGTGGCTCTTTCTCAACCAGCCGAGGGGGGCAGGATTTGTCAGGGCCGGGGAGAGCAATTGCCGCGTGGCTGTCGAGTATGACGACGGCACTCAGGTAGGCAGGGCGAGAATGGGAGATGACAATGTTTACCTTGTGTCGCTCCCCGGCCAGGAACCTGCATTATTTAGAGGCTTCGGGGTGGAGGTCCCAACAGAGGTCCGGGAAGCCACCGGCATATCTGAAATCGATGTGGGCGGGGAATCCGTGGTCCCCAACATCGCCGGGCAGCTTGAGGCTCCCTTCTTGCTCGGAGCATCAGGGCCGATGCGGGCCTCCCTCATAGGGATGATGGCCCGGGCGGATGTATTTGACGAGGCGTTGAAGAACACGCTGGCCGACATCTCTAGGGTACGCCGGGAAAAGCGGGAGAACGATGAGAGGATAGCGGAACTCGAAGAAGAGATTGGCAAATTTGACAATCTTCCCGCCCTCGAAAGGGCGGTCGGGGAAGCGAGCGCCCTGCTGTCCGAAGTAGAATCGAAATCCCGCAGAAAAGAGTTTTTGGAGCAAGCACTCTTTGAAATCAGCAGACTCAAGCAAGAGATACAGGATATGGAAAAAGTAATCGCCGCAACCGAAATGGTTAACACAGCCGAAACCCTCTTTGATTTACTCAAGGTTGATCTTGACAGAAACAATTTGCTCCAAACCCTTTCCCGGCAGAAGAGAGAAACGTCCCAAGCCCTGCAAGAAGCGACCTCCCTTTTAGAAGCCACAAGCGGAATTGGAGAGGCTGGAGCCCTCCTCGAAACTTCGGCTCAGGAAGCAAACAAACTTTCAAAGCTCATAAACACGGCAAATGCCGTAAAGGAAACAGCGAAGATCATCGCCGGTGCAGAAACCGTAATAAATGCGACTGAAGAAATCGGACAAGCCGCCGACTTGCTACTGGACTTAGAAATGAGCAAAGAACAGAGAAAAATACTTGTCAACCTTTCCACCGCAATGAAAAATGCTCAAACCGAACTAAGGAACGCTGAAGCAATGATTGAGGTCTGCCGAGGAATCCCTGAATCAGTAGCCCTACTCGAAGAGTGTATCGATGCTTTCAGCAAAGCTATAACCCTCAAACCCTTTATAAATCAGGTCGCAAACCTCAAAAACGAAGCCCAAGTCCAGGGGCAAACGGCAGAGAGGGCAAAAGCTACTCTCGATAAAGCCGTAAAAGAGATGAAAGAACTAATGATTTCATTGGGGCAGTGCCCCGTGTGCTTCAGTCCATTAGACAAGGAGGCTGTTGAACATGCCGTCGAAAGCATTGTCGGGTGTTAATGTTAACGGTGCCAACGGTGCAGAGGTGAAGTTGAACGAACTGAAGGTCCGCATCGAGCGTGCGAAGACCGCCCGCATCCAGGCGGAGGAGCGCAAGGCCGCCGCCGAGCGCAGGCTCCAGGAGCTTGAAGCCCAGATCCGGGAGCTTGGCGTAGATCCGGAAAATGTCGAAGAGGAGATCGCCCGGCTTGACCGGGAGATTAATGAAAAGATCGCAAGGATTGAGGAACTGCTGGCTCCATTTGAAAAAATGGTCAGTAATGCCTAGCTCAGAGGCTTTATCGCTGAAACTTCGAGGAGATGACCGGTAATGCCAGGAACGCTGGAACAGCTTAAGGAGAGAATTGACGCCGCCCGCTCCGAGTGCGCCCGTATGAGGGGGCGGCTGGAGCGGCTGGAAGAAGAGAAAGCCCGGAGGGAAGCGAGGAGCGCCGAGCTGGAGCGCGAGGCGGAAACCCTGGAAAAGGTCTGCGACGTGTTCCGGGCGGCGTCCGAGTCCGCCCGGGAGCGCGCACGCCGGAAGGTCGAAGCGGCGGTCACGGACGCCCTGCAGGCCGTGTTCGGGCCGGGCATCCGCTTCAAGGCATCGGTCGGTAACCGCGGGGGCCGCCCCTACGCCGATTTCACCATTGAGTCCGAGTACGGCGGAGCGCGGACGGAGACCCCGATTCTCGAAGCCCGGGGCGGGGGAGTGGTAGACGTGGCTTCCCTTGCCCTCAGGACGCTGGCCGCGGTGATCACCAGCCCCGGGAAAGTGCCGATAGTCCTCGACGAGCCGGGCAAGCACTTGAGCGAAGGGTACAGCGCGGCGTTCGGGGAGCTGTTGAAGAGCATCTCCAGGGAGACGGGGCGGCAATTCATAGTCGTGACGCACGACCCGCGGCTAGCGGAGATGGCGGACCGGGTGTACAGGGTTGAGCAGGTGAACGGGGTGTCGAGAGCGACGCTGGTGGGGGAAGAGAGGGGAACTATCTCGTGATTTTCGGAGAAAGGTTCACGCTTATAACATTACTTGCCGTAGCTTTGATTGTTGTTTGTGTATATGGTATCTCTGAGCCTCAGCAGGAAAATTGGAAAAACACACATATTGCACTAATTACAAAACAAGGCGTTCCAGTAGATTATTACGGTTATAAAATTGTTTACGAAAAGAATTTAACAGAAAATGGCAACTTTTTAATTGTAATGGATATAAGCGGCCGCAAGACGACCATAAACCCAGGGAGAGGGCTCGGAATTCGGTTTAGCAATAAAGGCTGGGGGTTTTCACCACTCGACGACGATGACGCATTAACTCAGTTTGCTTTCTATCTGCCAGACGGGGAAAAGTTGCGTCTAAAAGCGGTGTCGAGCGATTTGCTTGACCTGTATTGGACAAAAGAAACGTAAAACCTCTAATGAGAGCGCGGGCGTTTGATGCTGCCCGCGCTTTTTTTGTTGGGAGGTGAAGGCGACGCCGTGGAAAGGGAGACGATCACCGCGAGAGAAGCGGCTGAATATCTGGGTATAAGCTACTGGAAGCTACTGCAGCTGGCCAAGGCGAGGGAGGTCCCCCACGTCAGGCTGCAGGGGAGGTTACTCTTCCGCCGCAAGAGCCTGGACGAGTGGCTGGAAGAGCAGGAGATGAGGAGCGTCCGGGCCGGAGAAGAGGCGGAGCAGAGGGGAAAGATCAGGAAGCTGAGGCCGATCATATAGACAAGCGCACGCGGGGATAGTTGGGGATAATTTGGGGATAGTTTGTTCAAAACTATCCCCAAAAATTCATCATGGAATCCAATGGAAAAATATAAAAACCCAATAAAATCAAGCATTTCATCACGCCTTCCAACAGTTCAAAACGCAGTACTGCGCACTCGTAATGCGCAGGTCGTGGGTTCAAATCCCACCATCAGCTCCAGAGAAATCAGGGCTTCCGGGGATCGACCCGGGAGCTTTTTTGTTGGTTTGGTGCCCAAATTTTCTGCGAGCACGTCTTCCAGGCGGTCCGCTGCCTCGCGCTGCATCCCGGGCATGAGGTGGGAGTATAAGTCGTAGGTGATCCGGACGCTCGAGTGGCCCAGCCGCTCAGAGATGATCTTGATGTTCACCCCGGCCTTTAGCAGGAGGCTGGCATGGGTGTGGCGCAGGCAGTGGAAGTTGAGGCGGGGCAGGCCGACCCGCTCGAGGAAGGCTGGGAACCAGCTCGTCGGCGTATCGGGGTGCATTGGCTTCCCGTTGGGCTGGCAGAAGACCAGGTCGTGATCCTCATATTCTTTCTCATACATGAGCCTGAGTTCTATTTGATTTTTCCGGTGCTTCCCAATATAAAATAAAGAATGTCAAAATTAAATTTCTTGTTATTACGGAAATACTTGAATATACTAAAATTAAATATTGTGTTCAACCAGGGGGTGAAATTGGGTGCGCCATTCTTTTAATATCCATTTAGTCCCAGAAGAAGACGGACGGTGGATGGCGGAGGTTCCAGCTCTACCTGGGTGCGTCACTTGGGGTAGCACAAAAGAACAAGCAATTGAGCGAATCAAAGAAGCGATTGAGTTGTATTTGGAAGTGTTAACAGAAGAAGGAAAACCAATACCAGAGGATTATAGCGATTATGCTAAAATTGAGGTGGCTCTGTGAGCCGGTTACCACGAATTACCGCTTTGGATTTGATTAGAGTGCTGAAACGAATGGGATTTTATGTTGTCATCTGCTCTTAACTGGAAGATAGGCAAAAGGGGTTGAGGTTAAGAAGCGTCTTGACCCCTAATTTTGGTCATCAAGCACAAACTGGTAGAGCTTTCATAGAATTTCTTTTGCCTCTTCATAATACTCCACCGGAGTAAGGTAGTGGATTCCCGAGTGGATACGGATGTTGTTGTAAAACATCATAAACTCTGACACAACCCGGTACGCCTCGGCGAAATTATTAAGAGCCTCCACATACATTGCCAGTTCTTCCTTCCGGCCCTCGCTGAGGAGGGCCATCATTATCTGGACGTGGGTTATGAAGTCGTGGCGCTGGCCTCTGAGGGCATCGATTTCCTGGCGGATCTCTTCGGCCAGCTTCTCCTGAGCCGTGGTGACGGCTTTCCGCTCGGCAAAGCGGAGGATGCGCCAGGTTAAGAAAAGGGACAGGAACAATGATATTATCAGAAGGGCAAAAATTATCGCCATTAATTTTCGGGGAGCCGGGTCAAAGCACGAGGCAAAGAAGAATTCGTTGAAGGTGATATATATTAGAAACATCTGCATGAGCGGAGGTAGGAGGGTACCCACGGGAATGTTGAGATGGCCCGTCTCCTTGAAGATGCGCCAGCGCCGGCGGTAGCTGACGTAGGTGAGTAGGGCTAAGGGAGTAAATATGCCAGAGGGCAAACAATGCGGATCGTGGGCGAAGCGAAGTAGTCGGCCGGTGTAACGCCGATGACGTAGACCAAAACAAAGGCTGCCGTGCTTTCTGATATTAAGGCGATCCTCAAAACGCTCAAGGTAATTAAGGCCGACCTTTGAATGGTGAGGCTGAAAGAAAGTTTAGTCAGAATAAAGATAAAGGCCCAGAGACAATAATCCGGAGCGTCTGGGGAAGGTGATAAAATACCAGGCCTGCAATGCCGAAAATTGTCCCCAGAAACAAAACCCGCTGCCAGTTTTGTTTAATGTCATAACCGTTGAGGGTTAAGGCCAGCGCTAAAAAAACTATATTCTCGATGATAAAATTATAGAGAAACAACCCGTAATGAAGTAGTGTCGACGGGTTTGTAGCGTCTTCTTGGACCATGATTGGTAGCTTTCACTCAAATCGCATTGTCTGTGGGAGCCAGATATTAATCACATTTCTCATATTGAGAAAAACATTCGTTGTTCTGTTCGTTATTCTAATGAGGGCACAAGAAAAAAACCCTTAAGAGACAGTGTTGGGGCAATTTTGCATACAGCCGGATATCACCGGGCATGGGTACCCGGTTTATGTTTTTTATTAGCTTATTGCGTGAGGGAACAAAAAATTGTGCCTTCGATCAGAAAGACGGCGTCAACATTATGAAAGGGTATATGGCCCGTTGCAGGGAAAAAGAAGTTATTGTCTAATATAGGTTTAGGCTAGGAAATATATTGCTGCATAGGGAGAGCAAGCCAGATGTGTTAATAAGAAAGGAGCGATCAAAGTGCTGATCATTGACCGGTTCGAAGGGGAATGGGCTGTAATAGAATTTGGTGATAAGATCTTTGATATTCCCAGAGCCCTTTTACCAAAAGAGGCGAGGGAAGGGGATGTTATCCAAATAAGCATCTCTATCGATAATCATGCCACGAGGGATAGAGAAGAAGCGGTCAGAAAGCTTACAGAAGAACTGTTCGAGGAGTAGGAGAATAGCGTAATTTTAGATGGAAAGAGAGATTCATATGTGGCGGAAAACACTCTTGCCTATCCTTTTAGCATTCCTGTTGATCCTTTCAGGCTGCGGGAGTTCTGCCGTAACCCAGGACCACGCCTCGACTCCGTCAAATACAACCGAAACCGCGCCGGTTTCTCAACCACCCAACGAGAACAACAGGCAAGTTTCAACCACCGGCAGGCTGGCCGTCCACTTCATCGACGTCGGCCAGGGGGATTCAATCCTGCTCCAGCTTCCTGACAGGCAAACAATGCTTGTTGATGCCGGGCCAAACGAAGCCGGCTCTGCGGTGGTTTCCTATCTTCAGGAACAGGGGGTCGAGAAAATCGACTACCTTGTGGCAACGCATCCCCATGCAGATCACATCGGTGGGATGGATAACGTCATTCAGGCGTTTGAAATAGTTAAAGTATACATGCCCCGGGTGACGACCACCACCGAAAGCTTTGAGAGCGTCCTCCGTTCTCTAAAGGCAAAGGGCCTGAAGATAACCCCGGCAAAGGCGGGTTTAACCATCCTCGACCGGAACGGCCTGAAAATAAGCTTCGCTGCTCCCTGCCGTTCGGGTTATGAAGACTTAAACAACTGGTCGGCGGTGCTCAAAGTCAGGTACGGCGGCATTTCCTTCCTGCTGACCGGCGATGCCCAGGCAGAATCGGAGCAGGAAATGCTTGCCTCAGGGGCGGACATGAAGGCCGATGTGCTCAAGGTGGGCCACCATGGAAGCTACAGCTCCACCACCCCGGCATTTCTGAAGGCCGTTTCTCCGAAGTACGCCGTTATCTCCGTCGGGGCGGGGAACGACTACGGGCACCCCCATAGGGAAACCCTGGCCAGGCTGGCCAGTGCGGGGGTCAAGGTCTACCGTACCGACCGGGACGGAACTGTAATCTTTGTAAGCGACGGCAAGACCCTTACGGTCAAGTATTAAAGGCGCAAAGCTAAAATGTTTAGCAATTTCGGTGAGGTGATAAAATGAGGCGTGCCTGTATTACAGTATTTGTATTTCTGCTCGCATTATTGTTATACTGCAATGCTGGTCATGCGGCAGAGATACAACTTTATATGAAGACCCCGACAGCGGGCGTAAGTCCTCCGGTACAGCTTGGTAAATTTGAACCCCCATTTGGCGCTCTGCTCGGCGCCACCATTGACAGAGACAGCAAGCTGTGCGGCGATATCACGAGGGCAAAAGATGTATACGGCAGACCGTATTCCGCCATGCTTGTTTATGTTGATTGGGGCCAACCGGCACCTGTGGAGTTTATGCAGCAAGCAGGAGAAAGCAATGCGGCGGTTCAATTAGCCTGGAACCCCAGCCTGGGGCTTGAAGTGGTAGTTGACGATGAGTATGTCCGGGAGTTTGCCAGGGCCCTGGCCGATTATGGAAAACCTGTTTTTCTACGGTTTGGTGGTGAAATGAACGGTGACTGGACACCTTGGGGTGGAAGGAAAAGAGCCGAACTTTACAAGGAAAAATTCCGTTTGATTGCCAACATTATGCATTCGACGGCCCCAAATGTCGCTATGGTATGGTCACCCAATTCCGCACCCGACGATGGGATAGAAGATTATTATCCAGGCGACGCTTATGTGGATTGGGTTGGCATCAACGGCTACGCCGACTATTACTTTAAAGGAGATCCACAATATGACAACAAGCAATGGGCGTGGACAAAATTCTATGAAGGGCATCAAGCGAACCCGCTGGCAAGATACAGAAAAATTTACAATATGTTTGCTGATAGAAAGCCGATCATGATCTCAGAAGTTGGGGTTGCATGGTTTAACAAGCTTAACAATCAGCTTGTCGACGACTGGGGCGCATACACACTAAAGCGCCTGTACTGTTACCTGCCTCTGGTTTACCCGCGGATTAAAGCAATTTATTATTTCAATTCTGGTATTGTAGAGGATTTCAGCCGATACTCCGTGTGCGATAACGAAACGATGCTGCAGGCATACATAGAAGCTATAAAGACACCCTATTACCTGGCTGATTGCTATGCTGAGTCGCCGTTTTATTATGATTTGTTAGGCAATGCAGCTCCGGCTGAGCTTTGCGACATAGCAGCATATGTTGACACAGGAGAAACAAAAGTAGGGTCTGTTGAATACTATCTGGACGGAAAGTTTATCGGGCGTTCATATGATGCACCGTGGGAAATAACATGCCATTTTCCAGCGAAGGGGGGAACGGTTACCCTGGATGTCAGGGCAATAGGACCTGGTGGAAACCTTATCTACAAAAAGAGTTTTAGAATTTTTGTTCCGGCATGGCAGCCTATCCGAATTGAAGTAAATGGCAATCCCCTTAATTTGGATGTTCCACCCGTAATTTACAATAACCGCACAATGGCACCTCTGAGGGCAATTGCAGAATCTTTTGGACTTGATGTGAAAGGGAATGCTGCTGAAAGGTCAGTTGAACTCAACGGTCGGGGGAAAGAGATAGTTCTCACAATTGATAACCAGACCGCTTTGAACAACGGGGAAGAAGTAAACCTGGATTTGCCGCCCAGGGTTGCAGAAGGGCGGGTGTTGGTACCCCTGCGATGGATTGCAGAGACCCTTAATTTGAAGGTGAATTGGGATGGACGTCAGCGGGTAATTCGAATCAGCAAGTAGATTTCTACCTTACCTCATGAAGGAGGAGAAGACGCCCCTCCACCGCCGCCGAAGCCAAGAAGAAAATTGAGCCGGTACCGGAAAAAATGGAACACGAGATATCCTGGCCCAACGTCATCAGGATAGATACGGTTTACAGGCCGAAGCTTACCCTTGATTTAAGCAAGGTAGAACCGATTGTGCCGGATCCTTTTGAAAGCATTACGGAAGCGGAGCTGGCTGCTATCATAGCGGGGAAGCCTAACCCTGCCTTGTTATCGGACATTGATCTGAAGCAGATCGCTGAAAGGTACCGTACCCAGACTATTATTTTTGAAACAGCAAAGAGGATCTACAACATCGAAAAGCCCAACTGGAAAGGAAGCAAGGAGCTATTTCTCGCCCAGCTTATAAAAATTGTGGGTGAATTCATCGAATCGGACAGAATTATGATTTCCAGCGAGCGCTTCAATACTTCGGCAGAGCGACGCAAGGTGTTGATTATTCTTAATATGAACAAAATTATTCAGCATATCTGGAATGCAATAAAGGCTGTGAATTGTGAAAAACGGGTTCCTGTTTTTGATAGTGAGAATCCTATCCGTTCCACTTCCGACATGCGGGCCTGGTATACCAGCAAACCCTGCGAGTGGACACAAAAGTCCCATATCAGCCATGTGGTTGTGGACAACACCTGGGAGGCAACAGAGGCTTATATTATTGATAAACACCCTGCCGTCAGGTCGTTTGTAAAGAATGACCATTTAGGATTCTACATTGTTTACAATTACCAGGGGGTTGTACGCAAGTACTATCCGGATTTTATCATCAAGCTCGTAAATGGAGAGTATCTGGTCCTTGAGGTAAAGGGAAAAGAAGATGCAGTAGCCAAAACCAAACATGCCAGCCTTGCCGAGTGGGTGGAAGCGGTAAATTCCCACGGCGGATTTGGCAGGTGGAAGTGGGCGGTGTCGTACACTCCGGGAGATCTGGAAATGGTAATTCAAGAAGCCACAACAGATAAAATATAGAACATGCCGGCTATTAAGCCACCAGTTCCGTGTAGGAAATACTTTAGTGGAGGGGGAAGTTTATTTGACTGGCCTGGGAGCGCTTACCGAGGTTGATCTCCGGGAAGTTTTTCTCCCCAGTTTTGCGAGGAACATCGCTAGGCCCTGGACTGGCTGAACGAAAATACAG
Source organism: Clostridia bacterium (assembly GCA_902812385.1). Taxonomy (GTDB): domain Bacteria; phylum Bacillota; class DSM-12270; order Thermacetogeniales; family Thermacetogeniaceae; genus DULK01. The sequence continues at coordinate 32,278 of CADDZD010000009.1, read as the reverse complement.
GGGAAGAACAGGCCTTTTTCGTTGCGATGTCTGTCCCGTATCACCCGGCGGGGAAGCCGGTTTTTTCATTATATTTTAATCTGATCATGTTACCATTAGCTTAACGTGTCTCCCCCTTCTAATCCACCACCGGGAGCAGGTAAATCCAACCTGAGGGGAGTGAAAAGCCTGGCCGCGGGGAGACCGGCTCAAGCTTGTTTGCACCAGGCGGCGAGATGCGGATCCTGGTAGTTGAGGACGAAACCACCCTGGCCAATACCCTTGCCCGTTGCCTGAGGGAGGAAGGATATGCCACCGACATAGCTTACGACGGTGAAGAGGGAGTCGCCTTCGCGGAAACAGTGGGCTATGATTTGATAATTCTGGACCTCATGCTCCCCCGGCTGGATGGGATGGAGGTCATCCGGCGCCTGCGGAATGAGCGCATCGAGATGCCGGTCCTGATACTGACGGCCCGGGATACGGTAGACGACAAAGTCAGGGGACTGGATGCCGGTGCCGACGATTATCTGACCAGGCCCTTTGCCTTGGCTGAACTCCTGGCCCGCGTCCGGGCCCTGTTGCGGCGGGAAAGCGACAACAAGAGCACTGTCCTGCAGGTCGGGGACCTGGTGATGGATACCGTATCCCGCCGGGTACGCCGGGGTGACCGGGAAATCAACCTTACCAATAAAGAGTACTCCCTGCTGGAGTACCTGATGCGCAATCCCAACCGGGTCCTGACCCGCACCCAGATCGCCGAACACGTTTGGGATTATGACTTCAGCGGCATGTCCAACATAGTCGACGTCTATATTCGCTACCTGCGGCGCAAGATAGACGACGATTTCGAACCCAAGCTGCTTTATACCATTCGCGGCAGCGGGTACTGCCTCCGGGAACCCGGCAAAAGCCAGGAATAAGTGAGATGGGAGGCCTTTACTTGCGGCAAAGAGTTTTCGCCTGGCTCCGCGGTATTCCCCTGCGGTGGAGGCTGACGGCCTGGTATGTCTTCTTGCTGGCCGTGATCCTGGTCGGCTTCAGCGCTTTTATTTACTTTAACATGTCCCGGAGCCTGAAGCAGGGGCTGGATTCCTTATTATAACAGGTTTTGAGCAGCCTGGACAACGAGAACGGCATGCTGCGCCTCGACCCCAACTTGCCCCTCCTCCCCGGTACTTACTACGGCCTTTACAACGCCGGGGGCAAAGTCTTGAGTACGAACATGCCGGGGGACCTGGCCGCCGGCTTCCGGGTAAAGGGTTTTGCCGCCGCCCGGCCCGCAACTGTGGCGATTAAGGGGACCGAATGGCGGGTGCTCCTGGTTCCGGTAAGGGAAGAAGGCCAGCAGCTTTACTGGGTGCTGGTGGCGCGTTTGCTCGAAGAGGCCGAAGAGCCCCTGAACCGCCTGCTGTTATTTATCCTTATCGCCATCCCCATGACCCTGCTGGTGGCGGCGGGAGGGGGTATTTTTCTGACCCGGCGGGCGCTGCGGCCTATCGATAGAATTGCCGCCAAAGCCCGCCAGATCAGCGCTACCGATCTGAGCCGGCGCCTCGACCTGCCCCACGGCAACGACGAGGTGGGGCACCTGGTGGCCACCCTGGACGAGATGCTGGATCGCCTGGACCGGGCCTTTCAGCGCCAGCGGCAGTTTACTGCCGATGCCTCCCACGAATTCCGCACCCCTCTGGCCGTCATCCGCAGCCAGGCCGAGGCGGCATTGCAGCGGCAGCACTCGCCGGAGGAGTACCGGCGGGCCCTGGAGATCATCCGCGACCAGGCGGAGTGGATGGGCAACCTGGTTGCCAAATTATTGCTCCTAGCCCGAAGCGACGACAGGAGGGAACAGATGGAGATGGAACCCCTGGATTTGGGGGAACTGGTGGAAGGCGTAGCGGCTGAATTCCAGGGGATGGCGGCGGAAAAGGGCTTGAGGCTGAAAAAGATAATTAAGGAAAAGGTGGTCGTGCGCGGTGACCAGACTCGGCTGACTCAGCTCCTGGCCAACCTGGTGGATAATGCCATTAAATACACGCCGGAAGGGGAGGTGGTCGTCAGCCTGGAACGGCGCGGCAGGCAGGCCCTGCTGCAGGTGCAGGACACTGGAGTAGGTATCCCGGCGGAACACCTGGCCCATATCTTTGAGCGATTCTACCGGGTCGATAAAGCCCGCTCCCGGGCGGAAGGGGGGGTTCGGCCTGGGGCTGGCTATCTGTGACTGGATCGCCCGCGCCCACAACGGCAAAATTGAGGTGGAAAGCTCGGTAGGCCGAGGAACAACCTTTAAAGTATGGCTGCCGGCCTCATGAGGGGTTCGGCGAACCGGCGGCTGCGGAGAATATCCAGGTAGCCGGAGATGGGTGGATAAGGCGGGCCTTTTCTTGAGTTTACGGCTGGCGAAAAATCACTGCTGCAGTTGTTTTTTCAGGGCGTTTATCTCTTCCGGGGCAAGTCCCGTGGCTTTGATGATGGTTTCAATGTCAACTTTGAGCAGAAGCAGGTTCCGGGCCACTTCCCGTTTGCCTTTCAGTTCGCCTTCAAGTTTTCCTTCCATCTTGCCTTTCAACAAAGCCTGCCGCTGCATCTCTTCCAGGGTCAATTCCAGGTTGTAAATCATCCGTTCCACCTCCCAGGGATTGCTTGCGTCCAGGATGCGGTCAACCTTTTCCCTAAAACCTTCAGGCATTCTGGGCTTGACAACGTTCTTCAGCCAGCTAGTGATATGGCGGAACTCGTCAGGCGTGAGCCGCCTTAATATCCCCGCCAGTTTCTGCAGCCGTCCAACAAGCTCTTCCGGCCGCATCTTTTGGTCCAGGAGAAAGACACCGGCGATCAGGTTGGCCGCCCTGACAAGCTCTTCTTCGCTGTAACGGTTGACATCAAACAGCAGGTAGCGGAAGTCCAGGAGATGCCCGCTGAAATCCTGGTAACTGTCCAGCATTTCTTTGAAGGAGAGCGCCGCCGTCCAGGATCCGGCCCCGTTGTAGAGCACCGCCGGGATGATGGGCGGCAGGCGGAAATGCTTGCTCTCCCGCTCGTGCTGCGGAGTGTTGTTATAGATTTCCCGCCAGATCTCGACCATATAGAGCAGCAGCCGAAAAGGGATCAGGTAGTCTACCGTTGACTGCAGCTCCAGCAGGACGTAAAAGATGACGTGTCTATCCCTGGTCTTGAGCCGGTAGACGACATCGGCTTCTTTCTCGCTGAAATCCTGGAGGACATAGGACTTGTTCACCAGGATGAGGTCGTCTGCGTCAATGGCCTCCACCCAATCTTCCCGGACAAAGGTCTTTAAAAGTGCCAGGAACACCCTTTTGTCGGCCAGGAGCTGCCTGTAACCCTTGTCGTGGGAGTGGTGGGGAGGCCGGGGCTGGCCTTCGTTTTCTAGCATTGGACCTCCTTCTCCCCAATATCTATTGTATCATAAATTTCTGAAGCAGGTGGTAGAAAGGTTCTAAGAACTTTTGCCTCTTAAGGGCCTATGCCTGAAAGGCAGAACTGCGCCTGACCTGGTCACCTCCAGGTGGCCAGGTTTCTTACGGCGGACTCAAGGCCAGGCGCCGGGTTACAGGGAGAACCAGAGGCCAGAGTTGTTCGACGAGTAAAGGTTGAACAGTGAAAGGGACATAAAGGTGAAAGCGCAGGAGAGGATAGCCGGCTCCGGCCCGGTTGTCCTCTCATCCATTTTTGTCCGGGGAAGCTGACAGGACCGTTATTATATCGTCGAGAATTTAGCGGTGTAATGTGGCGAGTAAAGGCCCAGCGCCGTGAGATCTACGACATGGCCCACGAGCAGGCCATGACTATTGTTACTGCCCTGGACGCGGGGATACCAGGTAAAATTTTCTTGACGTTAAAAGCGATTGCTTTTATAATTACGGTCGGTTATGGATTAATGTCAGATTAGGGGGAAAATAGGGGTGGGTATATTTGGAGACCTAAAACCAGAGATCATTGTTGAAAAGGCTATCGATTTTTTAAGTAAAGAAGGCCAGACGGACATCCATTTTAATGAAATATCTGCTTTAACCCGTGATTTTTGCCGGGCCCTCTTGAGCGATCTCGAACAACCTGGCTTTGTTACTTCGGCACTCGAAAAGGAAATAGCAGATAAAGTAAAAATAATGTTTGCCCAGGGATATCATATCGAGGTTCTCCAGCTTATATTAGAAAAGATTTTAGACAGCTTTATCAGCTTTATCCGGGAGCAGTATCATGACTTGCAGTTAGCAGCATCTTACATTACCACAGTCAGGGACCATATTTTTAAAGGCACGGCTTTTTTACTAAAAATGGCTTTGCAGACCCAGCGCCAGGTCATCCAGAAGCACACCGAGGCCTTAATGGAGCTGTCGACACCGGTAATACCCTTGATGCAGGATATTCTTTTATTGCCGTTAATCGGTACGATCGATACCAGGCGGGCCAAAGAAATAATGGATAATCTCCTGGAAGGTATAGTGCACTACCAGGCCGAGGTGGTCATTATCGACATTAGCGGCGTGCCGGTAGTAGACACCCAGGTTGCCCATCACTTGATTAAAACTGTCAAGGCCGCCAGGCTTTTAGGAAGCCGCTGCATTCTGGTGGGTATCAGGCCGGAGCTGGCCCAAACAATTGTCCGACTGGGGATCGATTTTCCGGACATTATTACCAAAAATAACCTTCACGCAGGGCTGGAGCAGGCCTTTCGCTGGCTGGGCTACAGGCTGGAGCGGGTGGGGCACGACCATGAGTAGCGGGGTGCCCATCCTTAAAGTGGATGATTACTGGGTGGTGGCCGTCGAAGAAACCCTGCACGATCAAAGCGTTATCCAGTTTAAAGAGGAATTATTACATAATATCACCGGGGTGGCGGGTAAAGGGCTGGTAATTGATATCAGTGCCCTGGAAGTGGTGGATAGTTTTGTGACAAGGGTACTTATAGAAATCAGCAAGCTGGCTGGATTGCTGGGGCTGCCTTTTGTCCTGACGGGTATCAAACCGGCTGTAGCCATCACTTTGACGGAGATGGGGCTGGATCTCCAGGGGATGGCGACGGCCTTGAACCTGCAAAAAGGGCTGGAAAAACTTAAAAATCTAGCCCGAATGGAGCAGCGATAAAATGAATCTCAAACAAACCCTCCCCATTACCAGCGAGTATGATATCATTACCGCCCGGCAGGCGGCGCGGGAAATAGCCCGGCAGATCGGTTTTAATACCGTCGATCAGGTGAGAATAGCCACGGCCGTTTCCGAACTGACCCGCAATGTGGTACTTTATGCCGGTCTCGGTAAAGTGGACATTGAAGTAGTAACCAGGGGAGAACGGCAGGGTATCGAGATCACCGTCAGTGATCAGGGACCAGGCATTGCCGATATCGAACTGGCTTTAAGCGACGGTTACTCGACCAGCAATGGCCTGGGTGCCGGCCTGTCTGGAGCCAGGCGGTTAATGGATACCTTTTTTATAGAATCCCGGGTTGGCCAGGGTACCATTGTCAAGGTTGGGAAGTGGAAAAACTGAAAGTAGGTGTCTATACCCGTGCCAGGGAAGGGGAAATAGCCTGCGGCAATGCCTGCCTGGTAAAAAGGGTAGAAGGTGTAATCTTCCTGGCCGTAGGGGACGGAATTGGCCACGGTCCTGAAGCCGCCCGGGCCGCGGAAATAGCTATCGCCTCTATGGAAGCCAGCATAGAAGCCAGCATAAATACCGGGCTGGTCAACATATTCCAACTCTGTCACCGGCAGTTAAAGGGCACGAGGGGGGCCGTTGCTGCCCTTTGTCGGGTTGACCGGAGCCAGGGTCTCTGGCAGGCAGCAATAGTGGGTAATATCCATGTCAAAATCCTAACTGCCAAGGGAATTATTACCCCCATGGCCACACCCGGCATCCTGGGCTATAATTACCCGCATCAGTTATTAATCGCGAAGGGTTCTTATCAAGAAGGCGATTTATTTTTAATCCACTCGGACGGTATTCAAGAAGGCGCTGTTCCCCTGGCCTTGCTGGCAAACTACCGGCTTACTACTGAGGAACTAGTCCGGCTGATAGGGGAAAAGTATGGCCGCCGGGATGATGATGTTGCCGTGATAGTTGCCAGGTAAATAGGGGTGCTCCTGGTATGGAAGTACAATGGCAGGAAACTTACTTCAAACTATTACACCAGTACAGTCTCCAGCAGAGTGAAGCCATCCTTTATGAAGCCTCCAAGCTTAGCAAGGCCCTGGTAGAGAAGGGCGTAGGCCCCGAAGATCTTGTTCAATTTCATCTGGAGGCCCTGGAAAAACTCTTCAAGGATATTTCCCCCCTGCGGGCACCGGGCCTGATTCTTATTTCCTTTGACCTGCTCCTGGAGGTAATGATGGCCTATGCCCTGAGTTTCCGGGAATACCTGGAGGTAAAAAACAGGCTCATTGAGCGACTGGAAACCTTTAATCAAGAACTGGCGGCTGCCAACCGTGCCCTGGAAATGAAAGTGAAAGAGTTAACCGTTATCCAGGAACTGACGAAAGAACTGGGATCCTGCTTAGACCTTGATCTGACGGCCGGGATAATTACCAGGCACCTGTGGGAATTGCTTAATTGTGAAGTCAGTCTATATATTCTCAGCAGTAACGGTGAATGGCAGTGTTATACCATTGGTGATGACCCTGAGGCTGACAGCATAAGAAAAAATATTGATGTCCCGCCCCCGGTCCTGGAAGCCAGGGCTGGGGGCGCCATCAGGGCGGAAGGGCGAGACTTAACCTTGCCCCTGCTAGTTGACCGGGAGGTTGGCGGCGCAATCTATTTACACAGGGACGATGGCTTCAGCGCCGACGAGTTCCGGCTGGCGGATATTATCGCCAGCTATGCTGCCCTGGCCATCGAGCGCGCCCGTTTGTATGAAACCATGAGGTTCCAGGCAACCATTGACGCCAAAACCGGTTTGTATAATTACCATCATATGATGTACTTGCTGGAAAAGGAGATTGCTCGTGCCAGGCGTTACCAGCGGACCTTTACCATTGCCATGCTCGATATCGATGACTTTAAAATTTACAACGATACCCATGGCCACCACCAGGGAGACAGGGCCCTGCAAAAAATAGCGGCCATCATCAAGACTAACATCCGGGAAGTAGATATAGCAGCGCGCTATGGCGGCGAGGAATTTGTCATTATCATGCCGGAAACCTCTGCTTTAGAAGCAAGTGTGGTGGCCGAAAGGGTACGACTTGCCATCATGAGCGCTGGTATTGCCAACGAAGGGTGCGATCCGGGCAGGGTGTTGACGGTAAGCATCGGCCTTGGTACTTATCCTCACGATGCCACGACGGCCGGGAAATTGATTGACGCTGCCGACAGCGCCCTTTACGAAGCCAAGTGGTGGGGAAAAAACGTGGTACGGGTTTACAGTAAAACTGACAGGCGGCGATCCGGCGATGCAGAAGTACTTTAATTCCCGGCTACTGGTGATCAGCATAGCATTGTCCATTATTGGCGTTATAGGCCAGACTGTCTGGGTATATAAACACATGGTCGACTTAGCGGACAAGTATTATCAGGCGGCGCGGGATAGTTATGTGGCCCTGTACGACCTAAAACGCATTGAAAAAGAGGTCATTGACATGGAGACGGGGCTACGGGGTTTCCTTTTGACAGGTGATCCTGCTATCCTGAAGCCCTACAATGAAGCCAGGCAAGAAATGCGTCGTTATTATGAAGAACTGTATAGAATATTAGGCCAGGATACCGCCTCCCTGGCTCACCTGGATAGTATTAACAAGGAAATCCAGAGCTGGATTAGCACGGTTGCCGAACCGGCGATAGCCAATCGTAAGCTGCTGGGGCAGGATGCAGTTTTTTACAGGAAACCGGTTCCCTGTTTGAACGAAAACAGCCGGGCGGAGGCGTTTACTTCAGGCCGGTACGGTGCCACGGGGAGAAGGTGGCCTTCGGCACCCTGGTGCAGCTTGTGCTGGAAGACCGGAGCAGTGAGGAGCTGGAGGAGGTCCTGAGCTTCTGTCATCCCTATAACGCTGCGGCAGATCGGCATCACCGATGCATCTTCTGAGAAAATTCGAAGGGTTGCAGAGACCTCCTGTGCGGAAGGAGAGACCATATTCAACATGCCCTTCCCGGTCACGGCCGATATGGTGTACGATGCCATACTGGCGGCGGATCGCATCGGGGAGCTCTATCTGGCCTAGAATAGCAGGAATTGGGATAGGGTGATGCTGTCGCACCGCGGGCGGCAGCATTTTTTTACCGCAAGCGATGAAAAGCGGCACTTTTTCCCTTAAGCTGTTATAATGATAAGAGGGCACCCTTTTCCCGGTGGCGGGGAAAGGAACTCCCTATTCTGACCGGTCAGAAAATATTTCAAAATGAAGGTGATAGAGGTGCGGATCGGCCTTGTCAGCGACTCCCACGGAGAACTGCACAATCTGAAGGATGCGGTCTGGAAGCTGGTTCACAGGTGGCACGTGAATCTGCTAGCCCACCTGGGGGACGAGTGCGAGGATGTCGATGCCGTTAAGGACGTAGGGTTGGACATCCTGCAGGTGCCGGGGGTTTACTGCCGGCACTATCAGGCCCCTGACGTTCCCAATCGTATTATTAAAGAGATCGAGGGCCGGAGGGTGCTCTTCACCCACACCGCCAGGGCTCATGAGAATGACCTTCCCGGCGATCCCGATCCGGAGCAACTGGCCGCGAATGGAAAGGTAGATGTGGTGGCCTACGGCCACACCCATATCCCCGGGGCGAGGGTGGAGAACGGCGTTCTTTGGGTCAACCCCGGTCACCTGAAGGATGCCGACAAGAAGGGGCACGCCCCGAGCTTCGCGGTGCTGGATATCGGTAAAGAGGGCACCAGGGTGCTCCTGGTTGACCTGAAGAGTGGAGATATCTTCGACTCCTGCGATCTGGAAGCTGTCTGAAAGCGATAAACAGGACTTGCATAGCCCGGCGGATGATTTTTAATATCGTGGTGTCATTTTATTGCTCCAATAATAAAGATTTATGGGAGGGTGGCTTATGGATAACGAGAAGTTCCAGGAACTGGTACTTCAAAAGTTTGAACAGGTTACTCAGAAGCTCGGTGAACACACTCAGTTGCTTCGAGCATTAGAGCATGCCAGTGAAGTGCATAAGGCCGAAATCGATAATCTCACTCATTCTGTTGTAAAGATCGAGGGAAAGCTCAAAGAACTCGAACAGGGGCAGGATGAACTGCGCAAAGGGCAGGAAGAGTTTCGCCAGGAGCTAAATGAAATGCGCCAGGAACTTGATGAAATGCGCCAGGAGTTGGATGAACTGCGCCAGGGGCAGGACGAACTCCGTCAAGGTCAGGATGAACTTAGAAAAGGTCAGGATGAACTTAGAAAAGGTCAGGATGAACTTAGAAAAGGTCAGGATGAACTGCGAAAGGGTCAGGATGAACTGCGAAAGGGTCAGGATCGTATTGAATTAAGCATTAACGAAATCAAAGAAGAAAATAAGTCAATCCGGGAAATCCTTGGGGATCATGAAGTATCCATCAGGACCTTGCGACGGCGATCCATGTAAGGGGAGGTTCGTAGCCATCTCTCAATAAACCTCGCTCGTAATTCCTGAACGAATAGCGGGCGCTTCCTCTTGCTACCAGTTCACCGCGTGTCTTTTTTTGCGTCCAGCCGGCGCTTTTTCCCCTTGACAGACCCCTGCTGTATGGTTATATTAATTATTGTTTCGTAATCGTAATATTCCGATCCGAAACAGGTGGTCGTGTTGCAAAATTTTCGCTTATTGGAGCTCTTTTACCGGATACACCGGAGGCTGTTCAGGAGGCTGGTCGGCCAGCTGCAGGGTTTGTCCGGTGCGGAAATGATGGTGCTTTGGAAAACGAATAAAAGGGGTTCTTACCGGGTAACCGACCTGGCGCAGGAAATCTGCATTTCTCCCAGCACCCTTACCGGGATTCTGGACCGCCTGGTGGAAAGGGGATTGCTGGAGCGGTTCCCCGACCCGGACGACCGCCGCGCCATCCTGCTGAAAGGCACGCCGCTCTTAAAAGATTTTATCCGTCAAGCCATGATTTTGCTTGATCAGGAGCTTGCAAAAATTTTTGGTGCCATGCCGGCATCTGATTACCGGCGCATTCTCGAGGACCTGGAGTTACTGCTGAAGTACCTGGAGCAGAAGGGTGATGGCTACGGAAGAGCAAGAGATAAAGACGGATCAAGGTAGCTCCACCGCTAGCGGCGAACGGGCGATCCGCTGGGTTCTTCCTGTTCTGATCGCCTTGATCGGAGCATTCATGTCGATCCTCGACTCCAGTATCGTCAATGTTGCGATCCCGACGATCATGAATGTGTTCAATACCAATACCAGCACCGTGGAGTGGGTTGTGACGATTTACATGCTGGCGCTCGGGGTCGTGGTGCCGCTCAGCGGCTGGCTGGGGGACAGGCTTGGTTTCAAGCGCCTGTATATCCTCTCTCTGGCCATCTTTGTTTTTGGCTCCCTCTTGTGCACTTTGAGCTGGAATGTGGATTCCCTGATTGCCGCCAGGGTGGTGCAGGCTTTTGGGGGCGGCATGATCATGCCCACCACCATGTCGATGGTGATCCGGATGGTGCCGCGAGAAAAGCTCGGCGGCGGGATGGGGATCTTCGGCATCGCTCTCCTGGTCGCCCCGGCGGTCGGCCCCACCCTGGGGGGCTACCTGGTGGAGTATGTCGACTGGCGCTGGATTTTTACCATCAATTTGCCCATCGGGGTTATCGGTATTCTGCTCTCCTGGTTCTTTCTGCCTGAGTTTCCGCCGGTTGATCCGGGGAAGCTGGATATCGGTGGCGTCCTGACATCTGCGGTGGGGCTTTTCAGCCTTTTGCTCGCCCTCAGCAAGGGAGGGGATTGGGGCTGGACGTCGGAAGCGGTTGTTTTCCTCTTTTACATAAGCGCCGTTTCGCTGGGCCTTTTTATTTACCTGGAACTCACCCAGGAGAATCCCCTCCTTGAACTGCGGGTTTTTCGCTATACAACCTTCACCATGGCAAACATCATGGTTGTTATCACAACCATCGGGCTCTTTGCGGGGATTTTCTACATTCCGCTTTTTTTGCAGACCATTAGAGGGCTGGGGGCTATGGAAACCGGCCTTCTGATGATGCCCGGCGCCATTGCCTCCGGGATGATGATGCCGCTTGCCGGGCAGCTCTACGACCGGTTCGGCCCCAGGGCGCTTGCGGTAGCGGGATTGCTTTCCCTTTCGTATACCACCTATCTCCTGCACAATCTCGATGTTGTCACCCCGACGCGGCTGATCATCACCTGGATGATTCTGCGGGGGCTCGGGATGGCGTTTGCCAACATGCCGGCGCAGACCGCGGCGATGGCGGTAGTTCCCCCCGAACTGGTGGGGAGGGCCTCGGCCATCACGAACATTATTAACCGTATTTCTGCCTCGTTTGGCATAGCTGTCCTGACTTCGATATTGAATCACAGGATGGCCGCCCACGCTGCGAATCTGGCGGGGAACATCACTGCAGCCAATCCTGCGGTGAGCGATTTCTTAGGGCAGGTGGGAGCTTACCTGGGCGTTGGTTCGATCACCGCTCAGGTAAAAAGCCTGGGAACCGCTTACCTCCAGGGGGTTGTTTCCAGGGTGGCGTATGTAAAGGGGATCGATGATATCTTTGTGATTGCGTCATTGATTACCCTGGCAGGTGTCGTTCCGGCAGTTTTTCTCCAGCGAGGGCGGGGGAGACAACCGGGGTTCGGCGGCGAGTAAAGCTATTTACTTAGTACCCGATAACAAGGTCGATGAGGAGTGAGTGGAGTGCCTAGACGTATGATCATTGCATTGGTCCTGATAGTTGCCTTGGCAGGAGCGGGCGGCATCGCCTTTTACTATCACTATATGGGCACCAATTATGCCATAACGGAGGATGCCCGGGTGGCGGCGGACACCGTTACCGTTACTCCGGAGATTTCCGGCAGGCTCCTGGAATGGAATGTCGAGGAAGGAGATGTGGTTAAGGCAGGCCAGGTGCTGGGGAGGCAGGATCTGGCTTCGGTCATGACCTCCGGTGCCGTCAACCCTCAGACAATGGGAGCCGTGGCCGGGGTCATGGCCGAGAAGGCCGAAATCAGGGCACCGATCAGCGGCCAGGTGATTCAGTCCAGGGCCGTGGTCGGGGAGATGGCGGCTCCGGGCACGCAGCTGGCAGTCATTGCCGATTCCGACAACCTTTATATCAGCGCTAACATCAAGGAAACGGTGATCGAGAAGGTGAAAACCGGACAGCTGGTGGATGTGAATATCGATGCCTATCCCGGGCGGAGGTTCACGGGCAGGGTGGTGAATATCGGCCGGGCGACGACCTCGACCTTTTCACTGCTGCCGGCGCAGAACTCCAGCGGCAATTTTACCAAGGTGACCCAGGTCATCCCCGTTAAGATCCAGCTGGAGGATGCCGGGAACGCCCGTTTGATGGTGGGAATGAGTGTTAAGGTGCGCATCCATGTTAAGTAGATATAAAGCCATAATAATGAAGGCCTGAGAGGGGAGTAGGAGTATGAGAGACTGGAGGAAGCAACTGGTGGCCTATTCGCTGGTGGCCTTGTTGTTCCTTGGGCTTGCGGGATGCGGGAGCAGGACGAACGACAGGATATCGGTCGTGGTGAAGACGGCAACCGTAGAAGATGCAGGTTTTACCCAGGAGATCACCGGTACTCTGGTTCCGGCCCGGACCGTCAATATCTTCAGCAAGCTGACCGGACAGGTAAAGTCGGTTCTGGCCGATGTTGGGGATACCGTGCAGGCGGGTAGGCTTCTTTTACAGATAGACACCCGGGAGCTAAACGCCCAGCTCAGGCAGGCGGAGGCGGCCCTACAGGTGGTCCGCGACCAGGCGGAGCAGGCTGAGATCGCTGTGGAGACTGCAAAGATCAATCTGGACCTCGCTCAGAAAACCTATGACCGGATCAAGATGCTGGCAGATGCGGGTGCGGTATCCCAAAGCCAGTTCGATGAGGCTCAGAACAAGCTGGATCTGGCCAGGAAGCAGTATGAATCTGCCCAGAAACAGTATGCCATAGCGACCGGTTCTGCCCTGGAACAGGCCCGGGCGGCGGTCAATACGGTTCAGGTTCAGCTCAGCAACGGCGAGATCACCAGCCCGATCACCGGTGTGGTGACAAACCGGAACATTAACCCCGGCGAGATGGCGGCTCCTGGGGTGGCGCTTTTGACCCTGGCGGATACGTCGAGTTTGAAGCTGCAGGGCACCGTATCCGAGGCTCTTGTACCCCTCCTGGCGGTGGGTCAGAAGGTGAAGGTCGCCGTGACTGTCCTGCCTGGAAAGATTTTCGAGGGGGAGATAGCCCAGCTCGGCCCGGTAGCGGCGACAACCGGCCAGTATTTTCCAATAGAAATCAAAATAAAGAACCCGGGAGAGCTCAAGGCCGGGATGACTGCCAGGGCGGTCTTGAGAACTGGCGGTGAAAGAGGTATCGTCGTTCCCCAGTCCGCAGTTAAGACCGGCAACGGCCGCAGCTACGTTTTTGTGGTGAAACCTGACGGTACGGTGAAAAAGCGGTTTGTAACCCTGGGGCCGACGAACGAATCGCAGGCCGTGGTGGTAAGCGGGCTGAAGAAGGGAGAACGGGTGGCGGTGTCCAATGTGCGGATGCTCCAGGACGGCATGAAGGTTGCGCAGCGGAAGGGCTAGGAGGACCACCATGCCGCCTCCGGCGGCACCAACAGAGAAGCGAAAAAGCGGTTTATCCTTGCAGGCGCAGCGACCTACGGAGGTTGTTATTCGCCCTTGACGAGGAGCAGCTAACGGCAGCCGAATCGAGACAGGATGTCGAGATAGGCGACTCTGCGGCATGGATGCCGTCATAGGAGCCGGTCGGCTGCCGTCTGCGACGAGTCCTAGGGCGAGTTAAACCGGAGTACGGGAGCAAGCGCAAGGATAAACCGGAACATATTTACAGGTGCAGGAATATTTGTTGCTTCACTGAAATGATCATGGTGTAAACCGTCGGAACCAATGCGGAGCACAGAAAGGACACGTCTGCAGGCAAATGGTGAGGCTCGGGGTAGGCGCTTATAAGGAAAGGTTTCTGGAGAACTGGGATTACTGCGTGGCCCATTTCGATGTTCTGGAGTTGCAGGATTTTATCATGCCCGACAACCTGGAAAACCCGGTCCTTATCAAGGAATACCGGGGGATGCTGGAGGGGTTTTCCGGGGAGGTCACCATCCACGGCCCCTATCTGAATCTGGTGCCCACCAGTATAGATAGAAGGGTGAAGGAGGTGGCCGAGTTCAGGTACCTGCAGGGGGTGGCGGCCGCGACAAAGCTCGGGGCGAAAAAGATGGTGATTCATTCCTTCTACGACCGCACCTCCGGTTATGCGGGTTATGATGATTTCTGGTTGGAAGAAAACATGAAGTTCTGGTCGGGATTTCTCGAAAAGATCCGGGGCAGCGGGGTGACCGTGCTGCTTGAAAACTGCCATGACCAGCAGCCGGAAACCTTCGCCAGACTGCTCTCCGGCCTCGGCAGTCCTTACTTCGGCAGCTGCCTGGACCTGGGGCACTGTAACTGCCTGTCTCCCTTCAAACCGGTGGAATGGGTCGGCAAGGTGAAGGGATACTACTTTCACGTGACCGACAACGACGGAGTAAACGACAGCCACTATCCACCGGGGATGGGGAACATCGATTTTGGGGAGATTGCCCGGGAGCTTGCCAGATTTTCGGACATATACCTGATCGGAGAAGCGCGTTCCGGTTTTGAAATTCAGTTTCATCACTTAAGTGAATTGCTGAGCATGATCGCAAGCGAAAGAATCAGGCTGCAGCGAAATCCAAATGTACCAATCAAAGGATAGCATCAAGTGCACTACCGGCACTCTTCTTCGGCCAAAGCACCTTTCCGGGCATTTCAGCCATAGAGGATTCTGAACAAGGGATGGACTGTTTTGTTATGGTATGGAGAAGTGAACATAAACTGTGTATAAAACATTTAAGGAATCCAAAATGGAAACGGTATGAGGAGGTACAGGCTTATGTTTGTCGAAAGCGTGAAAAACATTAAGGCCGTAAAGGTAACGGCGCCGGGAGCCGATAACGCGGTCAAGCGGAGCCTGGTGGGGCCCGCCCAGGGCTGGGATGGCTGGGTCATGCGGCTGTTCACCCTGGCCGAAGGCGGAAACACTCCCCGGCACTCACACCCCTGGCCGCACATCAACTACGTGGTCGGCGGCACCGGCACCCTGTTTCTTGACGGGAAAGATTATGAGGTTGAAGCCGGTCATGTGGCCTATATCCCCGGGGGAGCGGAGCACCAGTTCAAAAACCGTGGCAAGCAGGATTTTGTTATCATCTGTATCGTACCAGAAGAGGGTGACGTTTAGGATGCTCTGAAAAAGTAATTGACTCCAGTTTTCCCATGTCAGGCAGTTGATCCCGCAGATGTAGTTTTATGGTGCTAACTCCTGACGAATTCAAGCCTCCCGTTGATCAGCGACACCGCCCGGAGAATCGCCCCTTTTCCGTACCTGTCCCTTATATAATCACACGCCGTTTCTACCCTTTTGTGCTTTTCCTTTTCTCCGAAGAGGTTCATCTGCTCCAGCCTGTTTGGTATCAGCTGGGTAAGGGTTACCCCCACGAGGCGAATCGGCTTGCCGGGTAACCAGTGCCGGTCCAGGAGGTGCAGGGCGGCCCGGGAAATGTCGGAGGCCAGGTCGGTGTATTCGGGCAGGGTATACCTGCGGGAGAGCCAGTCGAGTCTGGTGTCTCTCAGGGTCAGAACCACGGTTTTCCCCTTGTACCCACCGGTTCTGACCCGGTAGGCGACCAGGTCGGAGAGTTCCAGTATGACAGTTTTGATCTCGCTTCCCCTGTAATCGCGGGGGAGGGTGATCTGCTGTCCCATGCTTTTAAAGCTGTTCAGGCTCTCCGGATCGACCCGGCTGGAGTCCATCCCATTGGCGAAGTGCCACAGCACCGCTCCGTAGATCCCGAACTTGCGCCGGAGAAGGTCCGGCGGGTATTTCGCCAGATCCCCGATGGTATGGATATTGAGCTTTTTCAGGTGTTTTTCGTAGGCGGTGCCCACTCCGAAGAGCTCCCTGACGGGGAGCGGCCAGATGAGGAGGGGGATATCTTCCTTGCGGAGCACCACGAGCCCGTCCGGCTTTTGCAAACCGGCGGCCATTTTAGCCAGCAGTTTGTTCGGCCCGATCCTGACGCTGCAGGTCACCCCCACTTCCTCCCGGATCCTTCTCTTCAGCTTCCGGGCGATTTCCAAAGGGGGTCCGAAAAGCTTCAGGGAGCCGGAGATGTCAAGAAAGGCCTCGTCGATGGAAAAGGGTTCCACCAAAGGGGTAAAGTCGCGCATGATCTCGAGGATCCGGGTGGAAAAGTCGACATAGAGGGGGTATTGGGGGCTGATAAAGATCCCATTCGGGCAAGCCCGGCGCGCCTCCCAAACCGCCATCCCCGTTTTAATGCCCCTATGTTTGGCCTCGTAGCTTGCGGCCAGAACGATGCCGTGCCTCTTTTCCGGGTCTCCGGCCACGATCACAGGCTTTCCCCTGAGAGCGGGGTCAACTGCCTGATGGACGCTGGCGAAAAAGGAGTTCATGTCTGCAAGGAGAATGGTTCGCTCCATTAAGACCACCGAACATATGTACTGGTACCCTTATTATAAAGGGAACATATGTTCCTGTAAAGCCGGGCCGAACGCCGCTGGGTGGCACATTTCTTGCTTATGTATTTTGCCTGAAGGTCTTCGGGTGGGTGAAGGAGGACTCCCCTGTTTAAGAAGAAAGCAGAGACGTAGCTGAAAGGAAAACAACCGCCGTCCCCCGCCCGGTGGCCGCCCTATTTTTGTTAAAAAAATCCCGATTTTACGGAAGGCTCCCCTAAATGCGGAAAGCGGGCACACCGGGATTGCCCGGCAGGAGAGGGCAGACGCCTTTTTCAAATTCGCCGGCGCAAGACAGGCTAACCGGTAAAGGCGGCCTTGATGCTCATTTCAAGAGCGGTTACCAGGGTTTCCTGGCAGGCATAGATGGGGGATGAGGGATCATCTATCTTGTAGTCGCGAAAGATCTCGATGTGGAGGCCGAAGATCCTTCTGCCTCTCCGCTGCAGTTCTCTGATCCGTTGAAAAAGGTAGGTTTTGGTTGCCTTCATGTAGACGTCCCGGTCAAAGGGGTAGACCCCCAGGGTTGGCGCCGGAAGGGGAAGGTCCCCCGACCAGTTCTGCAGGATTTCTCTCCGGAGTTGTCGGCGCAGGGACGCCAGTTTTTGTTCGAATTCGCCGTCGAAGGGAGAGGAACGATCGAAAGGAAAGCCGCAGGACAGCTCCAGATCGTAATAACCATTGATGTGGCTGTGAATTTCCAGGAAAAGCCCCACCTCGGAGGCCAGGGCGTATTCCTGATAGATGCGGCAGAGGTATTGCAGGGCCGGACTGGCAGCAAGTTCCGGCTGTTTGTTGAGATCCACCAGCGGCCGGAGGTTTTCTGCCACCACGAGGGCTGCCCCCAGCCGCTTAGCCAGCATTTCGGCCACCTCTTTTGTGTAGCAGTCTGATCCTTCGACTATCCCGTGGTGCGGCGCGGCCACAACAATCTCCGGGCAGCGCCCGACCCGGTAAAACAACTCCCGGTCAACCCGCAGCATGTGTTAATCCTCCTCGCTTTATACTTTGCTGCGGGGTGGCTTTATCCCTTCTTCTTAAGAATCCAGTTCCGCTTTCAGAGCACCCAGCCATCCAAGCCACCACAGTGCCTCAAGCTGGCAGCCGCTGCAGATCAGGGTGCCCGGTTCCTTTCCGTTTCCGCAGACCGGACAGGACAGCCGCTTTTCCGGTATGTACATGTCTTCCCGGCCGTCTTCGTAACAGCATGTGCAGCATGGGTCGTTGTAATATTCGCCGGCGACGCACCTCACCTCATCGTTTCCCAATAAAAAGCGACAAGACTTTTTGAATTTGATCATGATATTCCCACCTTGCAAGATAGTGTTTATTGTTCATAGTTTTTTCTTTTCTTCCAGTATTATGTAATAATTTATAAATTTGTTCTTTGAAAGTGAAAATTTACCATACTTCGGACAGGGATACTGTAATGGCAGCCGGTATCCGGGCAGTTCTTTGCATAACTAGG
This sequence comes from Clostridia bacterium, assembly GCA_902812385.1. GTDB lineage: Bacteria > Bacillota > DSM-12270 > Thermacetogeniales > Thermacetogeniaceae > DULK01. The sequence goes on along the minus strand of CADDZD010000009.1, from coordinate 14,151 downwards.
GCCTTTGTTTCAAAAACTAAAGTAAAAACCGAAACAGGAGGTATCCGTTGTGGATATAACATCATTTGACCAGTGGCTCGACACTTTATCAACAGCTTTGGCTCAGGGAAAGGCGGCCGGTTTGTCAGGCGAGCAGATCACAAATTCTGCGGTGATGCTGGGAGACTATTTGGCGAAAAATATAAATCCCGATGTGCCGGAGAACAAATTGCTCAAGTCATTATGGGAAACCGGCACCCAAGAGGAAAAACAGGCCCTGGCGAACATGATGGTGAAACTCGTCCAATCCAGAAGGGCTCACTAGAGGCACCGGTATGACAACGGTGCCTTTCCACATGTTTCACTTCAGCCGTTGGCTGCTTCGTCAAGGGCGAGATGACATGCAACGCCTGCAAGGATATGATGGTGTTGCCTGGATGGCATGAGCGTCTAACGGAACATTAATGAGAATTAATGACAGGTGGTGTTAGAATGCCGCAATTGGAACCAGGAGAAAGAAGCATTCTTTCATACTTCCCCACTTCCAATAAGGCTCAGGAGGCGGCGGAGGAATTGAAGCAGGCAGGTTTTCAAAGCATTCAGATCGACCGGATTTCCCGCTACGGTGTAGAATCTGACGCTCACTTTAATAATGCGCTTAATAATGCCTCATCTCTAACCGGGCTTACCGTTTATTCGGATGGTACCGGTGAAAACCTTGGGGACTCGGGGCGGGTGCTCCTCGCCGCAGATCCATCAGCCAGCGGCTATGGAGACATTGATTACGGGGTATCCGGCGGGAGAGCTTACCTTCTTGCCCTGGTTACTTCGGAGGAGAGGGTCGAAGAGGCGGTCAGCATCATCAAGAAAAACGGAGGGATGGTTTAGCAGGCTCAGAGCAAACAAAGACTGCCGTTGCTGGACCGGGTTATGCGGTTTCCTGAATTAGAAAAAATAGCAGGGATCGACGTATTTCCCGATGCGTGACGACACATTCACTGCCTGCCGCTATTATTCTGACATATTTTTCTCCGTCCACAATTTAATCCACATCAATTTTTGAATAAAATGAAGGTTATAAACAGATTTATCCACATTGTCCACAGGAAAAATGGCATTTATAACTATTTCGTGGAAACTTTTTTCGACATCCGGACAGCCAGCATGATCTAGCTTTTTTCTCACCTCAGAAGACATCTCTCGGACAAGGTGGAAATGGAGTGGATCTCAACCATTAGGGAACATAAATAGGAGATTAAATTGACATGTTATACCCGCTGTGTTATGATGAAGTTGCCCATGATTGCACCGTCATCGTATAAAAGAGGTGACATGCTTTCGTGAGGATCAAATTTTAGGAGGAATGCTAAGTAATGCAGGGCAAAGTCAAGTGGTTCAATCAGGAGAAGGGATACGGATTCATCGAATGCGATGGCGGTGGAGACGTGTTCGTTCACTACTCAGCGATTCAGGAGGAGGGCTTCAAAACCTTGGCGGAAGGCCAGCGGGTAGAGTTCGAAATCGTTCAAGGCACCCGTGGACCCCAGGCTTCAAAGGTTGTGAAATTATAGAAGATCTCTGCTTGGATTTTTGCTGTACCGGAGAGGGCCCCGGGTCAATACCGGGGCTCCTTTATTAAGCGACATTTTCTGAATGAAGGATTTTTTTCCTGAAGAGGGAATAATACTAAAAAGAACCCGAAAGGAGTGGATGTCTGCTTGAGGATTACAATCCGGGGTAAGAATATCGAGGTGACGGAAGGGCTTAAAGACTATGTGGAGAAAAAACTGACAAAATTAACCCGGTACTTGGAACACATCCACGAAGCTCAGGTAACGGTGTACGCGGAGCGGGAAAACTACGGGGTAGAGGTGACGATTCCTATCAACGGCATGATCCTGCGCGGGGAGGAGAAAAGCTCCGAGAACCTCTATGCCGCTATCGATGAGGTTGTGGAGAAGCTTGAGAAGCAGGTGGAAAAGCATCGCACCAAGCTGTACAGGCGGTTCCGCAACCAGGGCTTGAGGGATCTGATCGCCGACATGGGGGAAGAGAACAAGAAGGATGAACCGGTGGTAGTCCGCACCAAGCATTTTGCTATCAAGCCCATGCCGGTGGAAGAGGCCATTCTGCAGATGAACCTGCTCGGCCATGACTTTTTTGTTTTCAGCAACGCCGAAACGGAAAAGGTAAACGTGCTTTACAGGCGCAAGGATGGAAACTACGGGTTGATCGAACCGGAGTTTTAGATGCTAAAAAATTTTTTCATCCCCGATTTAATGCATGGGACCCCGGTGGGTCCCTTTAACTTTATCGTTCTGTTAAAACCAGACCCTTCGGCGTTTCTTGTCAGGGAAGTGCGGGAGGTGTTAAAATGGAAACGGCCTCCGATTAAAGGTGGGTGAAGAAGATGCTCAATGCGCTGAAAAATTTGTTCGATGACAACGCACGCGAGATCAAGCGTTTACAGCGAATAGTGGACCTGATAAACGAGTATGAACCGGAGATGCAGGCCTTAAGCGACTCCCAGCTCAGGGCCAAGACCCAGGAGTTCCGGGAACGGCTCGAGGGCGGGGAGACGCTGGACGACATTCTTCCCGAGGCTTTCGCCGTGGTGCGTGAGGCAGCTGTGCGCGTCCTGGGGATGCGCCCCTTTGACGTGCAACTGATGGGTGGTATCGTCCTCCACCAGGGCAGGATCGCCGAAATGAAGACAGGTGAAGGAAAAACCCTGGTGGCGACCATGCCCGCTTATCTTAACGCCCTCCCCGGGCGGGGTGTCCATATTGTAACCGTGAACGATTACCTGGCCCGCCGGGACAGCGAGTGGATGGGCGGGGTCTTCCGTTTCTTGGGACTTAAAGTCGGTTTAATTGTCCATGACCTGCCGGTCGAGGAGCGGCAGCGGGCATACGCCGCTGATGTCACTTACGGCACCAACAACGAGTTCGGCTTCGATTACCTTCGGGACAACATGGTGCTTGACGCCTCGGAGATGGTGCAGCGGGAACTGAACTACGCCATAGTGGACGAGGTGGACAGCATTCTCATCGACGAGGCCCGGACACCGTTGATCATATCCGGCCAGGCGGAAAAGCCGACGGAACTATATTACAGGATCGCCCGGGTGATACCCAGGCTTCAGCGGGATGTGGATTATCAGGTTGACGAGAAGCTGCACACGGTGGCCCTCACCGAAGCGGGCACCCGGAAGGTGGAAAAGCTGCTGGGTATCGACAACCTCTCGGACGAGGCCAACCTGGAGATCGCACACCATGTTTACGCCGGGCTGCGCGCCCACGCCCTGATGAAGCGTGACCGGGACTATGTGGTTAAGGACGGCAAGGTCATCATCGTTGACGAGTTCACAGGGCGCTTGATGTTCGGGCGCCGCTTCAGCGAAGGACTGCACCAGGCGATCGAGGCAAAGGAAGGGGTGAAGATCGAGCGGGAGTCACAGACTCTGGCTACCATCACCTTCCAAAACTACTTTCGCATGTACAAAAAGCTGGCCGGCATGACAGGTACCGCCGCCACCGAAGAAGAGGAGTTCCGGAAGATTTACGGCCTCGACGTGGTAGTGATCCCGACCCACAAACCGATGATCCGGGTGGATTACCCTGATGTGGTTTACCGCACCGAGCAGGGAAAGTTCAAGGCGGTGATCGAGGAAATTGCCGAATGCCATAAACGCGGGCAGCCGGTGCTGGTGGGAACCATCTCCATTGAAAAATCGGAGATCTTGAGCCGGATGCTCAAGAAGCGGGGTATTCCCCACCAGGTCTTGAACGCCAAGTACCACGAGCAGGAGGCAAAGATCATCGCCCAGGCCGGCAGGCTGGGGATGGTAACCATCGCCACCAACATGGCCGGCCGCGGAACCGACATCATGCTCGGAGGGAATCCGGAGTACCTGGCCAAGGAGGAACTGCTCCGGCAGGGATACCCACCCGAGGTGGTTGCCGAGGCCGGAGAGTACGGAGCACCCTCGTCCCCCGAAGTCGCCCGGGCCAGGGAGAAATACAGGGAACTGGTTCTGCGGTTCAAAAAGGAAACAGACGCCGAACACGAAAAGGTGGTTGCTCTGGGAGGCCTGCACATCATCGGGACGGAACGCCACGAAAGCCGCCGGATCGACAACCAGCTGCGCGGCCGTGCGGGGCGTCAGGGGGATCCCGGTTCCTCCCGGTTTTACGTCTCCCTGGAGGATGACCTGATGCGCCTGTTCGGTTCTGATAACATCATGGGCATCATGGACAAACTGGGCATGGACGACTCCATTCCGGTGGAGCACTCGCTGGTCAGCCGCTCGATCGAGGCCGCCCAGAAAAAGGTCGAAAGCCGCAACTTCGATATGCGCAAGCACGTCCTGGAGTACGACGATGTGATGAACCAGCAGCGCGAGGTGATCTACGCCCAGCGGCGCCGTGTGCTGCTCGGCGAGGACCTGCAGGATGCCATCCGGGAAATGATCGAAAAGGTGATCTCCAGGCTGGTTACCAGTTATACCAGCGAGGGCAAGTACCCCGAGGATTGGGACCTCCAGGGATTGATCACCGCCGGTGAGCAGATCTTCCTCCGTTCTGGTGTGGTTGATGTGGAGGAATTAGTAACGCTCGGCTCCCGGGATGCAATTCAGGAAAGGTTGCTGGAGGAGGCGGAAGCCCACCTCCGGGAAAGGGAAGAGAAACTGGGAGCGGAAACCTTGCGGAATCTCGAGCGTTTTATCCTGCTACGGGTTGTAGACGCCAAGTGGATGGACCACCTCGACGCCATGGACCAGCTGCGCCAGGGGATCGGCCTGCGTGCCTACGGTAATGCCGATCCTCTTGTGGAGTACAGGTTTGAGGCCTACAACATGTTCCAGGAGATGATCGAAAGCATCCAGGAGGATGTCGTCAGGTACATCTATAAGGTAAACCTTGTGCCTGCCCTGGAGGAGCGGCGCCCGCGCCAGGTGGTTGAGAACCGGGGAGGGGAGGAGCAGCGCCCGCAGCCCGTCCGGGTACAGCAGCATGTTGGTCGCAACGACCCCTGTCCGTGCGGGAGCGGAAAGAAGTATAAGCGCTGTTGCGGCAGGTGATAACACCGCCGCCCGGTTGATATAGACACAATATTTATATTTATATAGAAAAGGAAACAGGGGGCAATTAAATGAGGGGGGAAAGGGCTACAACGGAACGGGAACTGGCGGAGTTTTGCGTTTCGGCGGGTTTCCATTGCGATCAGCCTTTGTGCCATCGGGAAATTCTATATAAAACTCTGCTGGGGGTTATCCGGCCGCGCATCGTTCCTTTTCTGGAACGCTTTTTCGGAATCAAGGAATTGCTTTACCTGGCGCGCATCGTCTCGGTGGGAGAAAACCAGCTCCACCACGTCATCAGGATGGTGGAACTGGCGGCGATGCTGCCGGACGAGGTATTGTTGTGTTTGGGCATTAGCCGGGATGACCTGCTGCTGGGTGTGCTTTTCCACGATGTTGGGAAAGGCAAGGAAATAGATGACGGCGTTTTCAACGCTCAATCCGTCGGCAAGGCCCGGGTACCGCAGGCTCTGCGGCATTATCCCGGAATGAGGTGGGCCGAATGGACAACGCCTTTTCACGACCACGTTGTGAGGAGCTACGAGATTGCCCGGAGGTATGCCCTGCCGGATACTGTGCTCGAGGGCATCGCCCTGCACCACCATGTGAAGATCAGACCGCGGACCCTCAATCTGGTGGGGGATGCCCTGTGCCTCAGTACGACCGTCAAGCAGGATATCTTCAACCACAACCCGGAGCAGTACGCTGCATTGGGCAGCAACCTGGCGCAGGTGATCGCCATCCTGGATCAGTTGTGTGCCATTGAAAGGAAATTCCAGGCGAGAGTCAGCCTGGGTCTTGAGCCGCAGCAGATCGAGGACGAGGTCGTCCGGGATCTGGTGACCGGCATGGCCACGCCGGAGGACCCCCGTCTCCGGGTGCTGGGGGTAAAGTTGACAGGTGACGAATCGGTGATCCTGTTTGACCTGCGGGCCTTTGGGAGCTTCGTGAAACTCCATACCGAGTACGAGATCCAGAACATGAAAGCATCTATTCTGCAGTTGATCCGCTCCCTGGTGAGGGTCAACCGGCAGGGACACGAGCGGGATCTGGCCGCACTGATCGGCGGCGACGAATACGCTGTTGTGACAAAGGTAAAGGATAAACGCATCCTGGAAGAGATGATCGAAAGGATTGCTTTGACGGTTAAGGTGAGAACGGGGCTCGAGGTGCGCTACGGTTTGGGGGTCGGCGGCACCATTGCGTCAAACTTCCACCAGGCAAGAATCCAGGCGGAGATGAGAAGGGGGAGCCATTTTCTATACAGCACTAGAGAATTGTAGGGAGAGTGAGCAGCATGATCGGTGAAGTGAAGAGGGATTTAGAAAAATTAGATGCCCGGTTGGCTGAATTGAGGGTTTCCCTTTGACATTGATAAAAAGAATGAAGAACTAAAAAAGATTGATGCACAGGCCGTCGCCCCGGATTTCTGGGCGGACCCCGCCCGGGCGGGCAGGATCCTTCAGGAAGCTGCCCAGCTCAAGGAGGATATTAATTTTTACAATAAGGCTGTGGCGGATCTGGAGGAACTCAAAGTTCTGTTGGATTTGTGCTCTGAAGCCGAGGATGAGGACCTGGAGGAGGAGCTGAAAACCGGAGTCAAGCGGCTGACCGAGGTCCTGGACAGGTATGACCAGGAGAACCTTTTTACAGGACCGTACGACGACAGGAATGCCCTGATCTCCTTACACGCCGGAGCCGGAGGAACTGAGGCCCAGGACTGGGTGGAGATGCTCTTCAGGATGTACGGGCGCTGGGCCCAGCAGCAGGGCTTCCAGGTTGAGGTTCTGGACATCCTGCCGGGCGATGAAGACGGTATCAAGAGCATCACCGGCCTTATTTCAGGTAAATACGCCTACGGCTATTTGAAAGCGGAACGGGGAGTGCACCGCCTCGTTCGTATTTCTCCCTTTGACGCCTCCGGCAGGAGGCATACATCTTTTGCCTCTGTGGATGTCATTCCCGAAGTGGAAGACGATTCGGAGGTCGATATCAATCCCGAAGACCTGAGGATCGACACCTACAGGGCAAGCGGCCACGGCGGGCAGCACATCAACAAGACCGACTCGGCGGTGCGCATCACCCATCTGCCGACAGGGATCGTGGTGCAGTGCCAGAGCGAGCGTTCCCAGCTTGCCAACCGGCTGCGGGCGATGAAGATCCTGCGCTCCCGCTTGAGCGCCCTCAAGCGGCAGGAGCAGGAGGCAAAGCTGAACCAGCTGCGGGGAGAGCAGCGGGAGATTGCCTGGGGGAGCCAGATCCGTTCCTATATCTTCGAGCCCTATACTCTTGTGAAGGACCACCGTACCGGGGTGGAGACCGGCAACGTCCAGGCTGTAATGGATGGTGCGATAGGCCCCTTCATTGAGTCGTATCTCCGGCGGTACCGGGACGGGCAGGGGAAAAATTAAATGCGCAAGCTTCTGGCGGGAATTCTGATTTCTCTCCTTGTATTCCTTCTTTTGTGCGAGTTCACCCTGCCCGAACTGGCAGGCCAGGCCGTAGAGAGAGAGGTGGCGAGCAGTTCCCTCAAACCGGAGGGGGTAAAGGCGCGCCTGTTTGCCTTTCCTGCTGCGAAAATACTGGTGGGGCAGTTCGACGGCATGCGCCTGGAAATGAGAGGAGCAAACCTGGGAGGCTGCCGGGCGTCCCTTTTGGCAATGCAGATCCCGAGGGGAAGCTTTAACTTGCATGAACTGATGCAGGGCGGAGGAACAGCCGCCCTGCATGCGGACGGCCCGATGCAGGTGCGCATTGTATTCAGGGAAGAGGATCTGAACAAGTACCTCCGTGCCACCGGTGTGCCCGGGATCACCGACCCCGGCCTGGAATTGAATTCCCGGTACGTGAAGCTGAAAGGAAGGGTGGGAATTCTCGGCAGTTCTTTTTCCGTACAGATGTGGGGTAATTTCCGCCCGGAAGAGAATGGCGAGATCGCCTTTTCACCGATAGATTTCAGGGTTGGCAACGAATCGCTTCCTCCCGAACTTTCCCGCAAACTTGCGTCCCGCCTTCGTTTTCGCCTGAATGGCGACCGGCTTCCCTTCGCATTTAAGGTGAAGCAGGTGGACGTTGAACAGGGCTGTCTGATAATTTCGGGTGAAAGCATCTGATCTGGTGGCCAAAAAGCAGGAATTTTTTGTCGCATATAGAACCCCAAACTATTGTATCACCGTGGGTGAAAACACTGTTTTGGGTAAAGATAATATAAAGAGCCTTGGGCGGGTAGTGAGTTATGTGCGCGCTTCTCTTAGAAAGTTAATCCACGCCTACTTCTGGATAACGGTTGGTTCTGCCTTTATCGCCCTGGGACTGGATCTCTTCCTGGTTCCCAACAGGATTGCGGCGGGGGGAGTCAGCGGCCTGGCCACGATCATTTATTACCTGAGCGGGGCCAGGGTGCCGGTCGGCTGGACCCTCCTGGTCTTGAACATACCCCTGTTTCTCCTTTCCTACCGGGAACTCGGGGCGCGGGTTTTTGTCCGCAGCCTTTACGGGGCTCTGGCAACCTCGGTTTTGGTGGAACTCCTGGCGCATCGCCTCCCCATCCTGACGAACGACCTGCTCCTCGCCTCCTTTTACGGGGGAGTAATTTCCGGCATAGGGATGGGTGTTGTGCTCAGAGCGGGTGGCACCACCGGCGGCACGGACCTTGTGGCTCGCCTGCTCCACAAATATTTTCCCGTAACCGTCGGCCAGGGCCTGCTGGGTTCCGATTTTGTGGTGATCAGCCTGGCCGGTGTCTTTTTTAATGCCGAACTGGCCCTGTATGCCCTGCTGGCGCTCCTGGTTACCAGCAAGGTGATCGATCTGGTGCAGGAGGGGATCAGCTTTGCCAAAGCTGCTTACATTATCTCGGTGAAGCCGGAGGAGATCGCCCGGGCCATCTTTCGTGAACTGGAACGGGGGGTAACCGCCCTCTCGGGCCAGGGGATGTATACGGGTGAGACACGCCCTGTGCTTATCTGCGTTGTCGGCAAGACCGAGGAAAGCCGGTTGAAGGACCTGGTTTACAGCATTGATCCTCAGGCCTTTGTTTTCATCACGGATGCCCATGAAGTGCTTGGAGAAGGGTTTAAAACCTATGATAAAAGATAGCGAGGGGGAACACCATGTCTTCATCACAGGAAGAGCTGTTACAGGAGCTGGGAAAAAAGGCGCGGGTCATCCGCTCCGATATCATCAGAATGGTGGCCGAAGCCGGTTCGGGGCACCCCGGCGGCAGCCTTTCCGCTGTTGAGATCGTCACAACCCTGTATTTCCACGTTATGCGCATCAGGCCTGAGGAACCGGACTGGCCGGACCGCGACCGTTTTGTTTTGAGCAAGGGGCACGCCGCTCCCCTGCTGTACGCCGTGCTGGCGGAGAGGGGTTACTTCCCGGTGGAAGAACTCCTCACCCTGCGGAAGCTGGGCAGCCGCCTGCAGGGGCACCCGGCTTTCGGAAAACTGCCGGGGGTCGAGGCCTCGACAGGCTCACTGGGCCAGGGGCTTTCCATCAGCCTGGGAATTGCGCTGGCCGGGAAGATCGACCGCCGGGACTACCGGGTTTATGCGCTTCTTGGTGACGGAGAAAACGAGGAAGGACAGGTTTGGGAAGCGGCCATGGCGGCCGCCCACTACGGGGTGGACAACCTGACCGCCGTTCTCGACTACAACGGGCTCCAGATCGACGGCCCGGTTGCCGAGGTCCTCTCCCCTCTTCCGCTTCCCGAGAAATGGCGCTCCTTCGGGTGGGAGGTACGGGAGGTTGACGGGCACAGCTTCGAGGAACTGCTCGCAGCATTCGAATGGGCGAAGGGGGTTCATGGCCGGCCTTCCATGATTATCGCCAAAACGGTTAAGGGGAAAGGGGTTTCCTTCATGGAAAACGCCGTTGACTGGCACGGCAAGGCCCCGGATAGGGAGCAGGCGGCAAAGGCCCTTGCCGAACTGGAGGCTGTAACTTCATAATGTCTGGGGCTCATCATAGAAAAAATTATCTCTATGAAGGTCGGCTGTTTCCGGGCGTAATCAGGAGGGAGCGGAAACAGGCCGCCAACATGGAATTTACACTGGAGGGTTGCAAATGAACATAGCAACACGTGACGCCTACGGCCGCGCCCTGGTGGAGCTGGGCAAGGAGTATCCTAACCTGGTGGTGCTTGACGCCGATCTTGCAAAGTCGACGAAAACTGCCGATTTCGCCAGGTTTTTTCCGGACCGCTTCTTCGACATGGGCATTGCCGAACAGAATATGATGGGGACCGCCGCCGGTCTGGCCCTGGCGGGGAAGATCCCGTGCGCCAGCACCTTTGCGGTTTTTGCGACCGGGCGGGCCTTTGACCAGATTCGTAATACCATCGCTTATCCCGGCCTCAATGTAAAGATTATCGCTACCCATGCCGGGATCACCGTCGGGGAAGACGGGGCCTCCCACCAGTCCATTGAGGATATCGCCCTGATGCGGGCTCTGCCCAACATGACCGTGATCGTCCCGGCAGATGCCGTGGAGACCGGCAAGGCTGTTGCCGCTGCCGTTGCCCACGAGGGGCCTGTTTACATTCGCCTCGGGCGACCGGCGGTGCCGGTGCTTTTCGACGAAAACTACCGGTTCCGCCTGGGCAGGGCCGAAATCCTCCGGCGTGGGCCTGATGCCGTCATATTCGCCACAGGGATCATGGTGTCCGAAGCCCTGAAGGCGGCGGAGGCCCTCTCCGGGCGCGGAGTAGACGTGACCGTGGTGAACGTTCATACCATCAAGCCTCTTGACGTGGAAACCGTCTCCGGCCTGGCTATGAAAACGGGTGCCGTCGTTACGGCCGAGGAGCACTCGATTATAGGCGGACTGGGGAGCGCCGTGGCCGAGGTATTGGCGGAGCGTTGCCCTGTACCCCTGGTCAGGGTGGGGATCAGGGATCGCTTCGGAGAGTCGGGAAAGCCGGGAGATCTCCTGGAAGCCTTTGGCCTGACCGCTTCCCACATCGTTGAGGCGGTTGATCGGGTGCGGCAGAGGCGTGTTTGTGGTAAATGATGTCATATCTTGAATAATAAACTACGGCGATTTCAAAAAAGTTATTGATAATTAAACAGGAAAAAAGTATTTAATGTCGAAACAACTCTAGTTAAGAGTTGTTTCTTTTTTTACCAGATTTTTGTATGCTGAAACCTATGGGGGGATCGGCTTGATCCAGTTCTTTAACGTCTCCAAGTTTTATCCGAACGGAGTCAAGGCCCTTGTAGGAGCTACCCTCCACATTGAGAAGGGAGAATTTGTCTTTCTCGTGGGCCCCAGCGGCGCCGGAAAATCGACTTTAATCAAGCTTATTTTCCGGGAAGAGCTTCCCACGAAAGGGCAGATCTACGTTGGGGGCCGCAGCATCATCAGGATGAAAAGGAGGGACGTCCCTCACCTGCGCCGGCAGATCGGCATGGTCTTCCAGGACTTTCGGCTCCTGCCCGACCGCACGGTATTTGAAAATGTCGCCTTTGCCATGCAGGTGGTGGGGGCGGGGCCCCAGGAGATCAAGCGGCGTGTGCCTGAAGTGTTGGAGCTTGTCGGCCTTAAGGAGCGGGCCCAAATGTATCCCCGGCAGCTGTCCGGTGGCGAACAGCAGCGGGTTGCGATCGCCCGGGCCCTGGTAAACAAGCCGGCACTGCTGATTGCAGACGAACCGACCGGAAACCTGGATATGGATACTTCCTGGGAAATCATCAACTATTTTCAGGAGATCAACCGGCGCGGGACGACAGTCCTGATTGCCACCCATGCAAGGGAGATCGTCGACACTCTGCGGCAGAGGGTAATTGCCCTGGATCGCGGCCGGGTTGTGCGCGATGAGCACCAGGGTGTTTATGCTCATGCAACTTAGAATGGCTCTGTACGTTTTCCAGGAGGCCTTCCGCTCACTGAGGCGCAACGGTTGGTTAAACTTCGCAGCTGCCGGCACGACGGCCGTCTCGCTATTTGTCCTGGGGATCGCCGTACTCCTGGTGGTCAACACCAATTACATCTCCAAAACCGTCGAATCGAATGTGGAAATAATGGCTTATCTTGACCGGGGGCTGGATCAGAATGATCTGAAGGCCATACGCACCCAGATCGAAGCAACTCCCGGAGTCAAGGAAGTTCGTTTTATTTCCAAAGAGGAGGCTCTGGCAACGCTGGCAAAGCGTTTCGGCAAGGAAAGCAAGCTCAAGGAGAGCCTGGGGGGAACCAACCCCCTGCCCGACGCCTTCCGGATCCGGATGTCCGAACCCCGGCAGGTGGCCTCCGCCGCAGCGTCGATCAACCGGCTCCCGGGGGTCGAAAAGGTGCGTTACGGGCAGGGCGTTGTCGAAAAGATGTTTAAGCTGACTGCCTGGATACGCCTGATCAGCATGGTGGTGATGGGCCTGCTGGGCGTCTGCTCGGTGTTTCTGATCGCCACGACGATCCGGCTGACCATGTTCGCCAGGCGCAGGGAGATCAGCATCATGAAGTGGGTTGGGGCGACCGACTGGTTTGTCCGCTGGCCCTTCCTGCTGGAGGGGATGATCCTGGGAGCAGCGGGTGCATTGGTGGCCGTTGCGGTACTGGGCTTTTCCTACAGTGCCCTGACGGGGAAGCTGCAGGAAGTGCTTGCTTTTCTGCCGGTTGTCAGGGACTACAGGGTTCTGATCCATCTGTTCGAGGGGCTTTTTACAGCAGGTATCGGCCTCGGGCTGGTGGGAAGCTTCATCTCGGTGCACCGCTACCTGCGGGTGTAATGCACCGGTCGGGGTTGGAAGGAGGAGTTAAAACTGGAGTATAAAGGACGCAAGGTAGTGAGGATTGGCGTTGGCCTGTTGTTGGGAATGGTGCTTGCTTTCGGGGCACTTCTACCCAGCTGGGCGGACGAGCTTGAAAGTAAAAAACAGGAGCTTAACCGGGTAAACAGCCTTATCCAGCAGCGCAAACAGCAAATAAAGGAAACCGAGAAAAAGCGGCAGGGGGTTCTTGCCGAGCTTGGACAGATTGACAGGGACATCAAGCAGGCCACGGAGGATCTCGAACAACTCAACCGCGACATGGAATCCCTGCAGGCGGCAATCAGCGTGACCGAGGAGAAGCTCAGAAAAGCGGAGGCAGATCTGCAGAAACGCACGGGGATCTTGCATGAGCGGCTGCGCAACATTTACACCGAAGGTGATGTCTCCTTTTTGGAGGTGCTTCTGCAGTCGGAGAGCATGACCGATTTTCTGACCCGTTTTGACCTGATGCAGCGGATTGCCGAGCAGGACGTTCGCCTGATGAAGGAACTGGCGGCGGAGCGCGATGCAATTGAAAAGACAAAGCGGGAGCTTGAAGCGAAGCGGAACCGGGTGGCATCCCTGCAGGAGAGCACCAGGGCGAAGCAGACCTACCTGGCAGCCAGGAGCGAGGACCGCAAGCAACTGTTAAACCAGCTTGAGACGCAGCGGGAGGCCTACGAGCGGGCCCTGGACGAACTGGAAGCCACCTCCCGCCAGCTGGCCCAGTTGATCCAGCAGCTTCAGTCCAGGAACCCCTCACCCCGGAAAGGGACGGGACGCTTTATCTGGCCGGCATCCGGGACGATTACATCTAATTATGGTATGCGGTACCACCCGATCCTGCACCAGAACAGGATGCATACCGGAATCGACATCGGTGCTCCTGCCGGGGCGAAGGTGGCCGCCGCCGATGGAGGAACGGTGATCTATACGGGTTGGATGGGCGGTTACGGCCAGGTCGTGGTGATCGACCACGGGGGAGGCATTTCCACTCTTTACGCCCACCTTTCGAGCATTAACGTGGGAACCGGAAGCACGGTCCAGCAGGGCCAGACCGTGGGGCGTGTGGGGAACACGGGCTGGAGCACCGGGGCCCACCTCCATTTCGAGGTCCGGGTAAACGGCAACCCGCAGAACCCGTTAAGCTACCTGTAAACCTGACTGAGGTCATGTTAAGCCGGAGGCTAAAAACTCCGGCTTTTCTATGTATTTCTTCTTCAACCGATATATGATGGATTAAAAGATCCATGTACATACGCATTGTTAAAGTCAGGGATTTCCGATACATGCAGGTGGTACACAACTATTATGTTAGCGGAGAGTACCCCAGACAACAAG
>CADDZD010000008.1 GCA_902812385.1 Clostridia bacterium | reverse complement strand
CTCAATTTAATCCGCCTTCCGATAAAGCTTTCCAGGTCCTGGCGGATCTCGGCCAGGGCTTGCTTGGTAGCCATCAGCTTCACCTTCTTTTTTATTTAAGGATGAGCCAGCATTTTCAAAAAATACTCCATTTTATTATACCAGTTCCCTTTTACGGGATCAAGATTTAGATGAACTGGAGTTTTTGCAGGATACCCTGGTCCCGGTCCCAGATAATGCTCAGGCCATACAAAATGGCAATAAACATCATGGACTGGGCCAGAATCCCCGGAGCCATAAAGGTCTGGTAACCGACGCCACCGGTCGGTATGGCCCGGACGCGGGAAAAGGCCTGGCCAAAAATGAGCAACCACAAAACCGGTTGTACGGCCCTGGTAAATAATTCCGTAGGGTCATGCCGCAATTTACGGATCTCCATCTCCGCCACCACCAGGGAGGCTTTAAGGTAAGCCAGCAGGCCGGACCCCGGGCCGTGAGGTTGGATAAGGCCTGCCTCTATCGGTCTTTCAGTTGAATCGCTGGAGGCGACGGCGCGTCTTGCGCATTTCAAGGAAACTCCCCCCTGTTTCTAACTGGTCGCCGGTGAAATATGTAAAAACATCCTCCAAAGTAGCGCCAGGGTTGCCGGTCTCCTCTTTCAGTTCAGCAGGCGTGCCCTGGGCCGCTATCTGACCGCGGTTCATAATAGCCACCCTCTGGCAGGCGGCTTCAGCTTCTTCCATATAATGAGTGGTAATCAATATTGTCAGCCCCGTTTCCTGGCGTAGCTGTTTTAAAGTGTTCCAGACGGTGTGGCGGGCTACCGGATCCAACCCCACCGTCGGCTCGTCTAAAATTAACACCCGCGGCCGGTGCAGGATTGCCTGTCCTATTTCCAAACGCCTTACCATGCCGCCGGAATACTCCCGCACCAGCCTGTGAGCCGCCTCTTGAAGATTGAGGAGAGCCAGAATCTCCTGAATACGCCTCTGGCGTTCCTTTTTATCCAAACGCAGTAACTTGGCAAAGAGCAGCAGATTTTCATACCCCGTCAGGGTCCCGTCAGCGGACAGAGCCTGGGGTACGTAACCGATGACTTGCCGGACCAGGCCGCCCTGGCGGAGCACGTCTATCCCTTCAATCAGTAACTGGCCAGAAGTCGGCGGCAGAAGGGTGGCCAGCATGCGGATGGTGGTTGTCTTCCCGGCGCCGTTGGGCCCCAGAAGGCCAAACACCTCTCCCCTCTCTATATTAAAATTTATGCCGGCGACAGCCTCATGATTTCCAAAGCGCTTAACCAGATTTTTCACCTCGACGGAACAAACCATGCCAATATCTTCTCTCCCTTTAAACATTTTGCAGAGGATTAACCTTCTGGATAAGCTTCAACAGCAGGATCCGTTCTTCCAGCGTCAGGGGCGTAAGTAAACTGGCCAGAGCAGCACGCTGCTCGCTTGCCCATTGCTCCAGCATTTCCAGGCCGGCGCTGGTAAGTTCCACGGTGACTACCCGCTCATCCTCCTTCTGTCTATCCCGCCTTACCAGGCCCATTTTAGCCAGCCGTTTGGTGGCTGTGGTGGCAGAACTGCTGGTGATCCCCAGTTCTTCGGCCAGTTCACCGATGTTAAGGGGACCTCCGTGTTTCAGGCGCTTTAAAAGCCAGTATTGCTCCGGGGTGATTTTACCCTTACGAACCGGATGGGAAACCTGGCGCCATCTCCGCCAGAACTGCCACAAAGCATCTACCAGGCTGACGGTGATTTCTTCTAAATCATGTTCCCCTGTCAAAGTACCGCCTCCATATAGAGATTATCTGTTTATATTTTACTTCCATTTGTTTTACTGTCAATATATTAGATGTTCTATAATGCTGCTGTCCTGCCCGTCAGGAGCCCCCTCAGCCGGGCAAAAGGAGAAGTCCCCCCCTTGCTTACCGGTAAGGCTGGGTATGCCCTTAGGTCCATCTCCCCGGCTAAGCCATCAGCATATACACCCCGAAGAAACCCACCAGCAGGAAAAAGAAGGGGCCATAAATTTTCTCCAGCACCGCCGTATGGATATAGTTAAGGAGAAAGGGTCCCAAAAAGGCGCCGGTAACCGTACCTGCACCCAGCAAAAGGACGATCCGCCAGTTTACCGCCCCCAGGGCGGAATGGGCGATAACTCCGGTGATACCGATGGCCAGCAGGACCATTAAGGAGGTGCCCACCACTTCTCTGGCCTTTAATCCCAAGGCATAAAGGCCGGCCAAGATCGGAGGGGTGCCGCTGATGCCCACCATTCCGGACATGAGGCCGCCAACTAAGCCGTAAAAAATGGCGAGAGCATGCTGCAGGAAATTCCGTGGGGAGGGAGGATCGTCGCCACCGCTAATCAGGATCCGCTCCTCAGCATCGGCTACCGCCCCGGCCGCCGGTAAAGCTGACGCCCGGTGCGGCTGGCGGTGGCGCCGGGCCATGGGGATGAGCATGGCCAGCAGGATCAGGCCTAATATTTTTTTCTGGTAGGCTACCGGTATCCAGGCAATTACATATGAGCCGGCCCCAGCTCCCACTATAGCCCCCAGGATGAGCCACCAGGCCACCTCCAGCCGGATATTTCCCTGGCGGTAGTGGCTGGAAAAAGCCGTCAAAGTAGTCGGGATAACGGTGGCCAGGGAAGTGGAGGCGGCAATGGGCAGCGACAGGTGAAAAAGCCCGGTCAGGATTATGATATAGAATATGCCACCCCCGCCCCCCATAAGCGAGATAAGGAGGCCGATGGCCATCCCGGCCAAGGGCAAGAGATACCACATGAAGCTTATCGCCCCCTTTATCGTTAACAAGGAACGGCCCTGCCTAAAAGCAGGGCCATCCTCCGGTGTTCCTTTACTTGTGTAGTTCTGATAGCTGTCTGCCGCCGGTGCCGATGTTGTCCGGGGAATTTTCCCGGATTAGGACGACAAAGGCCTGGGTGGGTATGTTCAGGATAGAACTGGCAGCATCGGTCAGAGCCTTGATGAGTTCCGCCTTTTTCTCCTTGCTCATGGAACCGGCATCGATCTGAATCACCGGCATTCCTTTTCCCCCTTCCACCGCCAAAATATCCTCTCTGCCACGGTTATTATAACCCCGGCTACTAGGGTGACCCCTTTACCCTTTTATTTTAGCTTATGTATTTTCACTGTCAATATTTTAAATCCCAAAGTTATTTTTAGCTAAAGGCTATGGGCCAGGAGGAATCTTTCCACCGAGGGGGAATAATTATTTAGCTGTCAAAAAATTCGGAGGTGAAGCATAATTGAAGTGGCAGAATTATGGGGAAATCTTAAAAGAGGTCCTCCAACTGGAGGGCAGTCCCGTCGCCGTAACTTATACAGATGAGCCAGCCAGTAATGGTTCAAGTAAAGAATATGCCGTTTGTGGTGCCATTGCTGCCGCCAGAAGGGGGGAAGTTATTAATTTAAACGCCGCCAATTGTACCTGCCCTGGAGGCAGCGGCCATATCGGCCTGGCCCCCCGCCCGCCTGAGGCCTTTAACAAGCTAAAGAGGTTCCTGGTTGAAGGTGAGAAATTACGGGGCACCTATGCCGCCTTCTGGCGGTCCGGCAATCTCTCCAGCTCACGTCCTCCCCTGGGGTTAGGCCGGTATGTAGTTTTCAGCCCCCTGGAAAAGGCCGCCTTAAAACCCGATCTGGTGCTCTTCGTCGTCAACGCCGGAACAGCCAGCCGCCTCCTGGAACTGGCCAACTATGAGCCGGGAACTCCTATCGGCGTGGAGTTAACGGGGTCTACGTGTGCTACAGCTATCACCATCCCCCTGGCTACCGGGAAAATCAACTTGAGCCTGATTGACACCTCGAGCCGCAAGCTTGTCCCCGAGTTCAAAGCCGAAGATTTGATCTTTACCGTGCCTTACTTCCGCCTGCACCTGCTGGTGGAAAGCATACCCCATTGCACCGCCGGGACGGCGGAAATGGGAATGAGCTTTGACGAAGTGATGAGGCAACCTTAATGGTTTCACCTGAAGTAGAAGTTATTTAGGGGCAAGGTTCCGGGCCTTGTCCTTTTCCATCCTTCCCCTAATTCTAATAAAAGAAAAGGCCGCCGCTGCAGCGGTAAATCCGGCTCCCGTCAGATAAGCATACCTTAATCCCATCAGAAAACTGAGGGTTTCCTGGACATCCAGGCTGACCTTGGTCATGATCGCCGGCGGCACGCAGGCATAGAGCACCAGCCCGCCGGTGGCAATACCCAACGCCATACCCATATTCCGGACTGTGGCGAGGGTACCGGAGGCTATGCCCAGGTAAGGACGGGGTACGGCACCCATGACGGCGCTGTTATTGGGTGACTGGAAGATCCCCGTACCGATGCCGAATAAGGCCAGGCGCCAGCCTACGGCCAGGGGGCCGACGGCAGCCGGCAGGAAGCCCATGGCCACCAGGGCCAGAGCGCAAATAGCCGCTCCCAGGGAAGCCAGGACCGTGGTTCCTATCCGGTCAGAAAGGGCGCCGCTGAAGGGGGCCACCGCCATCACCGCCAGGGGGAAGAAAGTCATGAGGAGCCCTACTCGACCCGCCGGGTAATGAAGAACCCGCTGCAGGTAGAAGGGTGTAAGAAAGACCATGATATACTGGGAGATAAAATTCAGCAAAGCGCTGAGGAGAGCCAGGGAAAAGCCGGCATTTTTAAAAAGCTTTAGATTCAACATGGGCTGCGCGGCATGGGTCTCAGTATAAAAGAAAGCCACGGCTGCCAGTATGGCCACCCCCAACATCGCCAGGGTGACGGTATTAAGGCCCATTTTCTGTCCCTGGTTGATAAACAGAAGGAAAGAGAAAAGGAAGATAAAGGCCGTCACCGCCCCGCCGCCATCCATTTTGCCCGGCTGGCCCTTTAACTCAGGAATAACCTTGCGCGCCCACATCAGGCCAACGATCCCGATGGGAATATTGATTAAAAAGGCCATCCGCCAGCTCCACAGGGAAGTAACCAGCCCTCCCAGGGAGGGGCCCAGGGCCAGCCCCGCCGAAATGCTGATGGCGTTGATCCCCAGAGCCCGGCCCCGCTCCTGTGGGGGAAAGGCAGCTGTGATGATGGCATAAGGCACAGCCATCATCATCCCGGCAGTCACCCCCTGAACGGCCCGGAAAAGAATGAGCCAGTAAATACCGGGGGCCAGACCGCAGAGGGCGGACGCTGCGATAAAGCCCGCCAGCCCCATTAAGTAGATGCGCTTATACCCCAGGATATCCCCCATGCGACCGTAGAATAAAAGCAGGCTACTGATGGTCAACAGGTAGATCATCGGCACCCACTGGGCGGTGGCGATAGGAACGCCAAAGTAGCCCGTGATAGTCGGGAGAATCACGTTGACGATGCTGGCGTCAATGGGGCCCATGATGCTGCCCAGCATAATGGCAGCCAGAGCCTGGTAACGACGCCCATAAACCCCGTCAGCCTGAAAGGACATTTTCCCTCTCCTCTTTTCCTTACGGGCTGAAAACCGCCCGGAGTATAGTGAGTATGGTTATCCTCCTGGATCAATACTCTTTATTCGCTGCCGCAGGGGTAACTCCTTCTGACAACACCCCGCCTATGCTAATATTTGGAACGCGGCAGCCCGAGGCGGAACTTCCCCCTGGTTTGTATTCCTCCTATACCCCTGCTTCCCGTCATAGCGGAGTCCAGGATGTCGGAAAGGGACAGCTTCTCGTAAATCGAGGTGTAAGCAATTTTTTCGGCTATAAACACAGGATCCAGTATGTGGATCATGACCCGTTCCGGGGAGCTGGCAAAGTTAGCCCCCGCCTCGATCAGGGCCTCGTAATAGGACTGGCACCCTCCTGCAATGATTACCAGTTTATCGCGGTCCGATTCGTATTCCCGGGCGCGGCGCACAGCTTCGATGAAAAACCGCGAGGCCCGGTAGTTTTCCGTACTGCGGTATTCCCGTGTCTCCTTCAGCAGGCCGTCGTGCCCGGTGAGGACGAGAATGTCAGGACTTTCTTCACGCAGATAACGGTATACGACGGCAGCCTGTTCCTGCTCGGGAACGTGGACGACACGGCACGGAACACCGAGCTGCAGGTACGTATGCAGGCATTGTTCACGGTATTCCCGATCGCCTTCCAGATGGAGCACCCGCCCGGGTAACTCAAAAAAATTTAAACCGTCCTCTCTGCTCCCCGCCCGGAGGAGGGCAGCCTGGCGGCTCCGATCCTGACGTGTCAGCACCTTTCGAATAGATTCCGCCTGCTTTTTAACAAACTCCCGCCTGCAGTTATTGATCTCCGTAATATTCTTCTTCTCTAAATCCTCCAGGGGTGCGTCCGCACAAAGCCGCATAAACAACCCTCGCAGCCGGACGGTGGTTTTTCCCTCGTTCTTTGTGATTCCTTCAACCCGGAAAAAGATATCCCCGTTGTAAGACTTGCGGGTGACAATATCTCCGACCCTAACCTCTTTCACCAAATCACCCCTCGTTTCCCAGTTTTTTCCCTAATAGTCTGGTACATAATATGATGAAACAGAAGGGTTGGTGTAAGATGTCTCGGCAGAGTAGTTAAAACAGTTTCGACAAACTTGCGGAGCGTTTTCGGACGTTTTCCCTCTTTAAATAAAAAAGGTGTGGCATTTCATTACCACAGCCCTATTTTTTCGTTATTACATAATTTTACCGTATTCGCCGGTCTACACCGGCCACCGGCGGCTACTCCCCGGCCATTCCCTTTTCCATCGCCTTTACGAACCGCTTGAGCACGCTGACAACCTCCTGTTTTTCTTCCTCAGCAAGGCAAGATGTCACCTGTTCCTGGAACCGGTAAAGAACCTCTTCCCCAAGCTTTAAACACTCCACGCCCTCGGGCGTTAAAACAACAGGGCAGAGACGCCGGTCCTCCGGGCAGTCCTCTCTCTTTATGAGGTTCTTGCGGGACAGGCTGTCCACCACCCGGGTCACCCGGCTGGGCGAAAGCCCCAGGCGCTGGGCCAGCTCCCGCATCGTCTGCCTTTTTTCCTTCACAGCCTGCAGCGCCCGGAGTTCCACGGAGGTGATCCCGGCATACTTCAGGAGATGCTTCTCCTTTCTCTGGCACAAATGCAGCAGGGCATCTGTCAGTGCTGTTATTTCCCGGCAAAAATCACTGCTCTGTATCACTTCTTAAACACTCCCCAAAATTGTTGTCCGTGAAATTATTGCTAATATCAATTATATTTGATCATCCCCTGCTGTCAAGGAACAAATGCCTGTCATATTTGAGATCGGCGGCGGTTAAAATATAAGCAAATTTGCACAAATCATCAAGGGGGCGACGGCGTTGCCCACATCCCTGTTCCGGCCGGAACGTGTCTTTTTTGAGAAAGATGCCCTTTCCTACCCTTTGGGGGAAGAATTGTACCGCTACTTCCGGACCCAGGAGGTGGAGGTGGGATTTACAGGTTCGCACAACCGCCTCACTGCAATACCCGGGAAAACACGGGTCGAGAGGTTCTTCCGGGCGAAGCGCACCCTCGTGGTGGGAGTCAGGCGGAGCAAGAGGTTTGAAACCTGCCGCCCCTCCGCCCACTACCAGCTTCCCCTTGCCACCGGGTGCCCGGGGTTATGTGAGTACTGCTATCTCCTCACCAACCTGGGCCGCAGCCCCTATGTCCGGATCTACGTCAACCAGGAGGAGATCCTGCAGACGGCCGAAGACTACATCAGAAAGCGGCTGCCGGGGATCACCGTTTTTGAAGGGGCCGCCACCTCCGACCCCCTCTCCGTCGAGCGGTACTCCGGCGCTCTCGCCCGGGCGATCACCTTTTTCGCCGGGCAGCCCCGGGGCCGCTTCCGCTTCGTCACCAAATTTGCCGAAGTGGACTCCCTGCTCCCCCTCAGACATGGAGGTGCCACCAGGTTCAGGTTTTCCATCAACACACCGAGCATCATCGGCAGGTACGAACATGCCACCGCCACCCTTGCCGAACGGCTGGCGGCAGCCGGGAAGGTGGTGGCAGCAGGGTACCCCCTCGGCTTCATGATCGCTCCAATTATCACCGGGGAAAACTGGGAGCAGGAATACGGCGGCCTCTTCCGGGAGCTGGCCCCCTTTGCGGAGATCACCGGTCTCACCTTTGAACTGATCACCCACCGCTTCACCCCCCGGGCGAAAAGCGCGATCAGAGAAATCTTCCCCCGGACAAAGCTCCCCCTCGAAGAAGGGGACAGGACATTCAAGTGGGGGCAGTTCGGCTACGGTAAATACGTCTACCCGAAAGAAGTGCACAACAAAATCGAAGCATTCTTCCGTAGCATGATCGAAAAGAACTTCCCCCATGCCACAATAGAGTACCTGGTGTAACAGTAGCAGGCCGCTTCCGCTCGCAACGGATGTTCGCACGCCGGCGCACCCGTATTATGGAAAAAATAATTAAGGGAACGAATCTTCCGGTACGTTCCCTTTATTTCGTGTACTTATCGGCTACCGTGGAGGCCCCGCAGGAATCCGGCTTGATCTTGGCATCGAAGCCGCTCCCCACGATCATCCCCACGATGTCCCGGATCAGTTCCTTGGTTTCCCCGTTTTTACCGATGTCCAGGTGGATCTCCAGGTCGAGTTCGCTGTGTCCCCTTTCGGCAAGGCTCTGGGCAAGTTTGCTGGCCACCTCCAGGCTCATGGCGGCCTCAATGAATATCCTCTGGCGCAGGCTTTTCAGCTTTTCATAAGGCTTGCGCCGGTAATAGTAACGCGCCCCTCTGCCGACCCGGTGCACCACAAGGGCTGTTACAAAATGGGTCTCCTCCCGCACCTGGGAGTCGGTCCCGATAATGATCTTGTACGAAAAATTCTCGTTGCTCGTAACGTAGTCGATGATATCGGTAACGACCTCATCCCAGGTCAGTACGCCTTTAGTTGGACTGACGAAGCGCATGGCCGATCTCCCTCTCACGTGCCCTGAGGATGGCGTTTGCCAGACCGGCAAACTCGTGCAGGCCGAGGGTTTCCCCACGCCTTTCCGGGGCAATCCCGGACTCCGCGAAGACGGCAGAGGCATCAACCTGCTCCAATAATGCCGCCTCCTGCAGGGCATTCCGTATGGTTTTGCGACGGTAGCAAAAGGCGGCCCTTGCCACCTGAAAAAAGAATCCCTCGTCGGCCACTTCCACCGGCTGACGCTCGCGGCGGCGCAGCCTGACAATCGCCGAGGATACCTCGGGGGGCGGCAGAAAGGCCTGCGGCTTTACCGTAAACAAAAGCTCGGGCTCGGAGTAATACTGTGCCGCCACCGAAAGGGAGCCGTACTCCTTTCCCCCGGGCCCGGCCACAATGCGTTCCGCCACCTCTTTCTGAACCATAAAAACGAGGAGTCCCGCACGGAACTCCCCCTTCAGCAGACGCAGCAACAGCGGACTTGTCAGGTAGTACGGGAGATTCCCGATTACCTTGCAAGGCCGCTTTACCCCGGGAGCATGCCGGGCCACAATTTCCCGAAAATCCACCGTGCGGGCATCACCTGCTACCAGCCGTACATTATGGTAATCCTGTAAGGCCTCGCCCAAAAGGGGGAACAGGGATTCGTCGATCTCTACCGCGATCACCAGCCCCGCCCGCCGGGCGCAGGCGGCGGTGAGGATCCCGAGACCCGGCCCGATTTCCACCAGCACATCTTCCCCGTCCAGTTCGGCGGCGTCGGCGATCTTTTCAACAATGCCGGCCTGCCATAAAAAATGCTGGCCAAGGCCTTTCTTCGGACTCAAACCGTAGCGATCCAGCAGTGCGCGTATTGCCGTCGGCGAGGTTGGTTGCAACTTTCACAAGCCTCCAATCAAGTTTATTATACTATAAAACCGCAAACATTCCAAAAAGTTAAGAAAACCAGCCCATACCGGCTGGTTTTCGACATTCCGCTGGATATAAGCCTTACAGATCGGCGGTCACTCCAGAATGTAAACCCTCACCGTGCGTTTCCCCCATCTCTGGCAGTCGGCCTCCGAAGGGAAGAACACGTCAATCCTGTCTCCTTTGATGGCGCTCCCCACGTCAAGGGCGGTGGCGTAGCCGTAACCCTCTACGTACAGCCGCGTCCCTAAAGGTATCACCTGGGGATCGACGGCCACCACCCCGTATCTTGCAATCTGGCCCGTCGCCGTATACCTGCCCGCCTTGGCGCTGTATGCCGTCGCCCTCATCTCCATCACGTTTTTGAAGCGGAGGACGGCTCCGCCGCGATAGACGGTGCTCAGTGTTCCGACGGCAACGATGCGGCTGACCGCCGGACGCAGGACCCGTTCCCGGAGGATTTCCCGCGCGGACGGCTTTCCATCCACATAAGTCACCTTGATGAGGCGCTCCCCTTCCCCCGGGTTTCCGGCCCTGACCAGGCGCATCCGGCCGCGTTCCATCGAGGGGTCGGCCCTCCTCTCCAGGGGAACCGGCACCTCAAAGCGCTCGCTCTCGATCTTTTCGAGAACTCTTGTGATCTTAATCTCGGTATTGTTTTTTACAACCTCCCGGAGAGGCAGGTTGAGGCGATCCTTGGGTCCAAGGGATATTCCTGCCTTCTTAAGCACTTCCGCCACCGTGACGGGTTGCGTCAGGATCTCGTTAGTGTTTCCATCCGCGGTCAGGCGCACCCTGACACCCCGGACCACCTGGGCAGTCATTCCCCTTTTTACCAGGGTGGCAGGCCCCGGCCGCACCACATCCTGCGGTCCCAGCACGATGCCTGCCTCGCACAGGGCAGCCCCCAGTGTGCGCTGCAGGGTTTTATGTTCCACCACCTTACCGTCGACATAAATCTTGATCTGCTGCCTGGCGCCGGCGGCCGTTCCCCAAGCCAGGACGACGACAATGCAGGCAAGCAGCGCCTGCCGTGCCGGAAGGGATTTCAGATATTTCACCGGTTTATTCACACTCATCCCCCTTCCATGAATAACCATTGATTTCCTCTTATTAACAGGCATCTTCTTTTGTTAAACGGGTTGTCGCACAATATTCTATTCGGGACCTGATCCAAAATTCCTTCCTTCCTTGGAAAAAATTTTTCCAAAAAGAAAAAGCCCCCGATCCAGGGGGTTTATTTTTTCCTCTCTTATTCCATGACGTAAACGTTAACCTCCCGCTTCCCCCATTTATAGCATTCGGCGGCGGAATCAAAGAAGAGGTCGACGCGGTTCCCCTTGATCAATCCACCCGTATCCACCGCTCGTGCCGGGCCGTATCCCTCGATATACAGCCTGGAACCGAGGGGTATCACCTCCGGGTCAACCGCCACCCCTCCCACGTAGGGCATAACCCCGGTGGCCGTCGGATTTCCGGTATGGGTGTAGGCGGTGGCAATAACCCTGATCACCCGGCGCACACTTCCTCCCGGCACGTCACCCCGCGAGGCGGTCTGCCGCACCTCCGGTGTTGTCCTGGCCCCGTAAGCTATGATCCGGGGAACAGGTTCCTTGATGACCTCGCTGCCGAGCTCTTTCCTGTCCACCTCCCGCCCGTTTTCAGTTGTAACCTCGAACTTTTTTAACAGAACGCCCGGCCGTCCCGGGGATCGCACCCTGGTTTCGCCGGGGGCCAGGTGGAGATCCCTGACCCTTCTGACAGGGAAGGGAATGGGCTCTTCTTCGCCGACGATCCTCTTGCGCACGCGAACCACGTTTATTTCCGGTATGTTCCCTTCACCTGTGACGATTTTTGCCTCTGCCCGGTCCTTCCCGCCCAACTCGACACCCGCATCCTGCAGGATGCTCTCCAGCCGCGGGAAGGGCGCACGGGTCACAACGGTTCCTCCATCCACCTGAACCCTGACAGGAGTGTCCTCAAAGACATGGAAAGCAATTCCTTCGCCCTGTTTATAGCTGATACCGAACTGCACGACACGCCTTGCCTCCGAACTGAGCGGTTTCGCAAAAAAGTCCTGCCAGAGGGCGCCGTAAGCAACCGGAAACGGCTTCCCCCAAACGCCGCTCAGTTGCAGACCAAGAAGCAGCACTGCAAGGGCACCGACCATTAAAATCTTCTTTCGGGAAACGCCTCGCGGCTTTGTTGTTGCGCTGGTATCAAACTCCAGCAACTCCAATCGCGTCATCTTACCCTCCCCTCCTGGGATTGGTTTCGCAACCATTATTTCCCATGACAACCCTTTCTATTCACCAGGTTGTCTCTGGGGGGGGCGGGGTAAGAAGCATTTCCCGGATTAGAAATTAAAGCTCAGATAACATATTTTGAATTAATGGTAGAGAAATGGGAGGGAAAGCAGATGAGATATGCGGAGCACAGATATGCAGGCTCTGCCGAAGAGGTTGTTACTGAGGAACAGATGGGCATATCAAAAGCCGAATACGCCGCCCGGTCAGGCAAGGGAGGCGACCTGCTTCTAACCCTCACCCCGCTGATGCAGCAGACTCTGGGTGAGGGCATGGAAGCATTTATCACCACGTTTGGCAAATGTTTGTTGAAGCAGATGGTAAAGAACTTTTTTGGTTAGGGAAGCCTGCAGGTGCCGGTCAGGCAACAAGGTTAAAGAACCGCCTGGCGTTGGCTGCCGTTGCCGCGGCCACCTCCTCCGGGACTGTCCCCTTAATCTCCGCGATCGCCTCCACCACCGCCGTCAAGTAAGCGGGTTCGTTGCGCCTGCCCCGCCAGGGCTGCGGGGCGAGGTAGGGGCAGTCGGTTTCCAGGAGCAGCCTGCCCAGGGGAGCGGTACGGATGATTTCCCTTAAAAGGCCGTTCTTGGGGTAGGTAAGGGTCCCTCCAACCCCCAGGTAGTAGCCGCGGGCCAGGCATTCCTCCGCCATTTCCATACCCCCCGAAAAGCAGTGCAGGACAACCCCGTTCAGACCGGAAAATTCCTTTAAAATTGCCATAGTCTCTTTATGAGCCTCCCGGTCGTGGACGATCACCGGAAAGCGGCATTCCAGGGCCAGCTCGAGCTGCTTTCTGAAAACGGCATCCTGGACGTCAGGAGGTGAAAAATTGTAATGAAAATCGAGGCCGATCTCACCCCAGGCAACCACCCGTTTCCTTCCAGCAAGCAGCCGCAGCCCGTCCCACATCCGGGGGACCACTCCGGCGGCCTCGTGAGGATGCACACCTACCGCCGCGTAGAGACCCGGCTCCTCTTCCGCCAGCGTCACCGCCCGGCGGGAGGAAGCGAAATCGCTCCCCACACAGACGACCGCCTTGACTCCGGCAGAGCGGGCCCGGGTGAGTACCTCCGCCCGGTCCGGATCAAAGCGCGGGTCGTCCAGATGGGCGTGGCTGTCTATCATCTCATATCTGCAGGTTCCCAAAACCCATCAACCCTTTCCCTCCACAAAAACAGAATGAACCCGCACCGAGTTCCGATTTCACTTTCAGATAGAACAGCGGAACGGCCCGGGCATATTGCGTTTTGCCTCACCGCAAATCTATTATTGCGGAACACCCGGCTCCTCTCACGCCGGGAGGCGGTGTTATCGTCCAGCCGGAGAAACATTTCTTATAGACAAGAGAACCGTCCCCTTGTCTACCTACCTTGTCTACCGCACCGGGGTTCCCGCCGGGATATCCCTTTCCACCGTCAGGACGCCCAGCCTGTCCTCCACCTTTGCCGCCAGGATCATGCCGTGGGAAGTAACTCCCCGCAGTTTGGCGGGAGCCAGGTTGGCCACCAGCACAACCTTCTTCCCGACCAGTTCCTCCGGTGTGTAATACTGGGCGATACCGGCCACCACCGTCCGCCGTTCCCCTCCCAGGTCAACCTCGAGCTTCAAGAGCCGGTCCGCCCCCTTGATCCTTTCCGCCACCAGCACCTCGGCTACCCTCAGGTCCAGCCTGGCGAAATCGTCGATGGTGATTTCCGGCCTGGCACCCTGCTTCTCCAGGCAGGGGACGCTTTCCGCATGGGGGGATGCCTTGACCTCCTGTAACGGGCTTTTCGGCGCCTCATCTTTCCCGCCTGTTTCTACCGCCACCCGCTCTCCGGCCCTCTCCTCCTGGATGCGCGGGAAAATTCCCGCCCCCCTCTTGATCCTGAGGCCGGCGGGTAGCTTGCCCCACCCCTCGGTGCTGTCCCAGGTATGGAGCTCCGGGCGATCTGTAATGCCGAACTGCTCCCAAACCTTCGGCGGGAAGACGGGCATGGCGGGGCTGCACCAGATGGTCAGGATTCTTACGGCCTCGCTCAGGTTATAGAGGACGGTCGCCAGGCGCTTCCGGCCCTCCTCGCTCCGGGCCAGGACCCATGGGGTTGTTTCGTCAACATAGCGGTTCGCCCGGTGCACCAGCTGCCAGACCGCCGCCAGGGCGCCGCCGAAATCAAAGCGCTCAAACTGCCGCTCCACCTCGGCCTTGGCCTCCCGGGCGGTTTCGATGAGTTCCCGGTCCGGCGCCAGGGCAGGCCCCGGCTCGGGCACGATCCCGCCCCAGTACTTCTCCAGCATGCCAAAGGTGCGGCTGATCAGGTTCCCCAGGTCGTTGGCCAGGTCGGTGTTGATCTTGTTTATCAGGCTGTCCTCGCTGTAGTAGCCGTCGCCGCCGTAGGGGAGTTCCCGCAGCAGGTAGTACCTTACGGCATCGACCCCGTAGCGGTCGATGAGAACCAGGGGATCCACCACGTTCCCCTTCGATTTCGACATTTTTCCGCCCTCCAGAAGCATCCAGCCGTGCCCGAAAACGGTGCGGGGGAGTTCGATCCCGGCTGCCATCAGGATGATCGGCCAGATCACCGTGTGAAAGCGGACGATGTCCTTCCCGACCAGGTGCACGGTATGCGGCCAGTAGCGCTCGAATTTTTCGTCCCCGTCCTGCCAGCCGAGGGCGGAAAGGTAATTCACCAGGGCGTCAAACCAGACGTAGACCACGTGCCTGGGGTCGAAGGGAACCGGAATCCCCCAGCTGAAGGTGGTCCGGGTAACGCAGAGGTCCTCCAGGCCGCCCTTGATAAAATTGATCATCTCATTGCGGCGCGAGACCGGTTGGATGAATTCCGGGTGCTCCTCGATATAGGCCAGGAGCCGGTCCTGGTATTTGGAGAGGCGGAAGAAGTAGCTTTCCTCTTTTAACAGTTCCACCGGCCGCCCGCAGTCCGGGCAGTTCCCTTCCTGGAGCTGCCTTTCCAGCCAGAAGGTTTCGCAGGGGGTGCAGTACCAGCCCTCGTAGGTGGATTTGTAGATGTCCCCCCGGTCGTAGATCTTTTGGAAAATGGCCTGGACTGCCTTTTCATGGCGCGGCTCGGTCGTCCTGATAAAATCGTTGTGGGTGCACTCCAGCCTCTGCCACAGGTCCTTGAAGGTGGCCACAATCCTGTCCACGTATTCCTTGGGGCTCGTTCCCTTTTCCCGGGCCTTGCGTTCGATCTTCTGGCCGTGCTCGTCGGAACCGGTGAGGAAAAAGACGTCGTAACCCCGCAGGCGTTTATAGCGGGCTATACAATCCGCGGCCACAGTGGTGTAGGCGTGGCCGATGTGGAGTTTATCGCTGGGATAATAAATAGGAGTCGTCACGTAAAAGATTTTCTCGCTCATATTCACGCCCGGTACTGCCCTGCGGCCGCCGGGCTCCGCCCCTTTCATTTATGGAAATTTTCTCAAGGGATTATTATACCACAGAAAACTACCGGTTACGCCATAACCGTCGGATTGCAGAAAAAAATGCAGATATTTTTTACATTTTTTACTTAGAAAGGGTTGACTGTTACTGGAAGAGATGGTACGCTCTGCTTAAGGAATCCTGTCGAATTTTGAATGTAGGGAGGGAGAGAATTGAAGTCAACGGGTGTGGTAAGAAAGGTGGACGAACTCGGGAGGGTCGTAATTCCCATTGAATTGCGGCGGACCCTGGGCATCGCCGAAAAGGACGCCCTGGAAATCTATGTGGACCAGGAGAAGATCATCCTGAAGAAGTACGAACCGGCCTGCATTTTCTGCGGCAACGCCGAGGACGTCCAGCACTTCCGCGGCAAGAACATCTGCCGGGAGTGCGCCGCCGCCATGGCCCGAGAGGCCGTCTAACGGATTCATTATCCGGTCCTTTTGGGTCTTCGTTGTTCAAGGCGGTTTATCTTTGCCTGAGGGAGGTTGTTCCCTCGCCCCCGGCGAGAAGCAGCCGAAGGCAGCCGATGCTCCCCCGCACTCAAAGGAGTATTCTGCGTTTTATCCGGAACGGATCCGTATTATTATATCGTCCGGAGAAAAGGTGCGGGGGAGTATCTGCTTGCGGAGGGATAAGCAGCCTTACAGCTTCTACCGGTTATGAACGGTCAATTTCAGCCACAATCTATTCCTCTTTCCTTATCTTTTTCCATAAATCTTGAAAGAGTTCTACAAAATTTATACCATAGCGATCTATTATATTCATAATTATATTTATAATTATTACACTCACGAATATAACAATTAAGATTTTTAGAATAAAATCCACGATTTTATCCTATCCTTCATTTAGATAATCTTTACGGAATAGAATCAGCGTAAAACCTAGTATAGCCACTTATATTGGTTGACGTAAGCCTTATCAACAGGCGTTTTGAGCTCAACAGCGTTAATTTTATGATTACATTGTATCATGTATTTTATGAAAAATATGTCGTTCTTTGTAATCATTAGAATCTAACCAAAATCGATTCATGCGTTCCAACAGCCACAAGGCTTCCAGCTACAACCCCTGGTAAAGAGTGTGAATAACCCCTTTTCCCTAAAATAACTTTTTTCAGAGAAGGGAACATTTTCGAAAGATCTTTATTTGTCATGGTGCCTGCTACATCCCAGGAACAGCCGCCAATGAACTAGCCTGTGTCAAAGAGGTACTTTGCTAAGCTCCTATCTCTGATGTACTCCAAGGCGTTGCGCATCTTTTCCGCTATCTCTCTTGCGCTGAAAACGCTATCTGATTAAACTCAAGCCTGTTCCTGTACAGGAACAGTCAGAAAAGGTTGCCCGCCAAAAGCATGAACCGCAGAATTACCTGAGAGGCGACTTCCTGATGGATGTAGCAGTGTCCCATGTTCCAGTTGCCTTTGAGTTCATGATATCTTGGGTGAATTTATAAATTTTTGCATGATACCGGCATTCTTGCACTGCAAGGGTCTCAGGGATCAGGTGCGGAGTTTCTGTTTTTCAGCCAGGTTTCTAAGCAAAATAAAATGAACCCCATAGATTAGGTACAAAAAATAAAGGTAATAAGATCATTAACAGGAATAGGTACACCGCAAAGCTCAAGTCAAGGTGATAAGATACTTCCGGCTAATAGATACGCGAAGCGCCATTGAAGCTTGGATGAGTGGATAAGACAAAGGCTCAGGATGTGTCTGCTTAGACAGTGGAATAAACCCCGCACCGGGAAACGAAACTTGGTCGCGGTTGGGATACCTGAGGACTGGGCGAGCCTAATAAGCAGGTCACGGAAAGGGTACTGGCAGCTGGCGAATACTCCCCAAGTGAATAAAGCCCTTGGCTCAGCTATTGGAGGGAGCAAGGGCTGACGAGCTTAGTCGAACGGTAGCTGGAACTACCTAATGCCTTATGAACCGCCGTATACCGAACGGTACGCATGATGACGGGGGTTAGCCGCCCTCTCCTACCCGACTATCCCTCTACCAAATGATACGCCCGGTAGACCTCGCTCCTGGAAAGGCCCAGGGCGCGCCCCACCGCCTTACAGGCGGCAGGCAGATCCGCTCCGGCCTGCAGGAGGGCCTCCACTGCCCCCCGGACGGCCTGCGGATCCCCCGGCAGGGCCTGCTCCGCCTCCCGCTTCCCCTCGGTAACCAGGGTGAATTCTCCCCGCGGCGGGTTTTCCCTGAAATGTTCGGCTGCCTCGCTGAAGGTGCAGCGCAATACCTCCTCGAACTGCTTGGTGAGCTCCCGGGCGATACAGACCCGCCGGCTGCCTCCCCAGATCTCGACAAAATCCTGCAGGGATTTCTGCAGGCGGTGGGGGACCTCGTAAAACACGCCCGTTCTGCCCTCTTCCCGCAGTTCCTTTAAGAGTTCTTGCCTCTCCCCCTTCTCCCGCGGCAGGAAACCGTGGAAATAAAAAGGATGGGGACGGAAGCCCGAAATTACCAGGGCGGCCACGCCTGCCGAAGCCCCCGGCACCACCGTCACCCGATGCCCCTGCGCCAGGGCGGCCTGAACCAGTGGGTAGCCCGGGTCGGCCAGTCCGGGGAGCCCGGCGTCGGTAACCAGCGCAATAGTCTTCCCCTTTCCGAGCTCCTCAAGAAGATAGGGGATCTTTGTAACCTGGTTGTGCTCGAAAAAGCTTGTGGAGGGGGTGTGAATCCCGTAATGGGACAGGAGTTTCCGGGTGTGCCTGGTGTCCTCCGCCGCAATCAGGTCCGCCTCCCTTAAAACCCGGAGGGCGCGCAGGGAGATGTCCTCCAGGTTGCCCAGCGGGGTGGCGCAAAGGTAAAGCTCCCCCATCCCTAAAACTCCTCTTCCCCGCCCGCCGGATCGTAGTTACCGTTGTCCGGGCTTTCCTCTGTAATCTCTTCCTCGAACAGGTAATCCTTATCAGCCGCACAGGTGCAGCTTTCCTGCCTGGGGCACGACCTGTAGGCGTCTTCTTCGTATTTGAGACAGCACATCAGGCGCCCGCAGATGCCGCTGATCTTGGTGGGGTTCAGGGATAGATTCTGCCCCTTTGCCATCCGGATCGAAACAGGCTCAAAATCCCCCAGGAAAGTGCTGCAGCACAACTCCCTGCCGCAGGGGCCGAGCCCTCCCAGCAGCTTGGCCTCGTCCCGCACCCCGATCTGTCGCAGTTCGATCCTGGTCTTAAAGATGGCGGCCAGGTCCTTTACCAGTTCCCGGAAATCCACCCTCCCCTCGGCGGTGAAATAGAACAAAATCTTGCCCACGTCAAAGGTGAATTCCACATCGATCAGCTTCATCGGCAGCCCGTGTTCGGCGATCTTCTGCTCGCAGATCTTGAAGGCCTCCCGGGCACGCTCCCGGTTCTCCTCCATCCTGACCCGGTCTTCCGGAGTCGCTTTCCGGATCACCTCGCGCAGGGGGGCCACCGTTTCCTGCAGGGGAACCAGGCGCGGCCCCACCACCACGGTGCCGAACTCGATCCCCCTGGCGGTTTCCACGATCACGTCGTCCCCCTTCTGCAGTTCTACGGAGCCGGGTTTGAAGTAGTAGATCTTTCCGGCCTTCCGGAACCTGACGCCCACCACCGGCACCTTTTCTACACCGGAAGTTTCCGGGGGCTGCTCTATCCGCCCTTCCTCTCTGTACTCTTGTTCGGCTTCCATATCCGCATATCCTCACTTCCTGGAATTTTGATCATAAACCCTGGGGCGCAGTGCGGTTTTTCGGAGCCGCCCCTGCACCCTGCGCAGGGTAAGGGCAAGCAGCAGCTGGACGTTTACATTCTCGTCAAGCAGGCGCAAGCCCCTTAGTATTATCCCCAAACTTTCCAAAATTTTTATTCCTTCCGCACCGTCCGTCCCCGCCGCCATCCGGCTCCGCTCGGCCCGGTATGACCTTTCCAGATCCGCCAGGAGAAAGGCCAGGAGATCGCGCGCCCCGGCCCGATCCGGCTTCAAGAGGCGCACCGTTCGCAGCAGTTCCGACTCACTCCCCTCTCTGAGCAGCCGGGCAATAGCCTCCCCCTTTGCACTGTTATCCGAAAGGACGGAATCATTCCCGGCGTCCTCCTCCTGCCGGAAAAAGACCACCCGGCAGCGGGAAACGATGGTCGGCAGAAGCGCCCTTTCATCCTCTGCCACCAGCAAGAAAACCGTATCCGGCAGGGGCTCCTCCAGGCTTTTTAAGAGGCTGTTGGCGGCCTCCGCCGTCAGCAGTTCCGGCCTATCGATCAGGAATACCTGGTGCCTGCCCAGGTGTGGGTGGTAATTGAAGAAGGGCCGCCACGCCCGGAGCTGTTCCAGCCTGATGGAGTTCCCGTCGGGCCCCAGTGCATGAAAATCCGGGTGCGCCCGGCGCTCCCAGGCGGTGCAGGAAGAGCAAACGCCGCACGGCGCCCCGCTCCCGGACTCACAGAGCAGGGCCTGAACAAAGTAATCTATCGCCGCCCTTTTCCGCTCCGCTGCCCGCCCTGTAAAGAGATAGGCGTGGGCAACCCGCCCGTTTTTTAAGTCCTGCTTGAGCTGCTTTAATGCCGGTTCCTCCCCGGAGTCACACCTCAACGGGATCACCCCCGAACCTCTATTTCAAAGGGAGCCCCCTGCAGCCTCCCGCGCAGAAAGCCGCTTACGTAAGCCATGACACCGGCCTGGACCCCGGCAGGGTCCCCCTCCGCCCGGACCACCTTGATCCGCTCCGGGTTCTGGCGGGCCAGGGCCAGGTAGCCGTCCCTGACCCGCCGGTGAAAGGCCAGGTCTTCCTGCTCCAGCCTGTCCATTTTTTCGGGCTTCGCAGCGCGCCGCAGCCCCTCCCCGGGTTCCAGGTCGAGCAGGATGGTCAAAAAGGCGCCGATCCCCCTCAAAGCAGGCGCATTGATCCTCCGCAGCATTTCCAGGTCTAACCCGCGCCCGTAGCCCTGGTAGGCCAGGCTGGAATCCACAAAACGGTCGCACAGCACGACCCTGCCAGAATTAAGGGCGGGCAGCACCACCTCGCCCACCAGCTGAGCGCGGGAGGCGGCGTACAGCAGAGCCTCGGCGAACGGCGTCATCTCCTTGAAGGCCGGGTCAAGCAGGAGGCCGCGGATTGCTTCCGAAAGCCTCGTCCCACCGGGTTCGCGGGTAACGAGTACCTCATAACCTTCCCGCCGGAGGGCGGCTGCCGTTAAATTCACCTGTGTCGTCTTACCGGCCCCGTCGGGCCCCTCAAAGGTGATCAACTTGCCCGGTTGCCTCAATTCCTCAACTCCCTGCCACCACTTTAATCATACCCCGGGACCGTCCCGGCCAGACACCTCCGGCCCTCTCCCAGTCCGCCAGCAAGGCAACCGCCTCCGGTGTGACCTCCTCCCCCGGGCAGATCACCGGGACCCCCGGCGGGTAAGGAGCAACGACCTCGGCGGCAACCCTCCCCACAGCCGCATCCCATCTCACCGCTTCGCAAGGGCTAAAAAACGCCTCCCGCGGCGTCAGCACCTGGCGGGGAATCGGGAGGGCAAGCGGATCCGGGTAGGAACGGGAGCGCCCCCTGCCGCAACCGGCAAAGGCGGCTGCCAGTGCGGCCAGCCCGGCCAGCAGTTCCTCCGCCAGGGGGAGATCGGCAGGGCCCAGGATAAAGAGCATATTTTGAAAATCGGCCATTTCCACGAGGATCTTCCGCCGGCGGCGCAGCCATTCGGCAGCGGCAAAACCGGTGATGCCGAGTTTGCCGACGTTGACGATCAGGCGCGCCGGGTCGAAGGCGGTTACCCCCGGCACGCCCAGCAGTTCCCTGTCCGGAGCCAGGAGGCCCGGAATCCGGTTGATTTCATCCCGGAGCCTCATCCCCAGCCGGGCGGTATCCTCCCATGCCGGCTCCTCTTCCTGGCACTGCTGCCGCGCCACGTCCAGGGACGCCAGCAGCAGGTAGGAGGGGCTGCTCGTCTGAACGATCCTCAGGGCGTCCCTGAGCTTCCCGGCATCCCCGCCCCGCCCCCGGCGGTGCAGAAAGGCGGCCTGGGTAAACGCCCCCAGGACCTTGTGGGCTCCCTGCACCACAAAATCCGCACCGCACCGCAGGGCCGGGGGAGGAAAACGAACGCCTGTATGAAAATGCGCACCGTGGGCTTCGTCAACCAGGACGGCACATCCCCGGTCATGGGCAAACTCCACCTGTTTCTCCAGTTCCCCCGCAAGGCCGTAATAACTGGGGTGCAGCAGGACGACCAGGCGCACCTCTCCGGATACGGCGTCCCATACCCGGCGCAGGTCTTCCGTTCTCGCCATCCCGGGCAGGCCTAATTCGGAATCACCGTAAACCGGCAGGTAAGCCGGTTTTGCCCCGCTCAGGATCAAGCCGTGGATCACCGCCTGGTGGCAGTTCCGGGGGAGCAGAACCCTATCCCCGGGCCGGCAGGTGGCCAGAAGAACGGCCAGTATTCCCGCCGTCGCACCGTTCACCAGAAAATAGGTCTCGTCCGCACCAAAGTAAGCCGCCGCCGCAGCGGCCGCCTCCCGGATCACTCCCTGCGGGTCCTGCAGGTTGTCCAGCCCCGGCAGTTCCGTGAGATCCAGGGCAAACACGGCCTCCCCGAGCAGCGACCGCCAGGCCGGCCAGGCTCCCCGCCCCTGCCTGTGGCCGGGTACGTGAAAGCCCAGGTAATTGTGCTCTGCGTGGGCGAGCAGACCCGCCGCCAGAGGAGGAAAAGCATTGCCAGCCAAACTACCGACCCCACAAAAGCTGCGTGCCTACACGCATTTTTGTTTCTATTTTAACACACTTTTCCTTGCATATAAGAAAAAGGCTCCTTGTTGCAAGAAGCCTTTTTAATCCATATTTTGTATTGTTTCATTCCCCTCGCGCCCAGATCCGCTTGACCTTATCCTTTAAGTGGGAATACCGGCTGTCACCGACCCGGATGTGCACGATCTCGTCTTCGCAAGCAGCACAAAGAAAGCGACCGGAAACCAGGATTCCCCCTGCGATTCCGTCCGGAGGCGTTTGTTCGCAGATTAAGCAAACAGGCAGCACTATCCCTCTTTTTTCCGTAGTACAAGGCACCGTCCGTTCTTTAACCATTACACCCTCCTCCCGGTACGCCTCACTAGTATTATACTCATTATAACCGTTTTAATCCCCACTTTTGCCCTGTCCTCAGATAAATTAGCTGCTGCACGTGCCACCGCCATCCGCTCCGGTTGAAAAGGGTTTAAATGCCCAATCTCATAACTTGAAACTTCCGACATGCTCCTCCAGTTGCTTACTGATATTTAACAACTCCTGGGCGTTGGCGGCTATCTCTTCGGTGGACGCCGAGAGTTCCTCCGCCGAGGCCGAAATCTGCTGGGCCGAAGCCGAAGCCTCCTCCGCTACGGCGCTGACGCTCTGGACCCGGTCGAGCACCACGTCCTTCGCCTTGACGGTGTTGTCCATATGACGGTATGTTTCTTCGATCACCGGCGTGATTGCAATTACCGAATCAAGAATGTTGTCAAAGGCCTTGACCGTGTTTTCTACATTCTCCAGCTGCGCCACTACCTGCCTGTCGACTTCTTCCGAGGTGTTCACTACTTCCCTGGTCTCCGAGGCTATGGTGTCGAGCAGCCCCTTTATCCTGTCCGAAGATGTTCGAGACTGTTCGGCCAGCTTGCGGACCTCCTCCGCCACCACCGCAAAGCCGCGGCCTGCCTCCCCGGCCCGCGCCGCCTCTATGGCCGCGTTCAAAGCCAAAAGGTTCGTCTGGTCCGCTATATCGTTGATTACCTCCAGGATCTCGCCTGCCTGGTTTACGGAGCCGCTCAGGCCGGTCAGTTTTTCTGTGACTACTTTAAAGGCTTCATGGACGTTATTGATGGATGCAACCAGGACGTCCAGCTCTTTCTTGCCCACCCCGGCCAGTTTGGAGGTTTCTTCACTGCTGTCTTTGACGTTGCCCAGCTCATTCTCGACCTTCTCCAGGTTGGAAGTCATGTCTTCTAGGAGACCGAGGATTTCCTGCAAGTGACCCGCCTGTTCTGACGCCCCTGAGGCTACCTGCTGAATGGCCTTGGCCACTTCATTGGAGGAGGAGGCGATCTCTTCCGAAGCGGCGCTTAAGTTCTCCGAGTCGCCGGCCAGGGCTTTTGCATTTTCTTTGAGACTTGATAGCAGCGGTTTGATGTTGGCCTGCAGGCCGTCCACCGCCCGGGCCAGCTTGCCTATCTCGTCCTTCATGCGGAGGAACTTCTCCGGCACCGACTGCGTGAAGTCGCCGCCAGCTATGTGCCCTAGATGTTCCTCTACCACGATTAGAGGAGTGGTGATGGTTCTTACCATCACATAAGTAAGCATCAGGGCAATCAGAATTATTATTACAGACAGGATCAGCATGGAGTGTTTGAGGCCGGACGTCTTTTCCAGCACCTCGGCTGTAGGGGCGGTGACCGCTATAGACCAGCCGGTGCTCTTAACCGGGGCATAGGCCATGATCTTGCCCTGGCCCTGGAAGGTATAGGTGGAAACGCCTTCCTCCCCCTTCGTCATCCTGGAGACCACAGCTGCCAGAGGCGCCAGCGCCTGGTTGGACCTGGCCTGCTCCGGAATATTTTCCTGAGACAATACCCTCTCGGTGTCTTTGTGGGCGATGGTCTTGCCGGTGCTGTCCACGGCGAAGGCGTACCCCGTGCGGCCGTAAGTGATGTTCCCAATCAGCTCACTAAACCTCGTGGCGTCCACCAGACCGAACAGCACACCGCTTATCTCGTTGGTGGCGTAGCGGCGTATTGGCGTAGCAAAGGCAAAAACAAGCGAATTGTCAT
Organism: Clostridia bacterium; assembly: GCA_902812385.1. Taxonomy (GTDB): domain Bacteria; phylum Bacillota; class DSM-12270; order Thermacetogeniales; family Thermacetogeniaceae; genus DULK01. Next base: position 31,963 of record CADDZD010000008.1, on the reverse strand, counting down.
CTCTGCTGACAATCGTGCTGGAGACGGCGGTCTTTCCCCCCAGGGCCGCCTTGAAGTAATCCCGGTCGGCGATGTTGGCTGTGCGGCTGTCGGAAAAGACTGCGTTCCCTTCCCTGTCTGCAATGCCGAACTGCTTGAAGCCGAGGCTTTCCGCTGTCTGCATCTCGTTGCGGAGGACTGCTATTTTTTCCTCCAGCGTGGCTTCGCGGTCACCCGACTTGCCGCGGATAACATTCTGGCCGGCGATGCTTTCCACCAGGCAAAACCGCGCCTGGATCCGGCTATCCACAGTCTCGGCGGCCTGCTTGATCAGTTTGAGCATGGCCTGTTCAGCTTCACTCTGCAGGGCATTCCCGGCGCGGTTTATGCTTACAAACGTCAGCACCAGGCACCCAAGCAGCACAACCAGACCAAACAAAACAGTCATTCTGTTCCGTAAACTTCCTGTAAGTTTTTCCAACATACTTTTACCGTCGCTCCCGCTTCTGCGAAGTTAGATCTGCAGGACGACCTTTGCCTCCTTTCTTGGTTTGTCTTGTGTTAACATTTTTGCATTTTCTTTTGAAACCTGACCTCAATATCGGGTCCCGGCAAAGTCGCATCTCCTACCCCGAAGTCCCTGGTTTCTTAAGACCGGATTGTTCCAGTGCCCGATCTGCGGGGACACCCTGTGAGCACGGCAACTCCCGTCGCTTACAGCCCAGGCATGCAGAACCGCCGGACTGGATAGAACCGGATGGTAGTCTGGAGATATCTTCCTCGGAAAGGGCATGCACAATCGACAAAGAGGGCTCTCCTGAAAGGTCGATCTCAAAGGGGTGGTTTATCCGGTTTTGCTGCCGGTCAAAAAATATTCTTACCACCGGTCTGTCCGGTGCGCTTTTATCCGTTTTCACGACCTGGCCGATCTCCCCGGTGTTAAGCATCACCACAGATCCCGCTGGGAAGGGCGAGATGTTTGAAAAGAGGGCGGCCACATAATCCTCTTCGAAGGCTTCGCCTGCCAGAGATCCGATAAAGTCAACCGCCTGCATGACCGGATAGGCCGTGCGGTATGGCCTGTCGGAGGTCAGGGCGTCGAAGACGTCGGCGATCATTACCACCCGGGCGTATTTGTGTATTTCGTCACCAGATAACCGGCGCGGGTACCCGCTTCCATCCAGGCGTTCCTGGTGCTGCAGGGCTATGTGGGCCGAGAGCAGGGGTATATCGTGATGCCTGCGTAAAATATTGAAACCTTCTTCGGGGTGCCGGCGAATCTGCTGCAACTCATCCGGCGTTAAAGCCCCCGGCTTGTTCAGCACCTCTTTGCTGACTTTGACCTTTCCGATGTCGTGCAGGAGGGCACCGATGCCCAATTCTTTCAGTTTCAACCTGTCAAACCCCAGGCTGATGCCGGTCAAAAGGGAAAAGATGCAGACATCCACCGAGTGGCTGAAGGTGTAATCGTCGTAAGTTCTTATTTCGTAATAATTGATCAGGGTTCCGTAGCTTCCCAGGATTTCGTCAATGAGTTCATCTATTGCTTTTTGGACCGTTCGTGTATCAATGTATCCTTGATTTTCAACATGGTGATAGGTTTCTTTCAGGAGTTTTACAGATTTTATGCGCGTCCTTTTTGATACAATGTCGTCAGCGTGAACATCCCCCACGAACACTTCGTCCTCAACATACAGGGAACCGATACCCATTTCGGACAGGCGTTTGATAAAGTTTTCCGTCAGCGTTATACCGGCGGCCAAAAGCAAGCGCCCACCGCTGTCGTAAACTGAACGGGCGACTATCATCCCGGGCTTGAGAAAATTAATGCTGACTTTTCTCATGATTTAACCCCTGCTTGTTTTAATTGTTTTAATATTAATTACTGTAGTCCTATAATCTGATCGCAATTATTTTACCTGTAGTTTCTGCCTTTTGTAAAGGGATTCTTTATCTCATCTCCCTGCGGATAACAGCAACGAACTGCTCCGCCCCGAAGGGCCGGACGAGCCGACCTGTCGCCCCAGCTTTTTCCCTTCTGCCCTGCCAACACGTTCTGGTTATCCTCGCAGGCGCAGCAACCCAACACTCACCGAAACTCTGCTGCGTAATCGGCTTTCATTTATGACTCCGTTTTTGTTATCTTCAGCTCACGAAGCAGCGGTGAGTGCTGGGTTGTTACTCGCCCTTTATGAGGAACAGCTAACGGCAGCCGAAGCGCCCCCGCACTCAAAGGGAACCTGCCCTTTAACGTTCATTCAGAACCGGCCGTCATTAATTATCTCTTTACCGAGAGAAAGGGCCGTTGAGTGCAGGGTAGCCAGGCGACTATGGTGTCACCGGAGGTGACTGGTGGTCTGCCCGGGATTTTGGAATCTACACCAGTCCAGGGGTAAAACAGCAGCGCAGCGCCCTGATCTACCCGATTCCGGTGAGCCAGCCGTTAATGCCGTTACTGCCATAGCCATTTCCTGCGAAGCTCATTCCCTGACGTTCATGGTCAGAAGGATGTATTTGCCTGCCTCGGTTACCCGGTCAATCAACTCGCCGGTGATCACGGCCCCCTCTTCGGCGATGACCTCTCCGTCATCAGAGGTTATGGTGATACCCAGCTTTTTGCCGATCAGGTACTGACGCTGCCTCTCCCGGAATAACTTTAAACTGTCCTCCGCCTCTGCGGAATCTTCCTCAACCTCCTCTCCCGTTTCCGGAGCACGGCCGGCCGGTTCCGCGCCGGGTGCAGCGGTCTCTTTTTCCTCTAGCTGTGAGGCAGGCATCTCTCCGCCAGGGAATTCGGTCATCAAATTTTTGTCCGCATCATCTTCGACAACCAGTAATTCTCTGCCGAAGGTACAGATGTACTTATCCTCGATGATCCCGGCAGCCTCGTCCCGGCCCTCCGGAACCAACAGGCAGCCTCTGACCTTTCCTGAGTTCTCGTCTACGTAATATTCCCTGACCCGGCCCAGCAGGCGTCCTTTCCTGCTCAGCACTCTGAGCCCGATCAGTCTCGGATTACTCTCCAGCAGGGCGACGGCATCGGGGGTCTCCGCCAGCCCTTTCAGGTCACCGCTGCTGGCGACGGTCAGAGCATATTCTCCGATGCCCTGCACGGCTGAAAAGGGCAGGGCTTTCAAGCCGTAGTACCATTCCCCGTCCTTTACCAAAAGAAAGTCAATGCTCCCGTTTTGGGGATTGAGCAGCAGTTCATGTACGAACCCGATCTCCTTCCCCTCTTCAACGCTTAAAACCCGCAGATTGATTATCTCCCTCGTGCTTTTCAATTGACCTTCCCCTTTCTTTTTGACTTTAACCTCTCAGCCGTTTCCACGCCGGCCTTCACTTTAATCAGGCTCGGGATCGCCGCATACGGTGTGTTCGGCTGCCTGGCGGTTTTCAGCAGTTCGGCGGTTACTTCCAGGTTCACCTTCCGTGCATAGAGCTGTTGTCGCAAGGTACGGTCGCGGATCCCGCTTCCCGGCGCCAGCATGGCATCCAGCAGCATGACGGCCTGCCGGTACTGGCCAAGCTGCTGGTAAACCGCGCTGATTTCCAGCGCCAGCAATGCTTTCAACTGCTCACCCGGGTTGGACAGCAGTGCCTTTAAGAAGCAATCCACCGCATCCACGTAATTTCCCGTCTCCCTTGCAGCAAATCCCCTTGCTATGTAGTTGTCGACCGTAGAAACCACCTCACTCCTCACCTGTTCTTCCTCATCTGCTGTAACGGCAGGTTCCGGCACGGTTTCTTCGCCGGTACCCCCGCCGTCGCTCACAACGGAAAGAACTGCCCCGTCATTTTTTTGTTCTCCGGTAACCAACGGCTGGTCTTCGGTCACGCCCATTTCTTCTGCCGGGCTTTCCCCCGCCACCGGCGCCGAGGCCCCCGGCGCCACCGCCTGGTCTTCCCAGAGGCCTGGGATTTCATCCATCATTTCAAGAGTCACCGGATAGTCTTCACCATCCTCCCCGGAAGAAACAGCCGCAGGATCGCGGGGCAAACCGATCAATGTCCCCCCTGGCCCTACCCCTACCGCCTCTCCGATCACGACCGGCAAGCCCGTTCTTTCCGTGCACACAGCCGGGACTGCCGTTTCCGCCGCCGCTCCTTCAAATACAGCCTCTACAGGCGGCAATGCCTCCACCGGCTGTTCCTGTTCCGGTTCTATAACGGCCGGAATTTCCTCCCCTGCAGACTTTTCTTCCTCCGGCGGGTTTATTAACGGCGGGGCCGGTGCCGCCAATCCCTCCTCGGCACCACCGGGAAAATTCTCTTTATCCTGCCGTTCCTCCGCTGCCGGAGGTGCGTAATCGGCAGGCTCCGGGAGAACTTCTTCGGCAACGGATTCGGGACCGGACTGCCTCACCCCGGGGAAAGTCTCATCCGGCAGCGCCGGACCGGCGATCTCCTCCTGTCCCGGAGTTTCCGGCACCGCATTGTTTTTCTTTTCTTTCAGGTTTGTTTTGAGTTCGGCTCCATGGGCGACATTAGCGGACAGGATCTCCTGAAAAGGCTCTCCCGCCGCCGGTCGCTCAAATACAAAGCTTTCCTGAATCCAGCTCAGTACAAAGGCCAGCATCAAAAAAAGAACGAGATAGATCAGGAGTACAAAGGATATCTTGAACAAAGCGAGAGCCAGAGGGAAAATAGCACTCAATATAAAAGAGACACCGATTGTGATGTAAACGACCCGGATATTGATGGGAAGATATTTCTGAAAATGCCTGCAGGCCATGGTTATTATGGAAGTGATGATCGCCAGCACTACAAGGTATTCGATCATGCCGGTCGCTCAATCATAACCCTGCCCATGAACCGTCCCTCCTTAGGCCTATTCCATAATTAGCTAAATTTTCTCAATCTCCTGCTTTATCCTACAAAATTTTTAAAATATTTTACCAAAAAAAGGCCACTTCACGGGGCCCACTTCTGGCGTTTCAGGACAGACGACCACGCCGCCTCCGGCGGCACCAACAAAGTATGAAAATACCCGACGGGTCTACCGGCGAGCGACCTATGGAAGGCCGGGTAACAGGACAGGCGAAGCGAGGATGACAGGTCGGGATGCGAGTACTTCATCCTGAGGCGAAATTTAAGAACAATGAGCGACCTACGGAGGTTGTTACCTCGCCCTTGACGAGGAGCAGCTAACGGCAGCCGAATCGAGACAGGATGTCGAGATAGGCGACTCTGCGGCATGGATGCCGTCATAGGAGCCGGTCGGCTGCCGTCTGCGACGAGTCTTAGGGCGAGTTCAACCGGAGTCCGGGAGCGAATGTTTAAATTTCGCCTGAACCCAGAGCTGTCCCGAAGCGAGCCGTCGTCCTGTCCGGCCTGGAATCGGGAGTCGAGCGGTAGACCCGGCGGGTAAACTTGATGTATTTTCAGGGCAGACTCTACCTGCTTTTATCTACTATTTCTCTTCCTTTTCTTTTTCTTGGCGGCTGATGGTAATGGCACAGTCCGGGCAGACCTGCTCGCAGATCCGGCAGGCCTTGCAGAGTTCGGGGTTGGGGCTGACCGTCGGGGTGCCGTAGACTCCGAGCTTCTGCGACCAGTCCAGGGCCTGCTCAGGACACTTCTCCCGGCACAGGCCGCACCCCTTGCAGAGCCCGGGGAAGATGGTAAAGGTCGCTTTTCCTGCGTGGACGTCGACGCTGATCGCTTTCTTCAGGTATTCGGGATCCTTTTGGGCCATCTACGCCACCCCCATTCTCTCTACGAGTTCTATCCCCTTCTCGACGGCCTTGAAGTTGAGTTCGCGCAGTTCCGGATCTTTCTCAAATTTATAGCCCAGTTTCTTTTCGATGGCCTCTTTTGCTTTTTCCACGGTAACCACCCGGGTGGCCCCGATGACGGCGCCCATGATGAGAACGTTGAAGACCCGCGGGTGCAGTTCTTTGTTGGCGGTCTCCAGGGCGGGAATTGCCAGGACTTTTTTGGCATTCGCCGGAAGGTCCTCTTCAACCCCTTCGATGCTGGCGTCGTAAACGAAGATGGTCTCGGGCCCGACGTGCATCCTGACCCTCCGCACCGCCCGGCCGCTCAGGGCGATGACGATGTCGCCGGTCTTGAATTTGGGGGCTCCGATCTTTTCGTCCCCGATCTGGACGAAGGCGATGGATACGCCGCCGCGCTGCTCGACTCCGAAGTTGGGGATGTAGAGGATCTCCTTGCCTTCCAGGGCCGCGGCTTCGGTCAGGATCTGGGCGACGGACTGGACTCCCTGGCCGCCTTCTCCGGCAAGGGCGATCTTGACGGCTTTGCCCATGCTTACTCCTCCTTCCCGCCGGGGACTTTGTATTCGCCTATGGGGAAGTATTGGGGCATGATGTTTTCGACAAAGTCCCAGGTTTTTTCGGCGTTGGTGCGCCAGTTGGTGGGGCAGGTGGAGAGGGCTTCGACGAAGGAGAAGCCCCTGCCTGCCATCTGGTTTTCGATGGCTTTTTTGATGAAGGTTTTTAGCTGGCGGAATTTGGCGATGCTCCCCCTGGCAACGTAGGCGCCTTCGTGGGCGATGGCGGCCACCATTTCAGGCCCGAGCATGGGGTAGCCGGTCTCTTTGATGTCCCTGCCGTAGGGGGTGGTTTCGGTTTTCTGGTCGGGCATGGTGGTGGGGGCCATCTGGCCGCCGGTCATGGCGTAGACGGTGTTGTTGACGAGGATCGCTGTGATGATGTCGTTGCGGTTGGCGGCGTTGACCAGGTGCTGGGACCCGATGGCGTACCCCCCTCCGTCCCCCATGTAGGCGATGGTGATGAGTTCGGGGTTGGCGCGCTTGATTCCCACCATGACCGGTGTGGTCCGTCCGTGATGGGTCTGAACCGTATCTACGTTGAAGAAGTCCCAGGAGAGCAGGGAGCAGCCGATGTCGCAGCCGAAGACTACCCGGTCCTGGATGTTTAGCTCGTCGATGACCTGTCCGAGGGCCTTGAGAACCAGGCCGTGGCCGCAGCCGGGACAGAATTTGTGGGGCTTTGAGGCCGGGTTCCAGCTTTTGGGCATTTTCGGGAGGATTTCTTTTGTTTCCATGGTTACGCCTCCTTTCCGGCCAGCAGGGCCTTGGCTTTTTCTGCTATTTCTTCCGGGGTGATGCCGACTCCCGGCCTGAGCAGGGTTTTGATGGGAACGTTCAGGCCGTAGAGGTTGTCCTGGACGATCTTTAAAAGCTGGCCGTAGGCGGATTCGACTACGAGCAGTTGCTTCGCTTGCTGCGCCGCCTGCCGGAGCTGCTCCTTGGGGAACGGCCTCAGGGTGATGGGACGGAAGTAGCCGATCTTATATCCCTGGCCCGCCAGGTCTTTGACTGCCATGGCGGCGGAGCGGAAGACTACGCCGTGGGCGATGACCAGGAGGTCGGCGTTTTCGGTGTTGTAGGCGTCGTATTCGATGATCTCGGGGGCTACCCGCTCGTATTCTTCTATGTCTTTGCTCAGGACTTCGAGGAGTTCTTCTTCGATGTTGTAGGTGTTCCTGAGGTGGGCCGCCGGCCGATCTTCGCCGGGGGTGCCTGCTTTCCCCAGGAAGGGTTCGGTGGGCACCATCTGGATCCCTCTGGCTTCGGGGTCGTAGATGACTACCGATTCTCTCATTTTTGCCTGGTAGCCGTCGGATAACACGAAGGTCGGAAACCGGTATTTCCAGGCGGTGTTGAAGGCTTTGATGGTGTAGTCGTAGAGGTCCTGGTGGGAGGAGGTGGAGTAGACCACCCGCAGGCCCTCCCCGTTGCCTCCGAAGCAGGTGAGGGTTACTTCCTGCTGGGAGTAGATGACTGTGGCGGTGGACGGGCCACCCCTCTGCTGGATTACGACTACTGTGGGGATGCGCATGGCCTCGGCCATGGACATGGGCTCCTGCATGAGGACGTTGCCGGGCCCGGCGGTGGCGGTGAAGGCGCGCCTGCCTGCCAGCACGCCGCCGATGGTGGTGAATCCGGCCGAGAGTTCGTCTTCGGTCTGCAGGAATTTCTTGTTGTACTTCGGCCCCAACCTCGTCCAGTACTGCATGATCTCGTTCTGAGGGGTGATCGGGTATCCGTACATGATGTCGGCTCCGGCTGCGAGTGCCGCCCAGGCAACGGCTTCATTGCCTGTCATGAATACCTTGCGCTCCCCCTCGATGGGTTTACTGCCCATAATAAAACACCTCCTAATAAAATTGTCTACCAGAAAGCCCGGGGCATGAACCTCTTGAGCACACGCACCGGATGACCAACACAATCCCTGTCGCCGATCAAGGGTGCCAGATCCTCCAGCACCGAGGTGGCCACGACGGGAATCCCCAAGATTCTTGCCGCCTCGTCGACGATCCTGGCGCCCTCCTGGATGAACTCAATATCAGTTTCGTCACCCAGATGAGAATTATTGATCAGGCCGTCCGCCCTGCCCAGTTCCCTGACGTGAGCGACAATATCCGGAACGGTGGCCGTCAGGGGGCGTGCTATGTTGATCACAACGTAGACTTTCAAGTCGGGATCCCGATCGGCTCCCTCGATCAGGTTGAAAACCTGTGCTCCAAAAACCCCGTAACCAACATCCAGGATCACGTCACCGGGGCGGTGCAGGCAAAAGCGCACTTCCGGCCTGAGCAGGTTGCCGATTTCCCCCAGCCCGATCATCTCCCTGGTTTCCCAGGCAAGAACGGTTATCCCTTTTTCCTCAAGCCGGCGCTTTAGCGGTCTCAGGGTATAGCACGGTTCCACCAGGTCTAGATCGACCAGGTTGACCTGCCTGCCCCGGCCGGCGAGTTCCAGCGCCCGGTTGACCGCGTTTTCGCTTTTGCCGCTGGCATATTCTCCGATGTAGGCCTCAATCACACGGGGCAAATTGTTTCACTTCTTTTCCGCGGGGGACATGCAATTAGTGTAGCATATTTAATCCAGAGTATATAACAAAAACCGATACCAATCAAGGTTTGGTACCAGTTTTCACATGGCCTGCATACACCTTAGATTAGCCAAAGAAATATCTGATAAGGCCGAGCAGGAGAAGGCCCGGGAAGCCCAGGATCCCCACAATGAAAGCGCTCAGGGCGTTGACGCCGAAATGCCAGCCCCAGAAGGCTGTACAAAAGTTGACGAGAAAGAGGGCAAGGCCGCCCAGAGCAAAGCGGACGGCGATCTTCAGCAGAAAACGAAGCGGCCCCCACAGAGCCTGTCCCACCAGAAACAACAAAAAAAGGCCGAAAAGCAGGCCGAGCACGGTACCCGTCACCCTTCTTCCCTCCCGGATTTCTCCCTCGCCTTTTTCCACAGGTAGACATACCGCTTTTCTGCGGCCTGGAGGGAAAGAATGGCGTAATCGATCAGATCCGGATCCGTGGCATGGTCAAAAAACTCCCTGGCCGCCAGCCAGTCCCGGTGCGCCTCCGCAAGCACCGCCTCATCGCTGGGAACATTGCTGCCGCCTTCCCAGTACTGTCCGGAAAAACTCCGGAGCAGGTTCTCCAACCATCCGGCCACCGGCGCCACCCCCCATCCCTCATGGTTAATATATTATATGCAGGATGGAGGCAAAACTTGCCAGTCCTCTATACATCTGCCTTGAAAATACGTTCCGGTTTATCCTTGCGCTTGCTCCCGTACTCCGGTTGAACTCGCCCTAAGACTTGTCGCAGACGGCAGCCGACCGGCTCCTATGACGCCATCCATGGCGCATAGTCGCCTAGCTCAACCTCCTGTTTCGCTTCGGCTGCCGTTAGCTGCTCCTTCGTCAAGGGCGAGTAACAACCTCCGTAGGTCGCTGCGCCTGCAAGGATAAACCGCTTTTTCGCTTCTCTGTTGGTGCCGCCGGAGGCGGCGTGGTGGTCTGCCTTGAAAATATGTTCCCACCCTGCCCCTGTCAGGCCGGGTGAGCATAGGTGAGTGCCGGGTTAGATCTCGTGCCTCCCGAGAAATGAGCGGCTCAAGGTTGCTGTATCGGCAAACTCCAGGTCGCCTCCCACCGGAAGGCCATGCGCAATACGGGTCACTTTCACCCCCAGCGGCTTGAGCAGCCGGGCGAGATAGAGAGAGGTAGCTTCCCCCTCCACGTTCGGGTTGAGGGCAAGCACCACCTCCCGGACGTTTCCTTCCTGGACCCGCTTGAGCAATTCCGAGATCTTCAGGTCGTCCGGGCCGATGCCGTCGATTGGTGACAGAACGCCGTGCAGCACGTGGTAGACCCCTTTGAATTCCCGGGTCCGCTCCATGGCCACGACATCCCGCGGCCACTCCACCACACAGATCAAGGAATGGTCGCGGCTTTCGTCCCCGCATAAGCGGCAGGGGTCGACGTCGGTGAAATTCCCGCAAATGGAACAAAAAAAGAGCTTTTCCCGGGCCTCCAGAATTGCCCGTGCCAGGGCCTCCGCCTCCTCCACCGGGGCATGCAGAAGATACAGGGCAAGCCGCTGGGCGGTTTTGGGACCGATACCGGGCAGTTTGCGCAGGGCCTCGATCAGAAAGGCCAGGGGTTCCGGATACAGTTGCAACCTTATTCACCCGTTTCTTAGAAGAGGCCGGGAATTTTCAAACCGCCGGTGATCTTCTCCATTTCCCGCGCCGCCGTCTCCCGCGCCTTTCTCAAGGCCTCGTTTACAGCCGTCAGAACAAGGTCCTCCAAAAGTTCGGGGTCATCGGGATCCACCGCATTCTGGTCGATCTTGACGCTGACCAGTTCCTGGTGGCAGTTTGCCACAACTTTGACGGCCCCGCCGCCCGCCTGACCCTCTACGGTGACATTTCCCAGCTCCTCCTGCAGACGTGCCATGTCCGCCTGCATTTTCTGAACCTGCTTCATCACTTTTTGCATGTTGCCGAAACTCACCTAATCACCATCTTCCCTTCGTTTGATAAGTTTTCCCTTGAAAAGGGAGAGCGCCACGCCCACCACCGGGTCGTCAACACCCTCTTCCGGCCCTGCGGCTGCGTCCCTGCGCTTGGCTTCTTCCTCACGGCGGTTCGTGCCGCCGGCCGGCACCTCCGGCAGTTCCTCCCGGTCGGAGGCATTCTCCCCAATCTCCAATTCCAGCCTGCTGTCGAATTCCCTCAACACCTCCTGCAGACTGCGGCGGTTTTCCTCCTTCTGCAAGAGCATCCCAAAGGGGGGAGGGGCGCTGATCAGGATCCTTCCGCCGGCCTGCCTGATCTCCGCCGCTGCCAGAACCTGCCCCATCAGGGGCTGCTTCCGGAAGCGCCCCTGCAGGAATTTGCGCAGGGTGATAAGGTCCGTTTCCCCATGCTCTCTTTCCCCCCGGGCACCCTGTGGGGTACCTTGCGGCTTTTCCGGGGGAGCCTTCGTTCCACATCCCGGCGGCGGCTCTAAAAGGGCGGGACTTTTACCCCCGGCACTTCTCCGTCCCTCCCGGGCAGAACCGGTTTCCGCGCCCTCCTCGCTGCCGCCTCCGATCGGCCTGTTTCTCCGGTCATCCTCTGCTCCGGCAGCCGCCCTTTCCGCCCGGGAGGGCGCTCCAGGGCTATCGTCCTTTTGCAAACCGGCAGCAGCGCCTTGCCGGAGAGGACTGGCGTCCGCCAGCCGCAGGAGGGCGAGCTCCAGTACCAGGTCCGGGCGGCTGCTCCCCCTCATCTCGGCGTCCGCTTCCGCCAGGCCGCGCAAAACTGCGGCGTGCCATTCCATCTCCGTCCCCGCGCTCCGGGCGGCAAACAGGGCCTCCCGGGCGTAGTCGGTCAGCTGGTACAGGAACTGGCGGGGCTCGCACCCCCTGGCGGAAAAGCCTTCCAGTTGCTCCAGCAGGGAGGGGACATCCCCCAGATAAATCGCATCCAGGACGGGCTTCAGGGCTTCTTCGCCCAGGGTCCCGGTCAGTGCCTCCACGGCGGCGGCGGTCACATGCCCACCGGTAAAGCTCGCCGCCTGGTCGAGCAGGCCCAGGGCATCCCGCAGGGCACCTCCCGCCCGCCTGCCGATCAGGTTCAGGGCTTCGGGCTCCACCTCCCAGCCCTTTTCTCGTGCCACACGCTCCAGGTGAGCGGCAATCAGATCCCGGCCCAGTCTCCGGAAGTCAAAGCGCTGGCAGCGGGAGAGGATCGTGGCCGGAACCTTGTGGGCCTCGGTGGTGGCCAGCACAAAAACGGTGTGGCGGGGGGGCTCCTCAAGGGTTTTCAAGAGGGCGTTGAAGGCCTCGCCGGTGAGCATGTGCACCTCGTCGATGATGTAGAACTTGAACCTCCCGGCCGTCGGGGCAAAGCCCACCTTCTGCCTGAGGTCCCGGATCTCCTCGATCCCCCGGTGCGAGGCTGCGTCCATCTCCAGGACGTCGAAGGCCGTACCCGCGGTGATGCTCCGACACGACTCGCAGCTGTTGCAGGGCTCCCCATCCTGGCTGTTCGGGCAGTTGGCGGCCTTGGCCAGGATGCGCGCCGTGCTGGTCTTGCCCGTCCCCCGCGGCCCGCAGAAAAGGTAGGCATGCGCAAGCCGCCCGAGGACGATGGCGTTCCTCAGGGTGCGGCAGACGTGGTCCTGTCCCACCACGTCCCGGAAGAACTGCGGGCGCCACTCCCTGTATAAAGCAAGCTGCTCCATGCCCGGTCCCCCTTCAGTCGTGATCTGCCCAATCTGAGCGGAAAGCTCAAAGGACCACCTTCCCGCACAACTCCAATATAGTACATCTCCCTTTAAATAGCAAACACTGTGGAATTCGCCGTTCCGGTCCGGTTTTCCTTGTAGCGGTGACAACAATATTTGCGAGTGGCGCAGCGGAAGACGGAAAAAGTTTTGCCCTCGCAGGCGCGAGGCTGCCCCACCCACCGCATCGCAGTTGACGGGAAGCGGTTAACGGCAATCGAATCGAGACAGGAAGTTGAGCCAGGGGGCCATGCGCCACGCATGGCTTCACAGGACCCGATTTGCCGCCGTTTACAGCAAATCCCAGAGCGGATGGCACCGGAGTATCGCTTGCAAACCGGGGACAACCCGGAGCATCTTTGGTCAGGCACAGGTACCGGGACGGCGCAAGGCACAAAAAAAGCGGCCCCTCTAAGCCGCTTTTGCCAGCAATTTTAATGGCCGTGCACCTGCCTTCGAATAAAACCTTCCGGGCGTTACCGGAGCAGTTGGCTCGGTTCAGGCACTCCCGCGGCACCCGGGAAGCACCACTTACCGCTGCTTCCTCCCGGACCTGACGGGGTTCATGGGTTCCCGCTGCGCGGGACCCAAACGTCAACGCCACTTACTCCGGGCGGCCCCACAAGATTAACCCTCGGGCAGGAATTCGACCCCGCTCTAGCGGATTGCGGGTGCAGGGCACCGCTACCTCCCCGTCTAGCACGACCAAACATCTATCCGCTATATGGCGCGCCCAGAGGGAATCGAACCCCCAACCTACAGATCCGAAGTCTGTCGCTCTATCCAGTTGAGCTATGGGCGCTGGAGATAAAATATGGCGGAGAGAGTGGGATTCGAACCCACGAGGCGAGGTTTAAGCCCCGCCTACTCGATTTCCAGTCGAGCGCCTTCGACCAACTCAGCCATCTCTCCGCGCTGGTTTCCCTTTAGTATTATATCACCTTTTCACCATAAGGCAAAGCTGTTTGAAGCTCAGGGCTTGTGTCAGATTCTTATAGGCCACCTCCCCAAGATTTTTTGTTTATGCAAGACTCCCCTCCGATCAGCTGGTACGGCGCCCCCTCGGGCAGCCTGCGGTAATCCTCGTAGGTGCAGGCCGCCTCTTTCCCTGCTTCCCCCGTAAACGGCACAGACATGCTTCACGCCTCCCTGTCTTGCTACCTCTTGCACTGCCATTATACCACATTTTCCCTGCTAGAATCCACCGGCACCCCGCACCTGGCCTTTGTCAACTGATAGCTTTGGCCGGAGATTCCCCTTCAGGACAGCCCCCGGCTTGTGGCAACCCTGCCCCGGCAGCCTTGAACAGGGCCAGGATCTCCGCAGCCTTCCCCCTGTTCCGGCCGTCACAACTGATACTCCGCTGTACGCCAAAAGAGACGATCTGTGCCGATGCATAGACGGTTCTCGTAAACTCCGTGTCGTGATTGGACAAAAGCACGGGTATCCCCCGGGCTGCCAGCCTTTCGGCCTCCCGGGCCAGGTCACGCTGCTCGTCCGGCCCGAAACCCTCGCTGCTGTATGAAGTAAAGTTGGCTGTACAGGAAAGCGGCACGTAAGGGGGATCGCAGTAGACCACATCCCCGGGTTCGGCCATCGCCATGGATTCCCGGAAATCGAGGCACAGAAAAACCGCCCTTTGGGCCTTTTTCCAGAAAAACAGCATTTCCCTTTCAGGGAAATACGGCTTCCGGTAGCGGCCGAACGGAGTATTGAACCAGCCGGAGGAGTTGTACCTGCACAGGCCGTTGTAGCAGTGCCTGTTGAGGTAAACGAACAGGGCGGCTTTTTTACGCCGGTTCTCGGTCATGTTAAATTCCTGGCGCAGCTCGTAGTATCTCTCCCGGTTATTGTTTTCCGGAACAAAATAAGTCTTGCAGTATTCTATGAAGCGCGGGCCGTCCTTCTGGAGATAACGGTAGAGATTAATCAGGTCCTGGTTGTTGTCGCATAAGAGATAGGACGGATAGTCGGTATTCAAGAACACGGCTCCCGAACCGGCAAAAGGCTCGATCAGGCGCTTGCCGGGTGGCAGTTGCTCCCCGATGCGATTGATAATCTGGTATTTGTTGCCGGCCCACTTCAAAAAGGGTTTCATTTGTTCCCTCCTCTTTTATCTTTCCTCACCGCACCGGCTTTTTCCTTTTATTAATAAAAAACACTTCATCAATTATTAAGCAGTTATCAATTCAAGCGTTTAAGCTGCACCAACAGAACTAAAATAACGGCATATCCATCCAGGCGAGGCAATTTTACGGAGGTTGTTGCTTCATCCTAACCGTCTGCCTGCCGTGGCTTTTACCCGGGAAAAATAGACAGTTATAAGCGGCTTACGGTATACTAAAGCTAAAGGCGGGATTTATTTCCGTTAGCGTGAAGGGGAAAAAGCCTTGCATAACGAAGCGGAGGGCTAAGATTGAAATTAGAGGATACTTCACATTCTGCCCAAAGGATTCAGATAGAGATTCTAAAAAAAATGAGTCCTGATGAAAGATTGTCAATTGCTCTGGAGCTGGCAGCAACATCCCGCGAGCTGCTTGCACAGGGGGTAAGAAAGAGGCATCCGGAATACTCAGAGGACGAAGTAAGGCTTGCCGTAATTCGCCTACAACTGCCTGAAGCACTGTTTCAGAAAGCCTACCCCCACGCTCTGAATATTGTACCATGAAACCGGAGCATGCTCTCAAAACTGCTTTAGAAAAACTTGCAGAAGCCGGCATTGATTATATGATTACCGGTTCTTTTGCCAGCAATCTATACGGAATCCCGCGCACAACCTATGACGCGGACATTGTAATTGAAGCGAAGCGCCCTGCCCTGACTCGCTTTATAAAACTGATTGAGGATGAATTCTATGTCTCCCCGGAAGCAGTTGAGGAAGCATTAGAGCATGAAAGGATTTTTAACATTATCCACTTAACAACGGGTTTAAAAATAGATTTAATTATCAGAAAAAACAGAGAATTCTCAAAGGAAGAGTTTAAGAGAAGGCGACAGGAAAAATTTTTGGGGATGGATTGCTGGTTTGCCAGCCCTGAAGATACCATCCTATCGAAACTCGAATGGTCAAAGATGGGGGAAAGCGAGCGGCAGTTCCTGGATGCACTTGGTATCGCACGGATTCAAGGGGAAAAGCTCAACAAAGATTACCTCAAACGCTGGGCCGGCAAACTCCATCTCCAACAAGAAATGGCAAGACTCTTTCAAGAGCTGGAGGACTGATTAGCCCTTAACCACCCCAATGGTTTTTAATCTTTTGATAGGTTTTATTAAATCCAGCTGCTGCCGGATCACGAAGTCGATGTCCTTGTAGACCATCCGGCACTCCTCGGCAATGTCGGCTTTCTTGTGTTTGCCCAGGGTTACCCCCATCTGTTCGAGATCCTCCACGACCTCCTGCACCGTATACGACTTTTTCGCCTGGGCCCGGGAAGCGATCCTCCCCGCCCCGTGCGAGCAGGAATGAAAGCTTTCGGGATTCCCGAGCCCCTCCACAATATAAGAACAGCTCCCCATCGACCCGGGGATGATCCCGGTCTCCCCTTTCCTCGCCCGGATCGCCCCCTTGCGATGCACCCAGACCTTTTTGCCGAAATGGTTTTCGCAGGAGGCGTAGTTGTGGTGGCAGTTGACCTCGTCCCCCACGGGGCTGCCCTCGAAGCCGGCATGTTTCCCGACCAGCTCGAACAGGATCTCCTTCACCTTAAGCATCATCCTCGCCCTGTTCTCCGCCGCGAAATCGAGGGCGAGGGACATCCAGCTGATGTACTGCTGCCCTTCCTCCGAATCCACCGGCAAAAAGGCCAGGTCGTATTCCGCCGGATAGGAGGGATACCGCCTGGCGTTCAGCTCCCTGGCAACCCGGTTGAAGCGGCGGCAGACCTTGTAGCCGAAGTTGCGGCTGCCGGAGTGCAGCATGATCCCGACCATCCCCTCCTCGTCCTCCTGGAGTTCGATGAAGTGGTTTCCGCCCCCCAGCGTCCCTACCTGGTAATACCCGGATTCGATTTCAGGCTTCAATTCGGGAACCATGTGCTCTTTGGGGAATTCTGCGGAAGCCCTGTCCAGGGTGGAGCAGGGCTGCTTCTTTTTATGGTGGTCGAAGCCCTGGGGGATGCTGCGCAGGATGGAATTGATCACCGCCCGGATCAGCTTCCCCTCCCCCGTCTCCACCGTTTTCAGCAGCACTGCGGGAATGTTCGTCTGCACAAAGCAGACCCCGCAGCCGATGTCCACCCCCACGGCATTGGGAATGATCACCCCCTCGGTGGCGATTACCCCGCCGATGGGCATCCCGTAACCGGCGTGGCAGTCGGGCATCAGGGCGGCCCAGCCGTGGAGAAAGGGGAGGTTGGAGAGGTTGGTGACCTGCTGCCGGCAACTCTCCTCCACCTGGCCGATGTCTTCGAGCCAGATTTTTACCGGTTTTTTATGAAGCCCTTTCTCAAACCAGACAAACACAGACATGCTCACCCCGGACAATGCGGCAAACCCGATGCTCCGGCCACAAACCCACGGGCGGCCACCCCCTGATTCGGGCGGGAGGCAGGGGCCGGATTTGCCTGTATTATACCCGATCTAGCCGCCCGGAAACAGTGCCCTGATCAGCTCCACCGCCTCCTCCGGTGTGGCAGCGGATTTCAGGAGCCCCTCCTCCCTGTAGCGATCAAAGACCTTCCCGGGGTCGAAATCGAGCAGGATCACGGTCTTCCGGTTCTTCAGGGCCAGGGCTATCTCCGAAACGGTCCCCGCCTCTCCAGGAAGGGCCACCACCACATCGCTGGTGAGCACGTTCACGTAATTGCGGCCATCCCCCAGCCCCGTAACAATCGGGATGTCAATGTATTCGGACGCCAGGCGGCTGTCGCGGTCCGGCAGAATCCCTACCGTCAGCCCCCCGTTCTCTCTGGCACCCTTCGCCGACGCCTCCATCACCCCCGCCGGCCTTCCCCCGTTGAGCAGGATCCAGCCCTCGCCGGCGATCAGCCTCCCGAGGCGGTAAGCCGCACGGCAGGCCTCCGGCGAGGCACCTTCACCGCCACCCATCACCCCCACGATCAATCGCCTGATAACGATCACCCACTTTCAGGGTCAACAGTCAACGGTCGCACGCGGATTCGGAAACAAGGAATTCTAAAAAGGGAGGTACCTCCCGCCTCCCCCGGCCTCGCTGCCGCGCAATCCCTGTAAAACAGTTTATTGAAGATCAAGCTGGCACTCTTCGTTGAAAAAGGTCTTATATCCCAGCTGGACGGACATAACCACCGTCAGGGCGACACTTCCCAGGATTCCCAGCATAATAGCGATCTGGTATTCAATGGCAGTTAATGGGGATACCCCCGACAGGATCTGGCCTGTCATCATGCCTGGCAGAAAAACGATCCCCATCCCCACCATGGAGTTGATGGTGGGAAGAATGGCAGCATCAAAGGAGGCATTGACGATCTGCTTTGATGCTGCCCCCGGGGTGGCCCCGAGCATCAGAGCAGCCTCAACCAGGTGCTGCTGGGTTCGCATACCGTCCACCAGACGGCTCACCCCCAAGGAAATCCCTGTCATAGAGTTCCCGATGAGCATACCGGCAATGGGGATCACATATCTGGGGTCATACCAGGGGGAGATGCGGACGACCACCAGCAGAAAATAAAAGAGGCTGGCCAGGGTACCGGTAACCATGGACACGGCTATGATCTCCCTGAGCCGGGGTGAAAGGGGGGTCTTCACCCTCTTGTAGGTATTGTAAATGGCAAAGGCCTCCATGACGGAGATGGCAAGGAGTGTGTACAGGGGATGGCTGTTGTTGAAAATATAGGCAAGGATGTACCCCGTCAATACCAGCTGCAGGGTCATGCGCAGGCTAGCAACCAGAATCTCCTTTTCTCTCGGGATGCCCCTGGTTCTCACGATGAACAAGAGGATCACAATAAATATATAGGCGACCGCCACCTGCCACATTTGCAACTCGATGATACCCTTCACCGGCTACCCTCCTAGCGACTTACTACTCTCCCGTGGTTGATCTCGACGATTTTATCGGAGAAAGACCGGGCAACCTGTTTCGAATGGGTGACCATGACCACTGTTTTTCCTCTCTCCCCGGCGTATTTCACCAGGCTTCCGATGACCACCTCTTCCGTATCCTCGTCCAGGGCAGAGGATGGCTCATCGAGCAAAAAGACCTCCGGGTCCATCAGGAGCACCCGTCCCAGGGCCAGTCTCTGCTTCTCCCCACCCGACAGTTTTTCGGCGTCCTCATCCAAGCCCTTGTCTAAATGAACCATTTCCATAATTTCCAGAAGTTTTTCCTCCCCTACCAACGGCTTTTCGGAAAATACCAGTCCGATCAGCAGGTTGTCCCGTACCGTCCCCGGAAAAATGGGAGGTGTCTGGGGAAGCATAACAACCCTTCGCCTCAATTCAACGGAATCGATGTCCTTCAGGGAGCGGCCCTTGTAAACTATTTCCCCGTTATCGTAGCTTATCAGCTTGTTCAACAGCCGCAGTAATGTTGTCTTTCCGCTGCCGCTTTCCCCGACAATGCAGGTTACTTTTCCCTCCGGGATTTCCAGTCTTTCAATGTCAAGAATGTCCCGGTATCTGACTCCACGCAAGCAAAACAAGTAACTTGCCTCCCTTCCAGATCTCCGGTGACCCCTGCCTTACTGCCCCGGCAGGAAAGCTCAGGTCACAGAAGGTAAGATGTCTAACCGCCGATCTCCTTCAAAAGCTCCCTGGCCTTCCTCTTTGCTTCCTCCAGGACCTCGCTCCCTTTTGCGGTGATGGTGTAGTATTTCCTCACTCGGCCCTCAACCACCCGCTGTTCCCTTTTTAGCAGACCCCCTGCCTCCAGGTCATGCAGGATGGGATAGAGCGTCCCCGCGCTGAGCCGGTAGCCGTGCCGCTGCAATTCTTCAAGCATCCATACCCCGAAAAAAGGTTCCTGGCTGGCATGGAATAGGATATGAACCTGGATAAATCCCAGAAACAGCTTACGGATAACTTTTGTCTCCATATAACTATCCCTAATTCCCATCAGACTCGGTATCGCCTGCCGTTATCGTGTTTCGATACTATTATACGCCATATACCTCCGGGATCAAGAGCGTTTACTCATTCCCTGCCCTGAAAATACGTTCCGGTTTATCCTTGCGCTTGCTCCCGTACTCCGGTTGAACTCGCCCTAAGACTTGTCGCAGACGGCAGCCGACCGGCTCCTATGACGCCATCCATGGCGCATAGTCGCCTATCAAATTCCTGTTTCGCTTCGGCTGCCGTTAGCTGCTCCTTCGTCAAGGGCGAGTAACAACCTCCGTAGGTCGCTGCGCCTGCAAGGATAAACCGCTTTTTCGCTTCTCTGTTGGTGCCGCCGGAGGCGGCGTGATCGTCTGCCGAGGCTTTCCTGCGCCTTTCATCCCAACCGGGAGTCTCCGTAGGAAATCCAAACCTGTCATTTAGGAAGAGATAGGGCGGCTTGGCTTGACGGCCGCCGGTTGCTATAATTTTGATCACAGGCAAATGATACGGAAGGTGGTAATCCCATGGACGTCTTTTCGGCCATTCAAGCGAGAAGAAGCATCAGGGCCTACAGTGCCAGAGAGGTCGAGCAAGAGAAGCTGAACAGGGTGCTGGAAGCCGGCCGGCTGGCGCCGTCGGCCAACAACCGGCAGGACTGGAAGTTCATCGTCGTCAGGGACCGGGAGACGAGAAACAGGCTGGTGGAGGCGGCGGGAGGCCAGAAGTTCCTGGGAACCGCCCCGGTGGTGCTGGTCATCTGCGGAACGGAACCCGAGAAGGTCATGATGTGCGAGCAGCCCGCCTATACCGTCGATGCCTCCATCGCCCTCTCCTTCATGATCCTGGAGGCCTGCGAGCTGGGGCTCGGCACCTGCTGGCTCGGCCACTTCGACGAAAACAAGGTGAAGGAGATTCTGGGGATTCCCGCCGGCGTCCGGGTGGTGGCCATGACCCCGCTGGGCTACCCGGCCGAAAGCCCGGCGGCGCGGCCCAGGAAGCGGCCGGAGGAAGTGGTTTCCTACGATAGGTTTTAATCCTCTCCGCCCCGGCGTTTGCCGGGGCGGCCTTTTTTCCCGCCCGTTCTGCCCCGCAGGGGAGGATCCCGGCCGGAACCCAGCCGGTCCCCATACCCCGCCCGGGACGGGTAAAAGGCGGCAGGCCCCGTCAAACCTCCGCTTTAAACCTGTAATAGTAGTAAAGCCACGCACCCCCGATCAGTTCCAGCTCAATCATGGAACGCACCGGTGCAAGGTGTGTTACCACCCCCACAAAATCAATGCCGTTTTCCAGCACCCTGCGCTATTGAACCTGTTTCTTTTACCCATCTTTTTCTCCCCTTTCAAGTTCCCTTTCGCACAAAAAAACCTCCTCGATCCGCCGGGAGAAAACCCGGGCGATTTTATAGGCAAGCATAAGCGACGGGTTGTACCGTCCGTTTTCGATAGAAATGATGGTCTGCCGGGACACTCCCACCAGCCGGGCCAGTTCCTCCTGGGTCAACCGATGCTCCTGTCGCAAATCTTTGACGCAGTTTTCCAAACCCATCCCTCTCTCCAGCAATGTAAAGCCGGCTTTACATTACCATATTTACAACGCATCCCCGAAGCATGTCAAGTATACTTTACGTAAAATTTGCTTTACTTCTCTTGACAGGCGCCGACCCCATACTTTCATTCCCTGACAACCCCCACGGGTGCTCCGGTTATGACGGTTATGAATCCCGCCAACCGACCCGGTTTTGCCGGTTCGCTCCCCGCAAATCAAAGAGCCGCCCTGCCGGGCGGCCGCTCCGGTGATCCGTCCACCGTTTCCCCTTATTCATTAACAAAACTGCCTATACAGCTCTCTGGCAATAAAAATGAGCCGACGGCCTTCCGTCAACCTTTGCATCACCCTTTTATACCGTAAAGATGCTCTCCACATTGACCTTAAAGCCGTCCAGGAGGCGTGAACAGGCAACTCCGTCCTCTCCCACTTCCTGGTCCAGGACGAACCGGTCATCCCGCAGTACGAAGACCTGTACCAGTTTTTCCTCCGGGTCCACGATCCAGTATTCCTTAACGCTCGATTTTTCATATACCCTGAATTTCTTGCGCAGGTCGTAATAAGCGGTGCTGGGGGAAAGGATTTCCACCACCAGATCGGGAGCGCCATTGATCCGCTCCGGCTCGATAATCCCCAGCCTGTCCCTGGCAATAAACACGATATCGGGCTGATAGGTCTCATGCTCTCCCAGATAGACATCTACCGGAGCAAATAGAGTAATTCCCTTTTGCCCGACCGTTACGAAATTTACCAACTCAACCCCCAGTCTCATGGAAACAACCTGGTGATAGGTCCCCGGCGCAGGTGTCAAAACCAGTTCCCCTCCGATCAGCTGGTACGGTGCGCCCTCGGGCAGCCTGCGGTAATCGTCGTAGGTGCAGGCCGTCTCCCTTTTCCCCGGGCCCGTCAACGGCATGGACATGCTTCCTACCCCCCGTTCTTACTACCTCCTGCACTGCCATTATACCACATTTTTACCTGCAAGAATCCACCGGCAGCCCGTATCCGGTCTTGTCGTCAACTGCCTGCATACCGTGGTTGTTCCTTTGTTAGATGAACAGGCATGGCCGATTTCCAGTATAGCAATAGCCGTAATTACCGTCAGCATACGGTCAGCAGGCCCTATCCCGGCCTTGTATAATGCGCCGAAAAGTTTGGTGCGGCAGTGGGCCGGTTTCCGCCGCCGCTCGAACAGCTCTGACGGGACCGGAAACAATGGAAGAGCTTGAAAAGGGGTGGATATCCCCCTTCTTGTTTTGAGGTTAACGAAAAGGCGGCCCCGGAAAAGTAAAAGGCCGGATTTGCGCTGCACTCGATTTGCAGCAAGCACCCGGCCCGTTGATCTTCTCAATGGCGGAGAGGGTGGGATTCGAACCCACGAGGCCGCTCATCACAGCCTACTCGATTTCGAGTCGAGCGCATTCAACCGGACTCTGCCACCTCTCCGTTTTCATCCCCTATTATATCAAATCCGGGCCGGCATGGCAGCCCCTTCCCGGCAGTTTCCCCGGCTCCCTGTCCTGCTCCGTTCCTGTAGCCCGCAGCTTGCGGAAGAACTCCTGCACCACAAAGGCGCACTTCCCGGCAAGAACCCCGCCGGTCACCGCCACCCGGTGGTTGAAGCAGTCCCGGGAAAGCAGGTCCACGCAGCTTCCGGCAGCGCCCGCCTTCGGATCCGCCGCCCCGTAGACGATCCTGTCCAGGCGCGCCTGGATCGCAGCGCCGGCGCACATGGGGCAGGGTTCCATGGTAACGTAGAGGGTGCAGCCGTTCAGGCGCCACCCACCCACCACCTGGGCGGCATCCCGCATCGCCAGCATTTCGGCATGGGCGGTGGGGTCTCCCAGCCGCTCCCGCAGGTTGTGCCCCCGGGCGATAATCCGGCCTTCCCTGACGATGACGGCACCCACCGGCACCTCCCCCTTCTCGGCGGCGCGCCAGGCCTCCTTGAGGGCATCCTGCATGAACTTTTCATCTGTGCCGTGATGATCGTTTTCCAAGGCTAACCTTCCCGCCGTTGACTCAATTAGGATAAAAACCGCCGGGCTCAACCCGCAGCAGAAAATATTCTAACATGAAGCCTGCCGTAAGGCAATTCTCCCGGTGACCGGGGGCCGGCACAGGAGCACGCCACCTCCGGCGAAGGGGCAGGTCGGGCCAAATGCGCTAGAACATCCTCTTTTTGGCCAGGATCAGAATCCCGGTCAGGACCGACAGCCCCGTAAAGACCACAATCCCGAAAAAGGCATGAGGTGAATTCTGGTAAGGCAGCCGCACGTTCATCCCAAAGAAACTCCCGATAATTGTCGGAATAGCCATGATAATGGTGACAGAAGTCAAAAACTTCATGACTATGTTCAGGTTATTGGATATAACCGATGCGAAGGCATCCATCATCCCGGTCAAAATGTTGGTGTAGATCTCCCCCATCTCCATGGCCTGCTTGTTTTCGGTGATGACATCCTCCAGCAGGTCCTCATCCTCCTCGTACATCTTCAGGATCTGCACCGTGATCTGGCTTTCTTCGTCGTGCATCTTTTTCAGGTAGGTGCGCAAGAGCTTTTCCAGCACTATTTCGTTGGCCCGGAGGGAGGTGGTAAAGTACACCAGGCTCTTTTCCAGGTTGAGCAGCCGGATCAGTTCCTCGTTTTTCATGGATTTGTGCAGCTCGTTTTCGATCTCGGTGGTCAGCTTGTCGATCTGCTTCAGGTAATTAAGGTACAGCCTGGCATTGTTGAACAGGATCTGCAGGACAAAACGTGTCTTTTTCTGCGTATGGGGCATTAACGACTTGCGCCGGATCATTTCTTCGATCAAAACGCTGTGCTGCAGGCAGACGGTGACGATGGCCTCCTCCGTTACCACGATGCCCAGCGGAATGGTGTTATAGGTCACCGGGGAATCCTTCCCCGCGATGTACGGAATGTCGATCACGATCAGTACCTGCCCGTCCTCCGCCTCGATCCTCGGCCTCTCCTCCGCATCGAGGGCCGCCTTGAGGAAATCCGCCTCGATGCCGGTTCTGGCGCTCACTTCGGCGATTTCCCCCTCCGAAGGGTCCGTCAGGTTGATCCAGATCCCCTTTTCCGCGAAGGAATCGATCTCCTGAATATAACCGCGGATGGTCTTGTAAACCTGGAGCATGAACTTCCCCCCTTCTGATCAGGTTTTCGGGGAAGCAGCTCCCGCCGGAGCGACGGGAACAGACCGCTTCCCCTTGCTTCTCTTTTTCCGGTGCAACATATTGCCGGTGGAACTGTGACTACCTCCGGCATCGTCCATTCCCATCACCCCCATCCATCCTCGATAATTCGCCGCCCGACGGCTTTCAAGGCCGGACCGGGTCACTCCCGTAAAAAACAGGCACAAAGATATTATAACCCGGAGCAAAGGGACAAAAAACCCCGTAAAACAAATTTATTGAAGATGAAGCCGCCGCCGTCCGTGGAGAAGGTCTAAAACGCACCGGAGGGAAAGGCGTGAACGGCCGTAAAAAGAAAACCAAGACCTGCTGCCGTAGCGGCCACCGTCGAGATTGCAGTGGTCGGCCTGTTTCTCCGGAAAAGGACGTTCATAACCCCTGTAAATATTATAGATCGGGAAAGATTTCATGATTCCGGTCATAAAATCTCCGATCCCGGCAGGAATTTGCATGCCAGCGAAAGAATATATTGGTAATACCGTGCCTGTATCTGGAAGAACCGGTCAAGCCCTTTGTGAACAAATGATTGCCGTCAATCTTGATTTCCCGTTTCGGTTCGGCTGCGGTTAGCTGCACTTTTGTTTTTTTGGTGCCGTAAGCGGCTTGAAAGTTCATGTTTTGAGGAAGGGGTTTTTGATGAAGCGGTTAACAGTACCGGCTCTGGCATCCCTGATCGCCCTTTGCCTTGCTGCAGGCTCCATCGCTTTTTTCAACTACCGTTTGAGCAACAAGGCGGAGGACGGTTTGCTATCCCTTTATGACGTGACCGGGGCCTTTAAGGCAGGAGGGATGCAGCTTATCAACGGCCGGGTGGGGCGCGCCGAGCTGGAACTCGGCGGCGTCAGGCCTGCCCTGTTCAAAATCGCGAACACCGAAGACAGCCTGTTCGTCTATATCTTTAAATCAATCGAGGACCGTAAAAAGGTTTACGACGGACCCGGCTATGACCCGGCAGGCAGGAATGAGGTCGTCCGTTCGCTTTTTTCCCGGTATAGCCTGTTCCCACGACTGCACGAAGCAAGGAACGTGCTGGTGGTTTACACACCGGTAGAAATACCCATGAACGATGCGGAAAACCTGATTTTCAGAAAAGTCGCCGATGCGGTTTTTACCGGGCTCAACAACGGCCGGACGCTGATCTTTAAGGGATCGGGAACTCACTGGGAAGCGCAGTTGATTTACAGGTACTACGAATACTGGTGGGAAGACTCCGGCGGCAGGTGGCAGTACGAAAACTGGCAGACCGAGCATCCTGTTTTAAAATACAAAGGAAAAGACATCGAGGACGTGAGTGAGATCAGCTATACATGTATGGCGCCGTCAGGCGGCATGAGCGGCCACACGACTCTGGATCAGAACGGCTACGCCATCACCGGTTCCGGCGGCAGCAACGTTGCCCTGACCAGGAAAGACGATACCTATACCGTCACCGTGGAATGGAACGGCCAAAAAGAAACCTTTACATTAAGGGCGGCACCATAACAGCCCCGTTATATTCCACGACGGTACAGAGGGGCCATAAGGCCTCTATTTTTTGTACTTTTTTATATCAAGTAGATTAGGATTAGAAACCCAAATCGGGATGGATGAAGGAGAACAGTTGGTTTTGGGCTCCTCCTTTATAATAAGGAAGGAATTTCACGCCTTATGCCGAAATGGGTAATATGTCCATAATTCATAATGACTAGGATATTTGCCAGGCAGATTGAATTAACCGATATTGTTCGGGAGGATAACGTGCCAAGAGTGAAAAAGCCCGATGTCAGCACCAACTTGGGCTTGGGGCCCGATGGCAGATCAGTTATGTTGTGAACCCACCTTGCAAAGCCATCACGTTACTTACATGGAGGAAACCGGACATGCCGCGCATCTTCGATAACATCGAACAGCCCCTTCTTCCCGCATTAAGGGAAACGTTAAACCTGACCGACCGTGCCGACTTTTGTGTCGGCTACTTTAACCTGCGCGGATGGCGCGCCATTGATGACCTTATTGAGCGTTGGTCCGGCAAACCGGGCAATCAATGCCGCTTATTGGTGGGTATGCAGCGGCTCCCCCAAGAAGATCTTCGCACCGCTCTCAGCCTTGCTAACAAGCAAGAGGATATAGACAACCAAACAGCGCTAAGACTGAAACGCAAACTAGCAGAGGAATTTCGGCAGCAACTCACGCTAGGTGCTCCAACAGACGAGGACGAAGCCGGTTTGCGTCGCCTTGCCAAACAACTGAGGAACGGCAAGCTCGTCGTGAAACTATTCTTGCGCTACCCGCTGCACGCCAAGCTTTACCTGTGTTTCCGAAGCGATCCGATCAATCCCGTTATCGGGTATCTGGGAAGCAGCAACCTCACCCTGGCTGGGCTCAGCCAACAAGGAGAACTCAATGTTGATGTGCTCGACCATGACGCCGCCCAGAAACTCGCCCGCTGGTTCGAAGAACGCTGGAACGACCGCTGGTGCGTGGACATCACGCAGGACCTCATCGATGTCATCGAGCAGAGCTGGGCAAGAGAGGAGCCCATCTCACCCTACCACATCTATGTGAAAATGGCCTATCACCTTTCCCGAGAGGCTCGCACCGGTCTTTCCGAGTTCCGCATACCACCCGAATTCGGCAACCGCCTCCTCCCGTACCAGATCGCCGCCGTGAAGATCGCCGCCCACCATCTCAACAAGCGTAATGGCGTGCTCATCGGGGACGTGGTTGGCCTCGGCAAGACCCTCATGGCCACAGCACTCGCAAAGATCTTCCAGGAGGACCAGCACACCGAAACGCTTATCATTTGTCCGAAAAACCTAGTCGAGATGTGGGAGAACCATGTCGCCGAGTATCGCCTGTATGCGAAAGTCTTACCGATCACAAAAGTAATCAGCGAACTGCCGCAGCTACGCCGCTACCGCGTCGTAATCATCGATGAAAGCCAAAACCTGCGCAATCGCGAAGGCAAACGCTACCGTGTGATCCAGGAGTACATCGAGAAAAACGAGTGCAAGTGCATCCTGCTTTCCGCAACACCCTACAACAAGACCTATCTCGATCTTTCGAATCAACTCCGTCTCTTCGTCCCTGAGGACAAGGACCTTGGCATCCGACCCGAGCGCTTGCTGCGCGAAATCGGGGAAACCGAGTTCATTCGGCGGCACCAATGCCCGGTGCGGTCGCTGGCCGCTTTTGAAAAGAGTCAGTATGCCGACGATTGGCGCGAGCTCATGCGCCTGTATATGGTCCGCCGCACCCGCACATTCATTCAAGAGAATTATGCCGCCACCGATCCTAAAACAGGCAGAAAATATCTAGTCTTTGAGGACGGCACACCTTCGTATTTTCCGGAGCGCATCCCAAAGACGGTCAGGTTCCGGATCGACGAAACAGACCCTGATGATCAGTACGCTCGTCTGTACGCACCCGACGTGGTGGATGCCATCAATGCGCTCAATCTGCCGCGCTATGGCCTGGGGAATTATGTGGCCGCCATGCCCCACAACCCTCCTACACCTGCGGAGACGAAAATCGTCCAGGATCTCTCGCGCGCCGGAAAGCGCCTCATGGGATTTTGCCGCACCAACCTCTTCAAGCGACTGGAGAGCAGCGGCGAAGCCTTTCTGCTCTCGGTCGAGCGCCACATCCTGCGCAACTATGTGTTCCTTCACGCCCTCAAGAACGGACTGCCAATACCCATCGGCACGCAAGACGCCGGCTTGCTGGATACCGGCAACTATGATGAGGACGTAGACGACGAGCGGGCTGGCGACGAATGGTTCGAAGAGGATCATGACGAAAACGCCGGACTCCAGTCAAAGACCGGCCTGCGCACTCCCGAGGAGTTTGCCAGTCGCGCCGCAGAGGTGTATGAGGTTTACCGAACGCAGATGAAAAAACGCTTCAGGTGGCTCCGGGCTGACCTTTTTGACCCATCGCTTAGCAAGGATCTGGCTGATGATGCAGGAAGACTCCTCGAGATCCTCCGGCATTGCGGTGATTGGGACCCTGCCCGTGACGCCAAGCTCGAAGCACTCTATAACCTGCTGACCGAGGTTCACCCCCACGAGAAGGTTATTGTCTTTACGCAGTTTGCCGACACGGTTCGTTATCTGGAGAAAGAATTGAAAGCAAGGGGTATCACACAAATCTCCGGTGTCACCGGAGAGACAGAGAACCCCACATCCTATGCCTGGCGCTTCAGCCCGACAAGCAACGGCAAGCGCGACCAGATTTCACCCCACGACGAACTTCGCATACTTATTGCAACCGACGTCCTTAGCGAGGGCCAGAACCTCCAAGATTGCGCCATTGTCATGAACTATGATCTGCCGTGGGCAATCATCCGGCTTGTCCAGCGTGCCGGGCGTGTCGATCGCCTCGGCCAGAAGTCCGACCGCATCCTCTGCTATTCATTCCTGCCTGCAGATGGCGTGGAAAGGCTTATCCATCTGCGTGCCCGCGTACGCCAACGCCTGAAAGAAAATGCCGAGGTGGTGGGCACCGATGAAGCCTTTTTCGAGGACGAACGGGAGCGCGAAGACCTCGTGAATCTCTATCACGAGAAAGCAGGTATCCTCGATGGCGAGGCAGAAACCGAAGTGGACCTTGCCTCCTACGCCTACCAGATCTGGAAAAATGCGATCGATCGCAACCCTGAACTGGAGAAGGTTATTCCTTCCCTGCCGCCCGTTGTCTATTCCACACGCGCCCATCACGCAACGGAGGGTAAACCGCACGGCGTACTTGTTTATCTTCGCACGGCGGAGGGGAATGATGCCCTCGCCTGGCTGGATAGGAACGGCAATCCGGTCACCGAATCTCAGTTTGAGATTCTCAAAGCCGCCGAATGCCCGCCCGATACGCCACCCCTGCCCAGACTGGCAAACCATCATGTATTGGTGAAAAAGGCCGTCGATTTGATGGTCACCGAAGAAAAATCGGTAGGTGGCCAATTGGGGCGCCCGTCCGGCGCACGCTTCCGCACTTATGAGCGGCTCAAAAATTACGCCGAGCGGGTCAAGGGCACCCTCTTCGATACGCCGGCACTGAGAAAGGCCATCGAGGAGATCTACCGCTATCCTCTGCGTCAATCGGCAGTCGACACCTTAAACCGCCGGCTCCGAGCAGGGATTTCCGATGAGGAACTCGCGAATCTCGTCATTGCGCTGCGAGAGGATGACCGCCTGTGCATCGTCTCCGAAGAAGCGCAAACCGGAGAACCGCAGATTATCTGTTCATTGGGGCTTGCTCCAGATGACAAGTAACTGAGAGGGGTTTGGCATGCCGATTAACCGAGAAAGAGCGCGACGCTTGCTGAAAAACGCGGACCTGCGCCGCTTGTTCATTGAGGAACTGGGCTGGGATCATCACCAGGCGACGCTCGAAGTTCCTCTCGGCAAGCGCACCCATACCCTCTCTGCTCTGGCACACAAACGCGGAATGGTCGCTTTCCATTGCCCGAGCCCTGCTGGCGAACGGCTACCCGACCATGCCGAGAGGCGCAAGATCGAGCAATATGTCGCCAGGACGGTCCACGAGCACCTCATCATCTTCACCGATGCCGAAGGCGCCCATCAGGTCTGGCAATGGGTCCGCCGCGAGCCGGGCAAGCCCCTTGCCTGCCGCGAACACCATTACCACCGCTCGCAGACAGGCGAGGCGCTTTTGCAAAAACTCGAAGCCATCGCCTTCAGTCTTGACGAAGAAGAACGAATCGCATTGCCTGACGTGACCGGCCGCGTGCGCGCCGCTTTTGATGTAGAGCGGGTCACCAAACGGTTCTACGAAGAATTCCGCAGGCAGCACGCCGCCTTTCTGAAATTCATCGAGGGCATACCGGTGGAAGAAGACCGTGCCTGGTATGCCTCGGTCACGCTCAACCGGTTGATGTTCCTCTACTTCATCCAGAAGAAAGGGTTTCTGGACGGTGATCTTAACTACCTGCGCAACCGCCTCCGATACATGCAGGAGCGGCATGGCAAGGATCGTTTCTATACCTTTTACCGCGATTTCTTGTTGCGGCTTTTCCACGAAGGCCTCGGTAAAAAAGAGCGCTCGCCCGAACTGGAGGCGCTTATCGGCAGGGTGCCGCACCTGAACGGCGGCATCTTCGATGTTCATCCCCTGGAGCAACCCGACCGTTACGGCAAGAAGCTTCATATTCCCGACGAAGCATTCGAGCGCATCTTTGACTACTTCGACCGTTACCAGTGGCACCTGGACGAGCGCCCCCTGCGCGCCGACAACGAGATCAACCCCGACGTGCTGGGCTACATCTTCGAGAAATACGTCAACCAAAAGCAGATGGGCGCCTATTACACCAAGGAAGACATCACCGAATACATCGGCAAGAACACGGTCATTCCTTTCCTGTTTGATGCTGCCCGCCAAAAGTGCAAAATAGCTTTCGACAACCCGGACGGCCCCACCGTTTGGGATCTGCTCCGGTCCAATCCGGATCGCTACCTTTATCCGGCAGTGAAGCACGGGGTTATCCGCGAGGACGGCTCCATCGTGCCCGAAACCGAGCTGCCCAATTTCGTACAGGTCGGTATGCACGACCCCAAAGCCCGTATGTTTGACAAGCGCTACAACCTTGAACAGGCCGAAGCGGGCGACCCCATCCGCCTGGTAACCGAGACCTGGCGCGAGTATGTTTATCGCCGCAACCGCTGCCTGGAAATTCGCCGGAAACTGCAATGCGGCGAAGTGCGCGACATCAACGACCTCATCACCCTGAACCTGGACATCCGCCAGTTCGCGCAGGATGTCATTGAAACCTGCGAAGGGCCGGAGCTCCTGCGCGCCTTCTGGCACGCCCTCGAGAACGTCACCGTACTCGACCCTACTTGCGGCTCCGGCGCCTTTCTCTTTGCCGCCCTCAACATCCTGGAACCGCTTTATGAAGCCTGTCTGGAGCGCATGGAGGCGTTCGTACAGGACCTCGAACGCTCGGGCGTGAAGCACAGACCGGAGAAATTCGCCGACTTTCGCAGGGTGCTGGAACGCGTGGCCGCTCATCCCAACCGCCGCTACTTCATCTTCAAGAGCATCATCCTGAAAAATCTCTACGGCGTGGACATCATGGAAGAGGCGGTGGAAATCTGCAAACTGCGCCTCTTTCTGAAACTGGCGGCACAGGTAGAGCCGGACCCGGGCCATCCCAACCTCGGTGTCGAACCACTCCCCGACATCGACTTCAACATCAGGGCCGGCAACACCCTGGTGGGCTTCGCTACCTACGCCGACGTCGAGAGGGCGGTGACAGCCAGGCTGGACTTTGACAACACCCTGGGACGCATTCAGACCAAAGCCGCCGACCTGCAGCAAGCGTTTGAAGCCTTCCGCGCCCGGCAGATGGAAAGAGACGAATCTGTGCCCCTTGAGCACAAACTGGAACTGCGCCGTCGCCTCGCCGCATTGAACGAGGAACTCAACCACTACCTGGCGGGCGAGTATGGCGTCGACCCGTCCAACATGGATGCTTACGATAAGTGGCTGAAATCCCACCAGCCCTTCCACTGGTTCGTGGAGTTCTACGGCATCGTCCATGACCGCGGCGGGTTTGATGTGATCATCGGGAATCCACCGTATTTGGAAATTCGGCAGGTTGAATATGTGCCCAAAAACTATGTGTGCTCGAACAGTGGGGCTGTTCACGCAATGTGCATAGAGCAAA